>JAZRIA010000310.1:0-26044 GCA_045645045.1 Bacteroidaceae bacterium | reverse complement strand
TGGGAGTGTATTTGTACACCGCCACAAAGTTCATGGGGCCAGCCACGGTGACATAGTTGAAGCTTGTGCCCGTTGCTGCCTCGTAGCGTTCGCCATTCAGTTCCCAGTGGCTGAAGGTGTATTCGGCATTTGCCGAGGTGGACACCTTCACCGTAGTGCCAGCCACATAGCTGCCCTTACCACTGGCAGAGCCTGCCGCCGTTGGGTTGCACACCGCCGTGAGTTCGTACTTGACCACAGGAGGCTTCGGAGTCGTCGGGTCGGGTGGCAGTTGGGGATTGTAATCGCCCTGCGCCTGCATGCTGCCCGAAACGAGCAGCAGCAGGGCACAAGCGATGCTTAATATTCTCTTTGTCATAGTATTCTTTCGCAACTATGATGATTACTTGACATTAACTTTGGCACTCTTCTGGCCTACGGTCACAACATAGGTGCCAGAGGGCAGAGCCACGAAACCATTAGCGGTGTATTCGCCAACCAGCATACCATTCACGCCATAGATGCGCACTGTGGTGTTCTCCACACCGCCCAGGTTCACACCACCTTCCTGCAAACCGATAGCCACGCCGGTCTCCTCGGTGATATCCAGGATGGAAGTGGCATCGCCGGTGAAGCGCAGGGTGAAGCGTTTGTCGTTGGCACCCTTCTTGGTCTCGAAGGTGTAACCACCCAACGACAGGTCAAAGCTGATACCCAACTCGTTGTCCACCAAAGTCACAGGCACATCCATGCGGGGAGCAGTGATGGTGTAGCTACCCTTCTTGGCTGCCACATAACCCAGACGGATGTCGCCCTCCACGGGACGCTCGTTGATGGCCATCTGTGTGCCGTTCTCTATAGAATAGATCTGAATCAGTGTCTCATCGCTCAGGAACTTGGCAGCGTCGCATTCCATTTCGTAGGCACGCTGTGCCTTCTGGTTGAACACCAGACGGGTGCGGTCGGTCAGCGCGGTGTCGTTGTTGCTGATACCCAGGTTTAAGATTCGGCGCTCGGCGCTGATACCCATTTCCTTGCGCACTCTGGCATTTGAGGCTGCCACGGCTACGCTCTGACGATATGTCTCGCGACCTTCGGCATTGAAGGCTATTGCATCGGCACCCTCAGGCTTCTGCACGAAGAACGCCTCGAAGGGCTGCAGGTGATAGTCGTCATCGCCAGGACGGTAAGCCACATAGCTGGTACCGTTCCAGATGGTGATGGGCGATGAGAAGTCCTCGTCGGTGATGTTGTAGTAGCTGGTATAGGGATTGCCCACGAAGTTCCAGCTGGCATTCGAAGCATCGTTGCTATGGTGTGCTTCGAGCTCCTTGGGACGATCGCCACCGAATACAGGTTTCTTGAACTTCACCCACATTGTGCCCGAGGTGTTGCTCTGGAAGATGTAACCCTTTTGTGCGGAAAGTGTGGTGCCCTCCACATTTTTCCAACCACTGCCACCACTTGCGGCACGCTTAGCGCCATCATATTCGCGCCATGCATACTTGCCGGGGTAGGTACATTCGGAAATCTCCACCTCATAGGGGAAGCACAGGAAGTACCAGCGGTTGGCATTAACAGCCACCTTCACGCGCAGTTCATCCATAGGGATGTTGTTGTCGCCGATGAGCGAAGAGCTGGTTGTGCCACGCTCCATGTCTACAGTGGTAAACTCCTGCCTGGCACCCTCCACGATGATGGCACCCTGATTGCCCAGCTCCACGATGGGGCGGTCCTGAGTGATACGCTCTTCGCCATCCTTAAACAAGAGGTCCTTGTTGGTAAAGAATGCCTCGTAGTCACCGGGACGGAGATCGCACTTCAATACGTTGAGGAACTGGTTCCAGCCATTGTCCACATAGTAAGCGCTCCAAAGGAAGGCAGGAGCATAGAGATTACTTGTCTGATAATTCGAGAATGTACTTGCAGCAATGGTGGGAACGTCGGGCATATAGGCATAAATGTTCTTCAGGTTACTGCAACCGCTGAAGGCATTTGACTCAATGGTAGTTAAGTAAGGAGGCAAATGGAATTCCTCAAGACCTGTACAATTTTGGAAAGCATACCCTTGTATGGTCATAGTTTTGGGTGACAGCCTTACATTCTTCAAATTTGTACACCCACTAAATAGGTATTTTGGAACAGAAGTGATGCCCATGCCTATTTCAGCATTTTCCAGAGCGGTACATCCATTAAAAGCATATGTGCCCAATGAGGTCAGAGCATCAGGAAGCTCTATGCTTTGCAGAGAAGTACATCCGTTGAAAGCATAGGTACCCAATGTGGTCATAGAATCAGGAAGTTCAATGCTTTGCAGCGAAGTACATCCGTCGAAAGCATAAGTGCCCAATGATGTCATAGAATCAGGAAGTTCAATGCTTTGCAGAGAAGTAGATCCTTTGAAAGCATAGTTATCTATTTTGTCCAAAGTTGATGGCAAGCTAACATCTTTCAACGAAGAACAGCCTGTGAATGCATATTGGCCGATACTTGTTGCCCCCTCACCAAAGGATACTTTTGTCAAGGCTGTACAACCCCGGAATGCATAGCTACCAATATTTGCACTAGTTGCAATATTTGTCAAGGCTGTACAATTCTGGAATGCATAGCTACCAATACTCTGTAACGAAGAAGGTAATAGGATATTTTCTAATTTTGAATAATTGAATGCATAATCTCCAATTGTTTGCAATTGTTGTGCTTGAGTAAAATCTATTATCTTTAATGACTTAGACGATGAAGAAGTATATGCAAACGCATATCCCTCTACACTCTGCAATTGACTATTCTCCGGAATTTCCACTGAATTAAGAGCTGCACAATCATAAAAAGCATATCCACCTATTGAAGTCACAGTGGCAGGTATGGTGATAGATTTTATGTTGTAACAATCTCTCAATGCATCCTTTCCTATTCGTGTAATACTTGTAGGCAACATCAGTTTCATAAGACGTTTTCCCTTCATAAAATCTGGAAATACATTGTCTTCAGACACTCCTGTACCATAATTGTATGTATTGGCAATAATGGTTGCATCAGTCAAATCGAGTTCACGGAGGTTGACCATCTTATTTCGCATCACCATCATGTCGTAGCTGTTTATGCTACCCTTGATACGAAGTTTTACTATATTTCCTTCATTTCCTGCCCCTATCATTTCTGTTAGATTAGGCAAGGTGGTTTGCGCTTTACAAGTCACTTCCTTCCACTCTAAAGCACTTTCGCCTACAATACGATGAGCGATATCGGACCAAGCATCTTTATAGGCAGAAACAGCATCGTCGGGAACAACAAATACTGCAATATTTGAGAATTGATTGTATGTTAAAGGAGTGGTAGAATCTAATATAACAGTTGGTATGTCATTAAATGCGCTAACTCCAATAGATGTCACACTATTGGGTATAGTAATGTCGCTAAGACTATAGCATCCGTAGAACGCGCTCTGTCCAATGCTTGTTACTCCCTCAGGGATGTTGATTGAGGCGAGATTGCTACATCTTCTGAAGACGCGATCTTCAATGCTTGTTACTCCCTCAGGGATGTTGATTGAGGTGAGATTGCGACAGTGATAGAAGGCGCTACTTCCAATGCTTGTTACTCCCTCAGGGATGTTGATTGAGGTGAGATTGCTACAGCTACTGAAGGCGTAAGTTCCAATGCTTGTTACTCCCTCAGGGATGTTGATTGAGGCGAGATTGCTACAGACATAGAAGGCGTCATTTCCAATGCTTGTGAGATTTGTAAAATACCTCAATTCATCAAACGAGGTGATAGCTTTATTTGTTCTAAAAACGTTACTTATACTAGTCACCTGCGCCGCTTCATTATAGCTCAACTCGCCATCCTTGTTGGTATCCCAGTTGGTCACGCAGATGTCTTTTGTAACAGGACACTGGAAGGGGATGTGGCTTTCACCTATAATGAGCTCGCTCTTGTTGGTCCAAGTATTATCGTAAGTTGAGAGATAGGCATCGGGTACGATGATATGGGTGCGTTCGTTAGTCTGGATGGTGAACGAATCCTTGAATGGGAAGACAGCGGTGAAGTGTATCTCCTTCAGGTTGGTGCAACCGGTGAATGCATCGTCGGCGATGTCCTCAATGTGTGAGGGGAAGGTAATCTTCTCCAATGCTGTGCAACCCTCGAATGTGCCACTACCAATGATAGTAACATTGATGAAGGGCATGAGGTCGTTAAGCGTTATTTCCGTTATAGTGCTATCTCCCTTGAAGGCATCGCCAAAGGTTGTAACGGCAAAAGCCTCTTCGTAGCTTAGTTCGCCGTCGCCATTGGTGTCCCAGTTGCTAACGCAAATCTCCTTGATATGTTCGTCGCTGAAAGCGATGTTCTGCTCCAGGTAGATTATGCGATTGGCAATCTTTGTCCATGCAGAGCGGTAGGTAGCGGCAGCAGCTGCATTGTCCACCACCAGATAGGCATGGTCGTTGAGGAAGTTATTGTAGGTGTCGGTAAAAGGAGTTTCGTCCTTCATATAGACCGTGGTCAGATGATCGCAACCAGCAAAAGCCTGCTCGCCGATGTAGCAGTGCTCTCTAACTAAGTCTAAAGAGAAGTGTTGCTCTTGGGTTAGGTAAGCGGGCAATTCGCTACCAAAAGGTTCGTTGATAGTAAAAGTCTTTATTCCTGTATTAGCAAACGCATTAGCACCAATATAGCGAAGGTCTGTAAGAACTTCTGAGTTAATGTCTGTCAACTTTGTAGAATTGGCAAAGGCATAATTTCCGATGCAATAGATGGCCCATACTGTAGAGGTGGTTTTATGAAGGTTGACGTTAGTCAGATTGGGCAATTCATAGAATGCATAATTACCGATGTTGATACCTTGCTGCATATCAATGCCATGGATTTTTGCAGCTATTTCAGGGTCACGTGCCCAGACACGAGGGTCCCAACCGGAATAGTTTGGAATGAAATCGGACATTGGTTCATACTGATTGCCCAATTCACTATAAATGCGCAGTGTGCCGCCTTCTTCCGGAAGTTCGTATACAAGAAGTCCAGTACTCATTGTACCTACATAGCCATCATACTCTGCCCAAGCACAGGTTGTGCCGGCAAGCAATGTAGCTAAACAAATGATTAACTTTTTCATATTTTCTTAGTATTTCGTGATTAGTTTAAATTCATGAGAATAACTATTCCTATTTCACCAACACTTTCTTGCCGTTGCTTATGTATATGCCGCGCTGTGGAGTGCCAACAGGACGACCGGTGAGGTCGTAGACGACTGACGGTGTGGTGCCGTTGTCGGGTACGATGCTGATACCAGTGATTCTGTCAAAATTGAACGAGAAGGTCTTGGCCAAAAGTTCCATCGTGGGGGTGAAATAGCATTTGCCTGCATTGAGCGAGAAGTTGGCTCCTTCGGCATTGTAGAACTTGGGGCCCTCGCCCTTGTTCTGCATAATATAGCCTTGATTAACCACAGTGGGGGTGAGCACACCGGTGAGATAGCCCTCGGCATAGACATCGTCCATGGGATATTCGCCTTCGGTCACGGTGCCGCTGAGTGTGCCGCTAAAGCCTTGGGGTGCATAGACGATGTAGGGTTTGCAGGCTTCCAAAGAGGCGGCAGGAGCGAGGACGAGTTCCCTTTTTTCTTCGTCCACACTGTTGCAGGAGTATGCACTGACACCTTCGGGCAGGGTGCAAGAGAATGGGACTATGAGTGTGCCAACCTGATTGGCTGCACTGACATTGAAGGGCAGTTCGCGGTTCTCCAATCCGGTGAGGAACGGACGGCACTCAAAGTCGTTGATCTGGTAACCCCTGGCCTGGTTGTCGGCAATGCGCACACCAGACACCTTGACTATGGGTTTGGGGGTGAAGGATTGCTTGAAATAATCCTTGTCGACATTGACATACGCCCAAAAGAGGTCGCCGTCTTTCTGCTTGAAGGTGGCAAGGGTGTTGGAGATACATGCCACACGGAGCATGTTGCCATTGAGCAGGTTGCAACTGAAGGTGTGTGAATATGTCACCTTGCCCATCTTGCTGGTGTAGGGATAGAAGTCCTTGTCCTCGCACATGTCAACCCAATAGGTGGTCTCGTCGCCATCCTGTTCGCTGCACAAGGTGATACCCTGGGGCAGAGTGATGTCCATGTTGTAGGCGGTGTAGTTTTGACCGTCCTTTTCTCCTTCGATGCTCACAACAAAATAGTAGGCATCAATGTCTCCATCGTAGGTGAGGTCGCTCACCTTGATGATGTCGTTAGTCACGGTGTTTTGTGCCTGTACCATGCCCGAGACAAGCAACAGCAACAGACTAATAAAAAATGAGTAGTGTTTTTGAACCATATAATATATGAATTATTGTTTTTGGGTGCAAAGTTACCCATTATTCCACGATTGGTGCCGAACCATTTTAAACCATTTTGCATTTCTGTTTGAGAATACAGAAATATAGTAGTAAATTTGCACTACAAAAGAACATGCCATGGGTGAAAATAATGTTGAAAACTTGGAAATATTAAAGGAATGTGTGGAGCAAAGTGTGGGCAGGAGAATGGCCACACCTAAGGATTTTGACTATTTGGTGGCACGCATATATTCGTTGACACATACACATATCAGTGCCACAACCATGAAGCGCCTTTGGGGCTATCAGAGGGATGCACAGCAGTTTACACCCAGAGTGGCTACGCTGGACCTGTTGGCACGCGTGGCAGGATATGTTGATTACGGAACTTTGTTGCACGCCAAGGATACTGATGCTTGCAACAGTGATTTCATCAACAAGCAGAGAATAGCCACGACATCGCTGATGGTGGGAGACCGTCTGAGATTGATGTGGAAACCTAATAGATGTGTGACAATAAAATATCTTGGACACAGCATGTTCAGAGTGGAGGAGTCGGAGAATAGCAAACTGAGTGTGGGAGATACATTCCAGTGTGAGCACCTGATCAGTGGTGAGGCTCTGTATCTGTATAGCCTGATACACGAAAATGGTTTGCCGACAGACTATGTCTGTGGTAAACTGGCCGGTGGCATAACATTCGACAAGCTATGAATGATTGTTCGGGATTCATATCCACTCAAAACAGAAGGATTGCCCAGTGCGACAACATGGAGCATGTCACACCACTGACAGAAAGGATTGGCGGAACATCGTTGGTCTATTCGGTCAGTGTAGATGGCAAACAATTATTCATGAAGCAGTTGCGACCAGAGTACAATCGGGAGTTGGTGTACCGTTCGATGTTTATGAAGGAGTACGAATTGGGCTGTCGCATAGACAACAAACACATCATAAAGTATCAGACAATAGACGAGAATGCCAATGGTCTGTATTTGCTTGCCGAATATGTCAAGGGGTGGAACATCGAGGAGAAGATGACAGTGGCCCCCGAGTTTTTCCGTAATTCCAGAAATACACAAAAACTCTTGGCAGAAATACTGGATGGATTGAGAGCTTTGCATCAGGTTGGTGTAGTGCATTTGGACTTGAAACCAGAGAATGTGATGCTCTCTCAGGTGAACAACGAGGTTAAAATAATAGATTTAGGCTTTGCCTTTGAAAGTTCATACTTCAATACTGCTGGAGCTACACAGAAATTTGCTGCTCCCGAGGCACAACGAGGTGAGATAGACGAAATAGATGCGAGAAGTGATTTATACTCTGCTGGTAAAATAATGGAGTATATCTGCAGCAAGTGCAATGTCTCGCTCAACAAGAACACCCAAAGGGTTGTGGACAAATGTCTGCAAGAGGACAAGAGCAAACGCTACGCTTGTGCGGACGATGCGATAGTGGATTTGCGGAAGAACGACAAGAGAAGATACAGGATATTGACTGGTGGTCTGTTATTAGTGCTGCTTCTCCTGCTAGTCTTTACGGTTCGGGTATTGAACGGAACACATTGGTTCAAAGATTTTAAGGCCCAAGTTGCATGGAGTCTGAAGCAGACGGACAGAGATGTCGAGTTTACACATGTATATTACAAAATCTTGTCTTCAGAAAAACAGACATGCCAGGTGGTTGGAAGTAGTATGCATCCCAATCCTATGATAGTGGACAGGGTGACAATAGGCAACAGCGAATACTCTGTGACAGAAATCAAAGATAGTACATTCTGGAATGCATCACACATAACCTCTGTATACATACCAAATGGCATAGAGAGCATTGGTATGCATGCATTCAGAGATTGCAACAGACTCACTGATATTGATATACCGCCAAGTGTCAAAAAACTGGCACAGGGAGCGTTTTATAGTTGCCGTGGCATTGTGTCATGCCGATTGTCTCCCAATCTGACCATCATTCCTGCAGAATGCTTTGCCCTAAACATAAATCTTAGGGAGGTGAACATACCCTACGGAGTAAAACTATTGGGATTTGATTGTTTTTCGGGGTGCGAGAGTTTAAAAAGCATAGTATTGCCTCAGGGGCTTGAGGTGATAGAGCGTGGGGTGTTCTATAACTGCTATGCTTTGGAGGAAATCAGTATTCCGAATACTGTCAGGGATATAGGCGAATATACCTTCTTTCATTGTCGAAACCTGAAAAATGTTTACATACACAGCACCATACCACCTGCTGTTTCCCGAATCTTTGCAGATAATCACAAGGATTTGACAATACACGTTCCCGAATCATCCGTAGAGGCTTATCGCAGTGCGCAGCATTGGAGGGAAATGAATATAATGGGGATTAATGGTGAGCCACTTGTTTTCCACTAATAAGGTACTTGTTTTATCACTATTGACCGTTCGACGAACCATCACTATTCGTTCGACGAACCATCACTATTCGTTCGATGAAGCGCCACTATCCGTTCGACGAAGCGCCACTATCCGTTCGGAGAGGCTCTATTAGCTGTTAGGTAAAAGATGTGTTTTTATTCTCACGCAGAAATTCAGGAATCTGCAGAAAATCTTTACTGTCAAGGATTTATAATTATGTAGCGCTTCGCTACAATCAGAGGAGGCGAACCACGTGGTTCGCCTCCTCTGATTGTATGATAGTGTAATGTAATTAAATCAGACCATTGCTGCCCAGGAAGATGAGCAGGACATAACCGATGGCCATGCTGATGAAGCCCAGGATGAGACCAACCTTCATCATGCTCTTCTGCTCGATGAGGCCAGTGGCGTGAGCCAGGGCATTGGGAGGAGTACTGATGGGCAGAACCATAGCCACTGAAGAACACAGGGCAACGCCAATGAGCAGTGTGCTGACACCACCTACACCGGCGAGTTCGCTGGTCATACTCATGCCAACAACGGCCAGGATGGGCACCAACAGAGCTGCGGTGGCGGTGTGCGAGATGAAGTTGCTCATAGCATAGCATACCAGGCCGGAACCGATGATGACAAGCAGGGGTGACCATGTGTTGAAGGGAATGGCATCAATCATGTGAGAGGCCAGGCCAGACTTGTTCAGTGCCACACCGAGGGCGAAACCACCTGCAACCATCCAGAGCACGCTCCAGTTGATCTGCTCCAGGTCGCGACGGTCAATGATACCTGTAGCGCAGAATACTGCTACGGGGAACATGGCCACGGCATTGGTCTTCACACCCAGATACTTGTCGAACATCCACATGAGTATGGTGGCAAAGAAGGTGATATACACCAGTGTGGTGCGCCAGCTCTTCTGTGAATTGTCGGGAATCTCCAGGTTGATGGTCTTCTGCTTGAAGGGGAACATCTTCAGCAGGATAATCCAAGACAGGAACAGAAGCAGTACGGTGAGGGGGAACATGAAGGCTGTCCAGTCGCCGAAACCGATGTTCAAGTTCATGCCGGCAGGGTCGTTCAGGTACTTCAGCACGATACCGTTGGGAGGTGTGCCGATGGGAGTGGCCATACCGCCGATGTTGGCTGCTACGGGGATGGACAGAGCCAGGCCAATCTTACCCTTGCCGTCGGCAGGCAGAGCCTTCAGTACTGGAGCAAGGAAAGCCAGCATCATGGCAGCTGTGGCGGTGTTGCTGACGAACATGGAGAACAGGCCTGTTACCATGATGAAACCCAGCATAACGAAACGTGACTGGGTGCCGAAGGGCTTCAGCAGCACGCGTGCGATGGTAGCATCCAGACCGTACTTGGTAGCAGCAATGGCCAGGATGAAACCGCCGATGAAGAGCATGATGATGGGGTCGGCAAAGCAGTGCAGAATGTCCTCGTACTTGAGGATAACGCCCAGATGCTCGGCATCATAGCCTTCAACGAAGGGCTTCAGCGCACTGGTAGAGACCATGAACAGAAGCAGTACCACGGCAATGAGCGAGGTGGTCCATGCAGGGATGGCCTCCATAATCCACATCAAGGTGGCAAACACGAATACACCGATGATACGCTGCTCTACAACGGTAAGATTGGCAATGCCGAATGAATCGGCAGGCAACAGCCAGATGGTGAGAGTGGCAGCAATGGCCAGCAGAAGCTTGAAGAACTTGCTGTTCAGTCGCTTGGCTGCTCTCTCCAGATTTCTTTTGTGGAGTTCCTCTACGAGATGGAATCCATGGAAATTGTTAAACATACTTTATTATATTATTAGGGTTTGTGTATATCCCAAAAGGAAGGCGAGTGCTCCGTCTGTCGGGCACTCGCCTGATAGTTCTCCTACATTTTGTCCATTGCCTGCTGGAGGTCGGCAATGATGTCGTCCACATTCTCAATGCCAACTGAGAGACGTACGAGGTCGGGGGAAATTCCTGCCTCGCGCAGTTGTTCTTCAGATAACTGGCGGTGTGTGTGGCTGGCGGGATGGAGCACGCAGGTGCGGGCATCTGCCACGTGGGTAACGATGGAAATGAAGTCCAGATTGTCCATGAAGCGGATGGCTTCCTCACGACTGCCCTTCAAACCAAAGGCAATGACGCCACAGGTGCCAGTGGGCAGATACTTCTGTGCCAGGGCATAGTCCTGGTTGCTGGGCAGGCTGGCATAGCTTACCCAACCCACCTTCTCGTTCTTCTCCAGCCACTCTGCCACCTTCAGTGCATTGGAGCAGTGCTGGCGCATGCGCAGTGCCAGGGTCTCCAGGCCTATGTTCAGCAGGAAGGAGTTCTGGGGGGCAGGGATGCTGCCCAGGTCGCGCATGAGCTGTACCACCATCTTTGTGGTGTATGCCATGTTGCCGAAGGCGGTGGTGTAGGTAAGTCCGTGATAACTCTCGTCGGGTTCGGTCAGACAGGTGAACTTGTCGTGCTGTGCCTCCCAGTCGAAGTTGCCGCTATCCACAACGCAACCACCCACCTGGCTGGCATGTCCGTCCATATACTTTGTGGTAGAATGGGTTACGATATCTGCACCCCACTCAAAGGGACGGCAGTTGATGGGAGTGGCAAAGGTGTTGTCCACGATGAGGGGCACACCATGATTGTGTGCTATGCGTGCAAAGCGCTCTATGTCGAAGACGCGGCAACCGGGGTTGCTGATGGTCTCGCCGAAGAAGCACTTGGTGTTGGGGCGGGACTCGGCCTCGATGCGCTCGTCGTCCCAGTCCTGGTCAACGAAGGTGCATTCTATGCCAAGCTTCTTCAGGGTAACACCGAAGAGGTTGAAGGTGCCACCATATATATTATTGGAGGTGATGAAGTGGTCGCCAGCCTGGCAGATGTTGAAGATGGCGTAGAAGTTGGCAGCCTGACCGGATGAAGTCAGCACTGCGCCCACACCGCCTTCCAGAGCGGCAATCTTCTTTGCCACGGCATCGTTGGTGGGGTTTGCCAGTCGGGTATAGAAATAGCCGGTGTCTTCCAGGTCGAAGAGCTTGGCCATCTGGTCGCTTGTCTCATAGCGGAATGTAGTGCTCTGGTATATGGGCAACTGCTGAGGTTCGCCCTTGCTTGCCTTCCATCCGCCATGGATGCAGATAGTTTCGAGGTTCTTTTTCATTATTGCTGTTTTGATTAATTTTTTAGTTTTTATATGGTAAATAGAAGTTCTAGAAATTCTAGATGTTCTAGGCAGACTAGACATACTAGACATACTAGATATACTATAAAATCTATCCTCTTCTATTCTTTGTTGTCTTTCCTTCCAAAGAGCTGCATGAACTCCTGCTCGAAGTTAGGTGTCAGTATGCCTTGCCCCATGGCATCGTGTATTTCTTCCATGCTCCAGAAGCGGCCGCCGTCGGTCTCCTCGCTGGGAGTGATATCCTTGTCATAGACAATCTTGTAGGCATAGACGAGTTCATGCTCGCGGTCGGAGTGGAACTCATACATCTGCACCAGTTCGCACCCCTCGGCATTGATGCCCAGTTCCTCGCGAGTCTCGCGGAGAAGGGCGGTGGGGATGTCCTCACCGAAGTCCACATGACCGCCCACGGCAGTGTCCCACTTGCCGGGCTGTATCTCCTTCCACATGGGGCGCTTCTGCAGGTAGAGTTCGCCTTTGCTGTTGAACACATGCAGGTGCACTACGGGATGCAGGAGCATGGAACCATTGTGGCACTCGGTGCGTGTGGCCTTGCCAATGACATTGCCGGCCGGGTCAACGAGGGGGAGGAGTTCCCCATCCTGGGCTGACCCACCCCCAACCCCTCCACAAGGGAGGGGAGTGGAATGTTCAGTATGGTGTGTATTATTTTGTTCGTTTGCCATTTATTTTAGTCTTTAGTAACTACTCCCCTCCATTCAGGGAGGGGTTGGGGGAGGGTCCAGTCAACAAACTGCTATCGCCATAGGAGAGGAAACGGAAGTCGTTCTCCAGGGCGTAGTCGTAGATGCTTCGCCAGTTCCCGTTTACAAAGGCGCTTACGAGGAGCAGGAGTGTGCTTTGCGGCTGGTGGAAGTTGGTCACCATCATCTTGACGATGTGGAACTTGTATCCAGGTGCTATGATTATCTGTGTGGAGGAGTGCAGGATGTCCAGCGCCCTCTCGTCCATGTATCTCAGCAGGGCCTGCAGGGCCTGGCAAGTGTCGGGCAGAGCCTCGGTGTGTTCGGCGTATGGCATCCATTGCTCCACATGGAGGTCTTCCTTGCCCTGCATGGCCAGAAGTCCCATGTAGTAGAGACTCTCCAGGGTACGCACGCTGGTGGTACCAACGGCAATGGCAGAGCCTCCGTGTGCAATGAGCCTTTCTATGGTGGTGCGGTTCACGGCAATGTGCTCCGTGTGCATGTCGTGGTCGCCAATCTCCTCGCTCTTCACTGGCTTGAAGGTGCCGGCACCAACGTGCAGGGTAACCTCCTCGCGCTTAATGCCGTGGCTGTCCAGTTCTGCCAGCACCTCGGGGGTGAAGTGCAGACCTGCCGTGGGGGCTGCCACACTGCCCTTTATCTTGGAATAGACGGTCTGGTAGGTGGTGAGGTCGCTCTGCTCCGTCTTTCTGTTCAGGTAGGGAGGAATGGGAAGTTCGCCAGTAGCCTCGAGTACTTCCGCCCAAGTGTGGCCGCTATCCCAGGTGAAGTCTATCTGGTGGCTTGTGCCGTGTGCTTCGCCACGGGTGGCAGAGAGGGTGACGGTTTCCTCGCCAATCTGTATCTGCTGGTGCAGGGAACCGGTCTTCCACTTCTTCAGGTTGCCCACAAGACAATACCATGAGCACTTGCCACGGCTGAGGAAATTCTCTTGATACTCAGCAGGGTGGGCTGGTTCGAGAATAAAAATCTCTATGAGTGCTCCCTGGGTGGTGTTGGAATCTGTAGAGACTGATTTCCTGAAATGAAGCCTTGCCCTCACCACTCGGGTGTTGTTGAAAATCATCAATGCACCCTTGGGCAGGTACTCGGGCAGGTGGCAGAAAGTGTCCTGGCTGATATCCCCGTTGCGGTACACCAGCAACTTGCTCTTGTCGCGCTGGGCAAGGGGGAATTTAGCAATGCGTTCCTCTGGCAGAGGATAGTTGTAGTCCTTTATGTGTATGTGTTTTGGCTCCATCATACTTATTTTGCGTGCAAAGGTACGCTTTTTTCGTGAGGAAACGGGCAATTGAATGGGAAATAATTACACTAGTGTAATATCGTCGTGGCATTTGGGCGATATAAACAGTTAAAGTTTGTTTTTATATTATGTAATAATTGCAAAAGTGTTATATTTGCACGAAGAATACGTTATATGCCACCAATTATCTAATAGAAAATCTAAACAAATAACCAAACTTATCTATGAGAAAACTTACACTATTAATGCTGGCCTGCTGTGCCATGGCCGCAAGTGCTCAGGATGTTCCCGTGAACCGCGAGAGATATCCTGACTATGTAGACCCGAGGAAGGCGTATCCAGCAGAGCCTCGACTGATGAAGTATGTGCCCGTGGAAGGCGAGTTGCAAAGCCGCAAGGCAAAGCGTATGGCAGAGGCAGAGAAGCTGCCCGAGTACTGGAACAATGCCGATACCAAGTACTTCCCTCCCGTATTCAATCAGGATGGCGGTTCTTGTGGTAGCGCCAGCCGTATTGGTTACATGTTTACCCATGAGATAAATGCTTTGCGCGACCTGGATGCCAGCTTGCCTGAGAACCAGTACCCCTCGCACTTTGTGTGGCTGCTTACTAATGGTAACTCTGGTAAGGATGCCTTCGTAGAATACGTAGGTGTGCCCAATGCTTTAGTATATGGCGGTCGTACATATAGTTCCTTCTTTGGTTATCAGGAGGAAACGAATAATGACTTCGGTTGGATGACAGGCTACGACAAGTGGTTGAATGCCATAGGCAACCGTATGCTTCGCCCTACATCTAACCCCCTGACTGTTGATACCAAAGAGGGCCGTCTGGCAGCCAAGGCATGGCTTTATAATCATGCTGGCGACCTGGATTTCAAGGCTGGTGGTCTTATCGGCCTTGGTGTGGCTTCAGGTGGTCAGTGGAGGGATATTCCAAAGACTGCCGCAAATGATGCTGCCGGTGTGACAGGCATGGGCTATGTTCACCGCTGGGGTACACAGGTAGACCATGCTGTAACCATGGTTGGTTGGGACGACCGCATCGAGTTCGACCTCGACGGCAACGGCGTTGCTGGTGAGGTAAGCAAGGATGAGAAAGGTGCATGGATTATTGTTAATAGTTGGGGCAATTGGGAGAACAAGGGTTTCATTTACTGTCCCTACAAGTATGCAGGTCCTGTGAGTGATCCCACTACAGGTGCGATGACAGGTGGCTACTGGAGCGGCGAGCTTTACCATGCCCGCAAGAACTTCCGTCCCTTGCGTGCCATCAAGCTGAAGATGGACTATAGCCATCGTAGCGAATTGTTGTTGCAGGTAGGTATAAGTTCAGACCTCAATGCAACAGAACCTGAAAGTCTGATGGATATGCATCACTTCCGCTATGCAGGTGACGGCGCCAATGGTGATGCCAATCCCGTGCCAGCAATCCCAATGCTTGGTAAATGGAATGGCAAGATAAACGAGGCCCCCATGGAGTTCATGTACGATTTGACCGACCTTAGTGCCTCATTCGATAAGAACAAGCCTTTGAAGTATTTCTTTGTGATTACCCGAAAGAAGAATACCAGCGAAGGTACCGGTAATGTGTATGCTGCAAGCATTGTGGATTACGAATACGACTTGGATGGTGTGGAAAGTCTGTTCGACCTGGGTGGAGAGACTTTCGAAATAACCAAGGAGGGCAAGCGCCTGATGATATCAGCTGTCGTTTATGGTGCTGGATATGAGCCTGTAACAAACCTCTCTTTGGCAGACGGTGTGCTCACTTGGAACGAACCACAGAAGAACAGCTACAAGGTGGCTTCCTATAACGTATATCGCGACGGAACTCTCGTGGGCAATACCAAGGAACTGACCTGCAAGGTAGAAGGAGGTCGGGAATATGCCGTGACAGCCGTTTATGAGGATGGTACAGAGAGTGCCAAGGTTCTCTGCACTGCTGCTGTCCAGCAGAACGAGGTTTCTTCTTCGTTTGAGAATGAGGGCTTCGTTATCCCCAATGTCTTTGCTGGCAGCTACAAGGAGTGCACAATTGAGTTCTTCATCAATCCTTCTATGATGACCAACTGGAACAATGCCGCCGGTCCTGGTTGGGGTACATACATGCATCATTTCAATGCAAATGGCAAGTTCACAGTAGGTTGGAATACCAATGCACGTCTCGATTCTAAAAGCACATTCTCTACAGGTTCATGGAGCCATATAGCTATTGTTGTAAATAACAACAAGATTACTCTGTATAAGAATGGTTTAGAGGAAGGCTCGGTTACAAGCAACCAGTATAGCGGTCTTGGCGGTTTCGGCGACCTGGTATTCAACTACTCCGCTTCCAATTCTTGGCAAAACGCCATGTACGATGAAATCCGTATTTGGGATCATGCTCGTACCTTGCAGCAGATCAAGGGTTCCACTTACTCCGCTTTCAAACGTCAGGAGTTCTATGGCGACGTAATGCCCCAGGGCTTGTTGGCTTACTACAAGGGTGATACCTTCCTTGGAGAAGATGGCTCATACTATATGCGCGATTGCGTTGGTGGTAACCATGCCAAGATCCATGCAGCAGGCAATCCTCAGAAGAACGCCACCACCAAACTCGTCAAAACACCTTTGAAGGCAAGCCTTGATATAGATGCCGTTTCAGAGGTTTATGCCGGTCTTCCTGTAACGTTGACCGCTACACGTGGTGACGCTATAAATAAACTATGGTGGAATGTACCCGCATGCGGCATTACCGACAAGAATGTCCTGTCACCCACGGTTACTTTTGCTGAGACAGGTACCTATGATGTTGTGGTAAGCGGTTCTGATTATAGTGGTAAGATATTGTCCGATACTATTCAGGTTGAGGTGAAGCAGGCTCCTGCACTGGATGCAGCCTTTACATTAAGTGCTGTTTCCGTGCCTTGTGGCGGGCATTTGAGCATGTCTGTCAACAACTACACAGAGTCATGTGTTTACGAATGGTCAATGCCAGGTGCAAACGTGGAGACTGTTTACGGTGCCAAGGCAGGTGCTACCTATAATGAAGTTGGCGAATACACTATCACCCTGAAGATTACCTCTGCCGACGGACGTGTTGCGGAAAGCAGCCAGACGGTACGTATCACCAGCATTCCTCCTGTTTCAGACTTCAACGTTTCAGCCCCCGTTGTACTAAAGGGTACTCCAATTAGGCTGACCAGCACTTCTCTTTATGGCGCTAAGGAATTTGAGTGGGTACTCGACGGTCCCGCCCAGAAGACCACCATTACTCCTGGCAACGAGACCCAGTACTGGACACCTAAGTATCCTGGTAAGTATAATATCAGCCTGAAGACCAGTAATATAGTCGGTAGCCATACAAAAACCAAGGAGAATGCCCTGATTGTTACCAATGCCGACTCTAAGAATGGCCTGTCATTCTCTAAGACCAGTGCCAAGGTGTCTGTGCCCATCACAGAGAACCTTTTGGCCTTCGTTGTCGAGTTCTGGGCTAATCCCAGTCACCTTGCCAACAACTGTTGGGGTATGGGCGATAACGAGAAGAACCTGCTCATCCGTGTTGATGCCAACGGTTCAATGATTATCACCATCAATGGTACCAAGTTCACCTCCGACAAGGGCTTCGTTCAGCCTGGCACATGGAATCACTATGCTATCCGCCGTGCTGTAAATGGTGCGCTCTATCTCTATCGCAATGGCGTTCAGTTCCAATACAGAAATGTTGCTGTCAACAAGAATGCCATCAAGGACATGAGCACCTTTACCATTGGTGTGGACGGTATGCCCATGAATGGTTCTATCGACGAGTTCCGCCTCTGGGCATCTAACTATTCCGGTATAGCAAATACTTGCAACCAGCCTTTGGAGAATCCCGAGTCTTATGTTGAGAGTAACAAACTTCGTGTCTACTACGACTTCAACCAGGCTGGTGGTGATGTTATCGACCGTTCTGGCAATAACAACCATGGTGTGCGCTCAGGATTTGGTCCCGATGGTGATGCTTGGGGCTTGTCAAAGGGTGTATTCTCGCTTTACTTTGGTGATAAGCTTAGTGATGAGACAATTACCGCTATAGAAGAGGTTGGCGCTGGCGAACCTGTCACAGCTGGTCGCAAGGGTGTCTATACTCTTTCTGGCCAGTATGTTGGAAACACCATCGAGGGTCTGCCTGCTGGTATGTACATTGTAGACGGCAAGAAGACTCCTGTCAAGTAAGGAGTCTTTCTACCTCAAATAAGATTTGCCCCTGTCTGGTTGTCCAGACAGGGGCATATGATTATTGTGGAGAAATTGGGTCGCGGGCGTTGTGCGAACGGGGACTTACTTCAGTACCAGTTCCACGGGGCAATGGTCGCTGCCGAAGATTTCGGTGTGGATGGATGCTGATTCGATGTTTTCCTGCAGGCGGCTGGAGGTGATGAAGTAGTCGATGCGCCACCCTGTGTTCTTCTCGCGGGCCTTGAAGCGATAGCTCCACCATGAGTAGATGTCCTTTTCGTCGGGATGCAGGAAACGGAAGGTGTCGGTAAAGCCATTTGCCAGCAAAACGGTCATCTTCTCGCGCTCCTCGTCGGTAAAGCCCGGGTTCATGCGGTTTGTCTTAGGGTTCTTCAGGTCAATCTCCTGGTGTGCCACGTTGAGATCGCCACAATAGACAACGGGTTTTCTGGCATCCAGTTGCATCAGGTATTCGCGCAGGTCAGTTTCCCATTGCATACGGTATTCAAGGCGCTTAAGTCCGTCCTGCGAATTGGGAGTATAGCAGCAAACCAGATAGAAATCCTCCATCTCCAAGGTGATGAGGCGCCCCTCGTGGTCGTGCTCCTCTATGCCCATGCCGTATGATACGGACAGGGGAGTATGGCGTGTGAAGATGGCCGTGCCGCTGTATCCCTTTTTCTCGGCATAGTTCCAGTACGACTGATAACCTGGTATATCCAGGTCAATCTGCCCCTCCTGGAGTTTTGTCTCCTGAAGGCAGAAGAAGTCGGCATCCAAGGCATTGAAAGCCTCCAGAAAGTTCTTGCCGACAACGGCACGCAGGCCGTTAACATTCCAACTTATGAATTTCATGTGTCTTTTATATCTATTCTTTAAATGTTGCTATGGATAGGACGTAGCCCTTGTCGGCATGCTCTTCGGTGTGGAAGGCAATGTCTGCCGTGTTTTGTGGCAGAAGCAGGTTGTGCAGGTTGTCCCGAAGCCCCGTGCCGTGTAGTTTCACCAAGGCCTCCTTCTGTGTCCAAAGGCGGAAGAAGCGAATCGGGTCCCCTGCTATTTCTTCCTGTTCCTTAGGACTCATCGTGTGCCTGACTAGTGCATCGCTTATTTTGCGCTCGGTGCTTTCCACGTCAATGCCAATGGGCATCCCGTCCACGGCACAGGCTATGGCATTGGCGCAATGGCTCATGTTGAAGTGGATGCCGGGATGTTCCTGCAACGAAGGCTTGCCATGCTCGCCAACGAGGAATGCCGGCTTGTCCGTTATGCCATACTCCTCCTCCAGCGCCTGGCAAAGCAGCAGGTAGGAGAGTGTGCAATCCCTTTGTCCCTGGAAATGCCTGTATCTCAAAGCCTGTTCCCGTCGCCATGTGGGGAGCAAGGCCATGTCCTTGTCCAGTTGCTCCTGTGTGTATTGGGCAAGGTTTTCCTTTACAATCAGTCTCATGCCTGTTTCGCCTCCTTGGCACGTATATGCCTAACCTGCCACCAGAGCATGGTAGAGGTGATGATGCAACTCATGGAGTCGGCAAAGGGCAGGCTATACCACACACCGTCCAAACCGAGGAAGTTGGGCAGGATAAGCATGCCCGGTATCAGGAAAATCAACTGGCGCGACAGGCTCAGGAAGATGCTCTTTCCTGCGTGCCCGATGCTTTGGAAGAAGTGGCTCACCACTATCTGTCCGCCCACCAGCGGGAATATCATCACACAGATGCGGAATCCTCGTGCCGCCATGGAAATGATCTGCTCATCGTTGGTGAACAGCATGGCAGGTATTTCGGGTATGAACATGCCTATGAGGAAGCCCAGCGTGGTAACCACCGTACCGGCCGCCATGGTGTAGCGCAGCACCTGCCACACGCGGTCGTTCTTGTGCGCACCCCAGTTGTATCCCGCTATTGGCTGCATGCCCTGGTTCAAGCCCATTACCACCATGAAGAACACGAATGCCACACTGTTCACTATGCCGTATGCCGCCAGGGCATCGTCGCCGCCATACTCCTGCATGCTGCGGTTCAGAAGCAGCACCACCAGGCACGAACAGGCGTTCATCAGGAAGGGCGACATGCCTATGGCCAGTGTCTGCCTCACGATGCTCGCCTTCAGTCTGTAGATGCCACGTCTCAGATGCAGCAGTTCGCTCTTGCGGCTGAACAGCAGCAGCACCGCCACAAGGGCCAGCGACTGGGAAATCACCGTGGCAATGGCGGCACCCCGTATGCCCATGTCAAGGACGATGATAAACAAGGGGTCCAGGGCGGCATTTACCAGCACGCCGCACAATGTCAGTATCATGGCCGTGATGGGATGACCTGCCGCACGCATGATGGCGTTAAGACCAAGGTAGCTGTGCGATATTACATTGAATACCAGTATTATCTGCATATACTCCCGAGCATAGGGCAGGGTAGTCTCCGATGCTCCGAATACAAGCAGTATGGGGTCCAGAAACGTCATGCACACAATGGTGAACAGTGTGCCCAGGATGATGTTCAGCGTGATGGTGTTTCCTAATACATTCTGTGCCGTAGAATAATCCTTCTGTCCCAATCTCACGCTTATTACTGTACATGCGCCAACACCCACCATTGCACCGAAGGCTGCGCCCAGATTCATGAAGGGGAAGGTGGCGGTGAGTCCGCCCAATGCCAGTTTGCCGACAAAGTGTCCTATGAACGCCCTGTCAACGATATTATACAGCGAACTTGCTATCATTGCCATGATGGCTGGCAAGGCATAGTTCAGCAATAATCTTCCAACGGGCTTCTCGCCCAATTCTGTAGGTACTCTTTGTGCCATATCAATTTGTGAGTATTCCGGGCTTGAGTAAACAAGACTTGGAGTCAAAGTTACGATTAAGCGAGAGAAGAAGCAAATAAAATTTGTTTTTCCGAGCGTGAGTAACTAAGACGGTAGTCAAAGTTATCAAAAAACGATGAAAGCATGCATGCTTCTGTACAAATATTTGGGAAAATATACCCAGCAGAGCAATTTGATGCCACAATGTCGGCACACATTCGTTATTTATTGTTAACTTTGCAAGCGATTGTGCGTATTTAATAAATAAGTACGCGCGATTATTTGTTTGCAGAAGTAATTAACACTATATCATTAAAAACTCAAAATGAGCAATCAGACAGAAAAGATCAAGGAGTTGCATCAGCTCCGCGAGAAGGCTCGCATGGGCGGTGGTGAGAAGGCCATTGCCAAGCAGCACGAGAAGGGTAAACTGACAGCACGTGAGCGCATCAACATGCTGTTGGACGAGGGTAGTTTCGAGGAAATGGACATGTTCGTTGAGCATCGTTGCTACAACTTCGGCATGGAGAAGAAGCACTATCTGGGCGATGGTGTGGTAACCGGTTGCGGTACCATTGCCGGCCGTCTGGTATACGTCTTCGCACAGGACTTCACCGTTACAGCAGGTTCATTGTCAGAGATGCTTGCCAGCAAGATCTGCAAGATCATGGACATGGCCATGAAGGTGGGTGCTCCCGTTATCGGTTTGAACGATTCTGGCGGTGCACGTCTGCAGGAGGGTGTCAACTCTCTGGCTGGCTATGCCGAGATTTTCCAGCGCAACATCATGGCATCTGGCGTCATTCCCCAGATCAGTGCCATCATGGGCCCCTGCGCAGGTGGTGCCGTTTACAGCCCTGCCCTCACCGACTTCACCCTCATGGTGGAGAACACCTCCTACATGTTCCTCACAGGTCCTGGCCCCGTTAAGGCAGTGCTGGGCGAGGTTGTTACCCAGGAGCAGTTGGGTGGTGCCAGCGTTCATGCCACCAAGAGCGGCGTGACACACTTCACCGCCAGCACCGAGGAGGAGGCAATTGCCATGATCCAGAAGCTGATGAGCTACATTCCCCAGAACAACCTGGAGAAGACTCCCCGTGTGGCATGCACCGACCCCATCAACCGCATGGAGGACTACCTGAACGACATCATCCCCGACAACCCCAACATGCCCTACGACATGTACGAGGTTATTGCCGGTATCGTGGACAATGGCGAGTTCTTCGAGGTACAGCCCAGCTATGCCAAGAACCTCATCATCGGTTTTGCACGCTTCAACGGCCAGAGCGTAGGTATCGTAGCCAACCAGCCCAAGCAGATGGCAGGTGTGCTCGATTGCAACAGCAGCCGCAAGGGTGCACGCTTCGTTCGTTTCTGCGACGCATTCAATATCCCTCTGGTTACCCTCGTTGACGTTCCCGGCTTCCTGCCCGGTACTGCTCAGGAGTACAATGCCGTTATCCTGCATGGCGCCAAGCTGCTCTATGCCTACGGTGAGGCCACTGTGCCCAAGGTTACCGTTACCCTGCGCAAGAGCTATGGTGGTAGCCACATCGTGATGAGCTGTAAGCAGTTGCGTGGCGACATCAACTATGCATGGCCCTCATCAGAGATTGCCGTTATGGGTGCCAGCGGTGCAGCCAGTGTGCTCTATGCCAAGGAGGCCAAGACCCTCAAGGACGAGGGCAAGGTGGAAGAGGCAAAGGCCTACATCAAGGAGAAGGAGGAGGAGTACAACAAGCTCTTCGCCACTCCCTACCAGGCAGCCAAGTTTGGCTACATCGACGATGTCATCGAGCCTCGCAACACCCGCTTCCGCGTAATCCGCGCTTTGGCACAGTTAGAGAACAAGAAACTTACCAACCCTGCCAAGAAGCATGGCAACATACCTCTGTAATCTATGAATATACTTGCAATAACCACTGATACCTGGCTTCTGGCCGGTATCAGTATTGCCGTTGTATTCGTCATCCTTGTTATCCTTGTATGGGTGCTGAACATCTTCAGCTATGTTGCCACCAAGGCGGTAATCAAGAAGCCAGCGAAGAAGGATATCAAGGCAGAATACAACAACGCCAAGACTCTTGCCAATGCCAGCCTGGACGACAAGGCAGCCGTTGCCGTTGCCCTGTATCTGTACGAGCAGGAGGTGATGAACCAGGAGAGCGGTATTCTCACCATTACCCACAACGACCACTCATGGTCTTCACAGCTGAATACCAGACTCTAAGTCGTGTAACCCACATTTTATTAAAAAACAAGAAATGAAAGAATTCAAATTCAAGATAGGTGGCACCGACTATCTGGCCACCGTAGAGGAACTCCAGGGCGGCAACATGCAGGTTACCGTCAACGGACAGACATATCAGGTAGAGATGGCACAGACACGTGCCTATGGTCCCCGTCCCGCTATGGCAGGTGCTGCTCCCGTGGCACAGGCAGGCGGCCCCAAGAACGTGGTAAGCGAACTGCCCGGCACCGTTACCGCCGTTAAGGCAACTGCCGGCCAGCACGTGAAGCGTGGCGATGTACTGCTCGTTATCGAAGCCATGAAGATGGCCAACGACATCGTGGCCGAGGTGGATGGCACCGTACAGCGCGTAGCCGTTAGCGCAGGTCAGAGCGTCAACCAGGGCGACCTCCTCGTGGAGATGGTTGCCGATGCCGCTGCTGCTCCCGTAGCAGCACCCGCTGCTGCTCCCAAGGCTGCTCCTGCCGCCGCAGCTCCCGTAACTGCTGCTCCCACTCTGTCTCCTGCTGCAGTAGGCGCCAAGACCGTTACTGCACCCCTGCCTGGTTCCATTACCAAGATCAGCGTGAAGGTAGGCGACACCGTAGCAGCTGGCGACACCGTGCTCATGATGGAAGCCATGAAGATGGAGAACAGCATCTCTGCCGAGTTTGGCGGCACCGTAAAGGCCATCCTCTGCAAGGAGGGCGACCAGGTACAGAGCGGTCAGGCACTTGTGGAACTGGCATAATGTCAAGTAATCAAAAGAGACTAAAAAAGAATTTTCACTTATGAAAAAATATTTGAAATACTTCTCTCTCATAGCCCTGATGCTGCTCGTGGCAACACCAGCCGTGGCTGCGGAATTCAATATGGAAGAGGGCATTGCCGATTTCTTCAACGAGATGGGCTTCATCTCCTTCTTCCAGGGCGAGGGTTGGAAGAACCTCATAATGATAGCAGTGGGTTGCTACCTGCTCTATCTTGCCATCAAGAAGGGCTTCGAACCCCTCCTGCTTCTGCCCATAGCCTTCGGTATGATTCTTGCCAATCTGCCCGGTGCTGGCATGTATAGCAGCGAACTTTGGGCAGACTTCATCAATCCTGCCAGTCCTCACTATCACAGCTATGGCCACATCATGGCTCATGGCGGTTTGCTGGATATCCTCTACATCGGTGTCAAGGCCGGTATCTATCCCTGCCTTATCTTCCTGGGCGTGGGTGCCATGACCGACTTCGGTCCCCTGATTGCCAACCCCACGAGCCCTCTCCTGGGTGCTGCTGCACAGATAGGTATCTTTGCCACCTTCATCGTGGTACAGGCAGATATCCCAGGTTTCGGCTTCACCCCTGCACAGGCAGGTTCCATCGGTATCATCGGTGGTGCCGACGGTCCTACGGCCATCTTCCTCACCTCTAAGCTGGCTCCCGAACTCCTTGGCCCCATTGCCGTGGCTGCCTACAGCTACATGGCACTGGTACCCGTTATCCAGCCTCCCATCATGAAGGCCCTCACCACCAAGAAGGAGCGTCTTATCCGCATGTCACAGTTGCGCACCGTCAGCAAGAAGGAGAAGATTATCTTCCCCATCGTCGTTGCCATCATCGTAACATTGGTTGTTCCCAGTTCTGGTACACTGATTGGCAGCCTTATGCTTGGTAACCTGATGAAGGAGTGTGGCGTTGTTGACCGTCTCAGCAAGACCGCCCAGAACGAGCTGAACAACATCGTGGTCATCTTCCTCGGTATCACCGTAGGTGCCACTGCTACTGCCCAGTCATTCCTCAACCTGCAAACCATCGGTATCCTTGCCGTAGGTATCGTAGCCTTCGGTGTAGGTTCTGCCTCTGGTGTGCTCATGGCCAAGTTCATGAACCTGTTCCTCAAGGAAGGTTCCAAGATTAACCCCCTCATCGGTTCTGCCGGTGTCAGCGCCGTACCTATGGCTGCCCGCGTATCTCAGCAGGAAGGTCAGAAGGAAGACCGCCGCAACTTCCTCCTCATGCACGCCATGGGTCCCAACGTTGCTGGTGTTATCGGTTCTGCCGTAGCAGCAGGTATCCTGCTCAGCTTCCTGGGATAATCACACAGAGTCAAGACGGGTGTTTGCCTGATGTGCAAAACAGGTCATACACCTTATATAATAATACAGGCTCGGTCACATCACGACCGGGCCTGTATTGCGTCTTGGGGTGGGATGAGTTGTTTCATATACCCATTGACTTCAGCATGTTTTCAACGCTTGACAGGTCTATTGCCTCAACATGGGGGCTGTTAAATTTTGCCATTCCCAGAAAAACTTGTATCTTTACCCTGAATTCCGTCGCCACAGGGGTGGTGTGAGGAAGGATTTTATTAAACCCAAATCGGTTCATTAGACTGTTCTGCGCTAATGAAACCTTCTTTTTGTCATCTGTTTCGTCACTTCTCGGTTACAATGGAACCCCATTGCGCCCTCAAAGTGGCAAAACATCTGTTCAAAAATAAAAGCTATTATCATCATAACGCTAATGACTGATTTGGGTTAAAAAAGGTGTTATTGAGGTTACAAATCTATAAACAATAATTTTATGAAACATTATTTACACAATCCCTTGCGGGCGCTGTTCCTATCCCTGGCAGTGCTCCTGTCCCTGCCCATGCTGGCAGTAGAGATTGAGATTGATGGGATAAACTATGAACTTGTTTCCAAGTTAAAGCAGGCTACTGTAATAAAGAAGAGCAGTGGCAAGTATTCTGGTGAAGTTGTTATCCCAGAGTCTGTGGAGCACGAGGGTACCACTTATAGTGTGACGAGCATAGGGTGGGGCGCTTTCTCAGGTTGCTCTGGTTTAACCTCGGTTACTATCGGCAATAGTGTGACGAGCATAGGGGAGCAGGCTTTCTCTGGTTGCTCTAGTTTGACCTCGGTTACTATCCCCAATAGTGTGACGAGCATAGGGAGGAATGCTTT
>JAZRIA010000309.1:0-7187 GCA_045645045.1 Bacteroidaceae bacterium | reverse complement strand
GGGAACTCCAGACCTTTGGACTTGTGTATGGTCAGCACCCTTATGCCCTCCTGTTTTCCCGAGGGAATAGCCTGCTTGCACAGCACGCTGTCCCATTCGCCCAGGAAGGAATGCAGGTCGTTGGGGTTGTCCTTCAAATAGTTCTGCACGGCATCCAGGAAGGCATAGTGGTAGGCCTCCTGCTCGGAGAGCACTTTCAAGTCGAGCCTGCGGTACAGTTCCTCCACCAGTTCGTACAGAGGCATCTGCTTCAGCCTCTGGCGCTCCTCCACCAGGAATTGCGGCAACATGGCCAGTGCGTCTGTGCGCATGATGCTGTCCATGGGCATCTCTGCCTTCTTCACCCTCTGCATGTAGTGCATCAGGAAAAGGTGGTAGGGCAGCGGCGTTGTTTCGTAATCCTCTATGAGCATGCGCATGGCCGACACCAGTATCATGGCTATGGAACTGTTGCCCAGCAGGTATGCCTCGTCGCTGGCTATGCGTATGCCCTCAGGTGCATGCTGGTCGAAATACTCCAGTATGGAGGTGGCATCATAGTTCTTGCGGAGCAGTATTGCCATCTTTTCCAGTGGCAGACCTGCCTCGTGCAGGGTGCATATCTGTTTGAGCATATCCTCATACATCCACTCTTTCACCTCCTCGCTGGTCAGCACCGGGTGTCCGTTCTTCTTCGTACCCTTGATGCGCAGTGTGGCGCTCCAGAAGCCTTTGGGGTCTTTTGCCTTGCCTGGCGAGGTCTTCTGCTCCACGTCGGCATATATTCCGTCCTTGCCTCCTATGCTGAATCTTGCATCCGGAGCAATGCTGTCCAGCAAAAGGGCAGCCTTGGGGAAGAGGCGGTTATTGAAGTCTATTATGCGGTGTTCGCTACGGTAGTTCGTGTCCAGAGTCTCGGTGCGCGGTTTCCACGTGTCCATGCTCTCTGCCAACCCGCTCAGCAGGCTCCACTCACCGCCACGCCAGCGGTAGATGCTCTGCTTTATGTCGCCCACTATCAGGTCCGTGCCACCCAGTGCCTGGTTCTCGAACAGAAGCACGCGGAAGTTGTCCCATTGCAGACGGCTCGTATCCTGGAACTCGTCTATCATTATGTTCCTCAGTATGGTGCCTATCTTCTCGAACACAAAGGGGTTGTCCTGTCCGTCTATCAGGCGCGAGAGCAGGGTAGGGGTGCGCGACAGGGGGAATGTCTCCCTCTCCTCATTTATGTCCCTCACTATCTCGTCTATGCGCGAGAGCAGTTGCAACTGGTTGGTATAGTTCCTTGCCAGTTTGGCGGTATTGAACTTGCGTGTCAGTTCCTCCTCCTCGCCCAGGAACTTCTGGAACCTGTCGCTCAGGGCATTCATCAACGAGCACGCCCCGGCATCGTCCTTGTACTTCTTCAGCAGCAGAGCGCTTCCATCCACCAGGAATTCCTGGAAGATTTTCCCCTTTGCCACGTCCTTGGGGTCCTTGTCATCCAGCAGTCTTTGCAGATATGTGGCAGGTGCAGGCGTCTTCTTGCCCACCATCTCCGGCTGGCATGTGTTCAGCACGTCGTTTAGCATGTTCTGTGCCAGCACCTTTACATCCTGCTGCGCCTCGTCCATCACGCGCTTCATTTCGGTGCGGAACTCCCTCACCTTCCTGTAGTCCGAAATGATATTGCGCTCCTCGGTGCTCCTCTGCAGGAAGTCCTCCTGGAAGATGCACTTTGCAAAGTCCTTTATGGCAGCCTGTATGTTCCAGCGGCCGTTCTCGTCCAGTTCGTCCGTCACGTACTGCACCACTATCTTTCTCAGTGCCTCGTCCAGGTCCAGCGAGTCTATCATGCGGTCCACGGCCAGTTCCAGCAGTTCACCGTCCTTCAGGTCCACCTGCATCTTCGAACTCTGTCCCAGTTCTCTTGCCAGCGACCTCAGCACGCTCTGGAAGAAACTGTCTATCGTCTCCACCCTGAAGTTGCTGTAGTCGTGCAGTATCATGGTCAGCGCCTCACCGCTTCGCTCGCGCAGCTGCTCCACGCTCATGTCTGTGCCATCTCCGTGGAGTTTCTCCATCAGTTTGCCCACATAGTCCTCGCTGCTGGGCAGGGCCTTCCATATTCCATAGAGATGCTGCAGTATGCGGTCCTTCATCTCTGCCGTCGCCTTGTTGGTAAATGTCACCGCCAGCGTATGCCTGTATTCCTCCTCGGCCTGTGGTCGCACCATCAGGTAGATGTACTCCACGGTCAGCGTAAACGTCTTACCGCTACCAGCCGAAGCCTTGTATATGTTCAGTGTGGAATTCATGGTTTTATGTATCAACTAAATAGCAATCTTATGATTACATATTTATATTAAACGACTAACGGAGATTATTTCCCTTTTGGGGACGTAGCCATAGAAAAAGATCCGAAAAATAGTTAAAATCTTTTTTGAATAGCACTCCTATTCCCTGTGTATTCAATGAAGACTGGACAAAATAACGGTCATTTGCTTGGTTATAAGCCTTTAGGGAAATATTGCCATTCTTGGTAAGAAGATATTCTACGGAAACGTCACTAATAAAGTTACGTTGAGTATAGTATTTTTCTCGATAGCCGAAATTGCCAGAGAATAACAGACGGTTGTCAAACAAACGGCCAGTCAGCATTCCCTCAACATCCATGTTGCGCCAACCATCTTCGCCAGTCTTCAGACTTGTACCAAAATTCCAATTACTTGTACCTACTGCATCAGATATAAACTGATTGAGTTGTGATGAAAGTGTAGTACTAAGGATAGAATTTACGGTTTCAGTACTTTGAAAATCGCCTTTTGCACCGAAGTTGTAAAAACGTCCCAAGCCTAGAAGATAAATGGTCTGCATATTTCGTTCCTCCTCTGTGCTGACAATGGAGCGTACCATTTGGCGTTCATCTTCACTGGCATCCGGGAGTTCGAAATCAAATGCCACCATCGGTTGCTCAGGTCTGCCAGTCAGATTCATTATACAGTCTACACGTGTTTTTGAAAATCCCAAAGAACTGGTTGTCAGATCATCAAGCGATACACTATGTACACTATATATAGCCTTTAAGTTTAGGTCTGCTTTCATAGCATTTCCACCAAAGACAATGGTTCCGTCTTTCTGAAATTTGAAATCTCGGCGTATGATGTCTTGAATGCTGAGTCTATAGTTTCCACCTTCAACCCGATATGTTCCGTAAATGTTGAACTTTCCTTTGTTATGGTATCTGGCTCCAATAAGTCCTCCACCCACAATTTCTATCATATCCCCAGACTTCCTGTCCATTAGAAGACGAATTTTCGCATCTGGAGTTATTTGTAAATTAAAGTTGAGATAAAGGTCCGATGAGGTAGATTCCTCCTCGCTCTTGCTTATTTCTTGTTTTGTGAATGTTGGCCTATTATGTGTGTTGTTGATATTATTTGGATTGGTTTCTGAATACTCCTTTATTTTGATAAAGCCTGCCTCGGTCAGGGCCTCAGGATTGCTTACGTTATATGTGAAGATTGTACCAGATTCTGGCTTTGCATTTATGTCCACGTCAAGTCTTCCAGGTTTACCATGAATGGCTATGTCTCCTGTAGCTATGCATGTTGCATGGAAAGAACTCTCTCCAAATTCTTTAAAATCGTAACCAAGAAGTTTGTTTGCTTTGACCTTGAAGTCAAACCTTAAGTTCTTGAAATTGGTATGACCAAAATGGCCGTATAGTTGAGCAGTATGAGGAGGTGGAGAGTATGTCGCATTCTGTGAATACCCATCGGGACGTACTATAGGTTTGAGCACGTCGTCAAGAAGCAGAGCATTGATGCGTATGCTTCCTGGGCTTAGGTGCACACTATCCTGGCGTATGTGAAATGATGTTCCGAGCATAGGTAGCTTGCAATCAACATAATCCAGCATTAAATCGCCCTCCAGATCAATGCCTTTGAATGGACCGAAAATGCGACAATAGCCGGTTGCTCGTCCTTGGAAATCCTCCAGGATATCTTTTGTGAAATGATTCATGAATGCGAGATTGAACCTTCGGGTGTTAATCCTCAGGTCCAGACCGTCCTGACGTTCTTTGTTACCAATGCTGAATCCACCTTGTATGGTTGTGTGGTGATTGTTGGCTATGTCAGTAATCGTTGCATCCAGACCAAGCCAGCTGTGTTTCTCACCCCATTTGGCGCGAGCCTTCAAAACACCCTCTGGAGCCTTGTTAAAGCGGAAATTATCCACTGTTAGGTCTACTGAGGCTTTTGGGGAAGACAAGACATTGGTTGCATGGGCCGTGCCTGTGGCAAAACCACTGAATTCAACGGACTTGAAGTTAACTAGGTCAAGTATGTATTCAACGTTTATATCTTGAAGCTTTAGAACAAGTGTATCAGTGTTATTGCTTGATATATTGCCATTTACTTCAAGCCCTCGGTATCTTGATTGATATATTCTGAAATCCCTTATGCTTGCGGTGTTATCCTCCCATTTTATCATAGCCGGGTTGATATGCCACAAAGTGTCAGATATAATTAGAGTTTCAGGTGCAACCCATGCTTCAATCCATTTTTTATCATTGGTTGTCTTTTTGAAGTTAGTGGTGATGTCCATTTTTCCAGAAAACCTTGGGCTTCTATTGTTGTCCATGCTGGCAATGGTTCGTAGCCTGTTGTTGGCGGCATTGGCTATCAGCGACCAATTAACCAGGCCACCTTTCTGCTGTCTTTCTGTCTTGAAACTAGACTCCAGAATTCTGCTTGTTCCATTTATCAGGATTTGGCTATTTCTAAATTCTTCATTTCCGAAATGGAGGTGTGGAGCATTGGCTGATATTGTGATGGAGTCGTATCCATTGATTTCTCCTCTTATAGAGGCCTTTTCCGGTATATAGATATCTTTGAGCAGAATGTTGCTTAATAAGGTAGTATCAAGAATGTTAAAGTCAAATTTTATATTATCTGCTTTGTACTGAGACTTTTTGTATGCTATCAGGTTTGGTAGCTGGTAATGTAATATGTTCTGTAAAGTTGTCCCTAATGTACTGAACCTGAATTGTCCTTCTGCCGAAAGACTTATGTCTTCTGATGTTATATTCAGAGTCCTGTTCAGATCTTTGTCGTATTCGGTGGATATGGATATGTCCAATGGCCCTAAAATGGTAGAGTCTAACATTGATGATTCCATAACGATATCGTTGAAATGTATCGAGCCATTGATATCATCTATGGTTTTACACCTGAGGTCCATTAAAGCATTCATGGATATTCTCTTGTCTGGGTATCTGTGTCCAAGCGCAAGTTTGTCCGTTTTGTACTTGTCAATGTTTAGTTCAGCGGTAATATGGTGCTTGGTTTCCCGGTTCCATGAGGCTTTGGCCATGATTCCGGCATTAGGCTCTTCTATGTTTGCATTTACCGAAAGTGTTTTGCCATTTAAATGTGCATGTATCTTGCTATCAAGGTATTCCTCGTCATTGATGACAACTTGCGGCAAAATTCCGCGCATGTCCATCTGTGGTCTTCCTTGGCTGTCTTTGATTAAGCCAGTGGCATCCACATTAAGTGTTGCTTTATTCAGGAAATGATTGCCTTTATCAGATAAAAGCTTGTTTAGCAACAGCTTTGACGAGACTATGGATATGTTGAAACTATTCCAGTCATGCAGTTTTGCATTAATATCGATATCAGTCAGCAGATTGCGAATACGAAGGTTTCCTTGTTGCTCGCGATTCGATAAGCTGAGTCGGCCAGACAGATTTATTGTATCCAACCTGGTCAAAATAGGAGATATCTCCTTGGCTTGGCCGTTGAATTCTTGGGTTATATACTGTTGTAGGCGCGAATTGGTTTGAAGTTGAATAATTTCAAGGATGCATTCTGGTTTTTTGATGAAATCCTTGACAAATAGTTTTGCAGATAAACTGAGTGAACCATTGTTATGGAGACTTAGTTGAGGGGCATTGATGCACTTATCTAAGCCATAGAGCTTAGCGGTAAGTCCTATGGGGGTGTGGGCGTTTGCAAATAATGGCACAAAAGCCTTAAAGTCAGATGGTGTAAGGTGTATTGAGGTTTCCGTATACCATGTGGAACATTCCAACCTCTTGATTATGTCCGTACCTACAAGTGTGTCTGGCCAAACTGCCATGAAGGAAGGTACGGAAATTGCAGAGTGGGGTAGTTCTATCTTGAAGTTTTCTAACTTAGCACCATTGCTTCCAGACGAGAATTCTCCATATACGTTTGAAATTTCAAAACCGCTTGCTTCCTTGAACGAAAATCGCTTTAATGACAAGTTCAGGGAATCTGCATTCAATACTTTCAGCCGTGCCGTCAAAGCAATGTCTTGAAGGTGTATGTGGGATGGGTCGAAAGAGCCATTTTCCTTGTGCGACATCCATTGTTTATCCCACTTAACCTCAACCCTTCTAAGCACAACGTTGCCTATACGCAAGTTAATGGGGTTACTATCTGTGTTATCGCTTTTGAATGTGTCAAGAATGAATTGGAAATTAGGCTTTTCGTGTTCTGTCCTTTGGTACAAATTGGCCTTTGTTCCGAATAGTTGTGCATTGGCAATGCTGATTTTACCGTCAAAAAGAGGTATTATTTCCAGTTTTGCCGCCAGACGCGAGGCATGTAGCAGGGTGCTATCCTGCTTGTCCTTCAGTGTAATGTCATCTATTATGATTCGATTCCATAGCCCTAACCTTATCTTGCCAATGCTGATATCCCAATCCCAAATGCTATTCACGATATGCGATGCGGTGGAACCTACCCATCTTTGTACAGGAGGTATATGCATAGAAATCTGCAGACAGATGTATAGTCCGCAGATTATGCCTATAATCCATTGTATTGAACGTTTTACTAATCTCATGCTTCAAATTCTTTCACAAAAGTATGTATTTTTTTTCTTATTTAAACACATTCTCAATAAAAATGCGTACCTTTGTGCGTGATTGTATTAACATTTTATTTTATTAACAGTATATGGCAAAAGTAATCAAATTGCGTAAGGGCCTGGACATCAACCTGAAGGGAAAGGCTACCAAGGAGACTGCTTCTGTGGAATGTCCTGGCGAGTATGCACTCTGCCCCGAGGATTTCACAGGATTGAAGCCCAAGGTGGTTGTCAAGGAAGGTGATGCCGTAAAGGCCGGTGATGCCTTGTTCGTAGACAAGACGCATCCTAAGTCGGAGGCCAAGCGGTCTTAGGAAGACAAG
>JAZRIA010000308.1:0-1063 GCA_045645045.1 Bacteroidaceae bacterium | reverse complement strand
GCCGTTTTCTGTCAGTTCCACTTGCGAAGTCACCATCTTGTCCTTTACCTTAATGGCGTAGGCCTTGTCTGCATCGGGCACACCCGTGGCCTGAACCTGGACGGCATTTATTTCCCAGTGTTCGCTGGGTTGTGAAGAGATGCCCTGCAGACGCAGATAGCGGTTGGCATATTGACAAAGCTCGCCCGGTGTATAAGTCACCTTAGTAGCTGTTACCTTGATTTCCAGTTGGGTTTTTGGGAGATAATATACCACTCCCTCGTCCAGTGTACCCGGAGTGTAGTGGGCCACATCTTGTGCCTGAACATTCCAGGCTGTGAGCATTCCAATGAGTAGAATTCCTTTTTTTATCATATTTCTTGATATTAGATGTCGATTCATAGATGGCAAATATAGATATTCTTTTTCAATAACCTAGCGTGTGGAGGACATTTTCTTCCATGCGGCAGGCAGTGCTTCGATGATGTCGCTGGCCGTCATGCCCATTTCTGTCTTTTCTTCGGCTGCTATGTCGCCGGCCAGCCCATGAATGTATACCCCTAGTTTGCAGGCCTCTTCGCGGCTGTATCCTTGTGCCAACAGTCCCAGTAGGATGCCCGTCAGCACATCACCGCTTCCTCCCGTGGCCATACCTGGATTGCCGGTGGGGTTGAAATGGAAATGTCCTTCAGGTGTGACAATGGTAGTCCATGCTCCCTTCACGATGATGTAACTCTGCAGATAGGCTGCCAGTTCCTTTACCTTGGTCAGGCGTTCGTAGGTGTCCATGCACTTGCCTATGAGGCGCTCCAATTCCCCTAAGTGTGGGGTGAGGATGCATCGTTTTGGAAGTCGGTTCAGCCAGTTGCGGTGTGTACTCAGGATATTGATGGCATCAGCGTCCAGTACCATGGGCAGGGTGCTGCCCTGGATTTGTTCCATCATGGCCAATGCCGTATCTTCTTCCTGTCCTAATCCCGGTCCGATGGCTAACGCCGAGTATCGGTTGCGATGGATCGGTTGGGCGAAATAGCGTTCCTGAATGTCCGTGTGCACGATGGCTTCGGGTACGGTGGTCTGCAGC
>JAZRIA010000307.1:0-2048 GCA_045645045.1 Bacteroidaceae bacterium | reverse complement strand
ACGCAGGTACCTTCAAGGTAGCTTACCGTATGTATCCCAAGAACGCAGATCTGCCTCACCGTCAGGACTTCTGCTACGTTCGCTGGTTCTAATTCGCCACGTACGGAATATATGCAAAGCGAGGGGCCGACAATGCTGTCGGCCCCTCTTCTTGTACGCATGGTCGCGCACGCATCGCGCCATCTATCCTGCGCGTACCTATTTTATCAGTTCATACTCGCGTGTTCCGATACCAATCTTAGCAGCATGCTCGAGACACGATTTCCACTCCGACTCAGGGGTCGAGTTGGTGAAGTGGTCATGATGGTCGTGGAAATCGGGGCGCTGCATCTGCTCATAGAGCTGGCTGCCGGGTAGGGGAGTAGCAGCCAGGCACGCATCCACACATGCCTGATCCAGTGCCAAGGGGTCCTTAGACACGAACATGCCGATGTTGGGCAATATGGGCGCATCGTTCTCGGGGTGGCAGTCGCAGTTGGGCGATATGTCCTGCACCAGTGAGATGTGGAAGTGGGGACGTCCGTCAATCACCGCCTTGGCATATTCAGCCATCTTATAGTTCAGCAGCTGCGGAGCATGATAGTCAGCCGAGTAGATGGCATCGAAGCTGCATGCCGCAATGCATCGTCCACAGCCCACACAGTGGTCCACGTTGACCTTCATCTTCATCAATTCCTTGTCAAACTCCAGTCCACCGTTGGCACACATGAACATGCAGCGCTTACATCCGCGACATTTCGACTGACTGATCTTCACCCTTCCGCTGATGTGCTGCTCACACTTACCAGCTCGTGAGCCACATCCCATGCCGATGTTCTTGATGGCACCTCCGAAGCCCGTCATCTCATGCCCCTTGAAGTGATTGAGGCTGATGAACACGTCGGCATCCATCACCGCACGTCCTATCTTTGCCTTCTCCACATATTCGCCCCCGACGACAGGCACCTCCACCTCGTCGGTACCCTTCAGTCCGTCACCGATGAGTATGGGACATCCCACGGTGAGCGGGGTGAACCCGTTCTCCCAAGCGCAGTACAGATGCTCCAGCGCATTCTTGCGGCTACCCGGATACAGCGTGTTGCAGTCGGAGAGGAAAGGCTTTCCGCCCAGCTCCTTCACCACATCCACCACGGCACGTGCATAGTTGGGGCGCAGGTACGAGATGTTGCCCAGCTCGCCAAAATGCATCTTGATAGCCACAAACTTACCCTCCAGGTCGAGGTCGGCAATGCCCGCCTTCTTGATGAGCTTCTTCAGCTTCGTAGGCAATCCGTCGCCATTGGCCTTGGTACGGAAGTCCGTAAAGTAAACTTTTGCTTTTTCCATGATTCCTATATTTTTTGAAATGATTAGTACTACATTCAGTCACTATGTCCTATTTGCTGAGCGTAAAGTTACAGAAATTTTCAGTACGTCAAGCAGATTCTACTGATTTTTTCTGGAGAAACGTATATTGCACTGCCTCCACCGCTAGTCTCCCCAAGGTGGCAAAAGTTTATTTTTAGGGTGGCAATGGCATTTATATTTGTAATATTGTACACAGAGGAGGTGTGTTTCTGTACAATTTTACACGCGCAGGAAAAGAATAACCCTCTGCCATTGCCACCCCAAAAATAAACTTTTACCACCTGAAAACGCCCCGATACAATTACTTTTTTGCCACCTGGCATGTTTTTATATGTGGATCTTGTGTACGTAAGTCTCTGTATGTTGTTTATTCATAGTGGTTTGCATTTTGGTTTTGTTGAAGAAATGAAAACCTGCCAGGGGACCAAAATGTAATTGCATAGAATCAAATTCCAGCAGTTTTCGTTTTCGTTTTCGTTATCGTTGTTAATCTTCTGCTCGTGACAACCACAAAATATTTTGTTGTTGCTACTATTTTCTTCGTGTCAACAACTATTACTGATCAGAGCCTTTCGGCAAATCCATCAGAGCTGTCCGTTAGAAAAATCACAGACCTCTGGCAAAAAAATCACAGCTGTCTGATAAACGAACAGCACATTTCACAGAAACACATAGCCCATTTTTTATGAACGAACAGCCCT
>JAZRIA010000306.1:0-4366 GCA_045645045.1 Bacteroidaceae bacterium | reverse complement strand
CTTGTTGGATGCACGCAAGGAGATGGTGCACTTCCTTCATCTCATAGGTTCCGATCCCGACATCTGCCGTGTGCCCATGATGATTGACTCCAGCGACTGGAACGTCATCAGCGAAGCCTTGAAGTGCGTGCAGGGCAAGAGCATAGTGAACAGCATCTCGCTGAAGGAGGGAGAGGAGGCGTTCCTCTATCGTGCCAAATACATCAGGCGCATGGGTGCTGCCGTGGTGGTGATGGCTTTTGACGAGGAAGGCCAGGCCACCACTTATGAAAGGCGCATCCAGGTGTGCGAGCGTGCCTACCGCCTGCTTGTGGACACCGTGGGCATGTCCCCCGAGGACATCATCTTCGACCCCAACGTGCTTTCCGTTGCCACCGGCATGGCCGAGCACGATGCCTATGCGTGGGACTTCCTGCGCACCGTGGAGTGGATAAAGGCGAACTTGCCCGGAGCACATATTTCAGGCGGTATCAGTAACCTGTCGTTCTCTTTCCGTGGCAACAACTACATACGTGAGGCCATGCATGCCGTCTTCCTCTACGAGGGTATGCTCCGTGGCATGGACTTTGCCATCGTCAATCCTTCGGCCAAGGTGGCATATGCCGACATACCGCAGGAGCATCTTGCCGTAATAGAAGACGTGCTCCTTCGTCCCTCTGCCCAGGCAAGCGAGGCGCTGATAGAACTGGCCAGCACTCTCAGTGCCCAATCGGAGACGGGTGCCGCCAAGGACAAGAAGTCGGTGCCCCTGGAAGAAGCACATGCCATGTCCCTGGAAGAGCGACTGGCATACAAGTTGCAGAAAGGTACTGCTGAGGGTCTCGAGGAAGATATCTCCGAAGCACTTTCCAGATATCCCCGTGCCGTAGACATCATAGAAGGCCCCCTGATGGAGGGCATGAACCGTGTGGGGCAGCTCTTTGGAGAAGGAAAGATGTTCCTGCCTCAGGTGGTGAAGACTGCCCGCACCATGAAGCGTGCCGTGCAGATTCTCCAACCCCACATAGAGGCACAGAAACAGGAGGGAAAGAGCAGCCAGCAGGGCAGGGTGTTGCTTGCCACTGTAAAGGGCGATGTGCACGATATAGGCAAGAACATCGTTTCCGTGGTTATGGCATGCAACGGTTACGAGGTCATCGACCTTGGCGTGATGGTTCCCCCAGAGGAGATTGTCCGTGCGGCATTGGACTACAAACCGGATGCCATAGGATTGTCGGGACTTATAACCCCCTCGCTTCACGAGATGGTTGAGGTGGTAAGCCAACTTGCCCAGGCTGGTATCCGTGTGCCCGTGATGATAGGCGGTGCAACCACCAGCGCCCTTCACACTGCCCTGAAGATAGCGCCTGTGTACGAAGGTCCCGTCCTTTGGGTCAAGGATGCTTCGCAGAACTGTCCCATTCTTTCCCGCTTCCTCAACGTGCAGACGGCAGGAGAGGCCGTCCTCTCGCTACGCAAAGAGCAGGAAGCTATATGCCAGTCCTATCAGTCGCCCTCTCTTGTGCCCATTGATGAGGCTCGCAAGAATAAAAACAGGTTCTTTTGATTTTTACACTCTTCTATGCAACATCCGTATCTGCAAATATTCCACAAGCATCCTCGTGCGATAGCAATTGGGCATATAGCCGTGTTTCTGCTCGTGTTCCTTGTCTGTTGGGCAGTCATTCCCTTCCGTTCCGAGGTGAACACTGGCCAGGCTCCCGTCAGCGTGTACATCGACCAGGACGATACTCAGGACTCCGTCCGCATAAAGGCAGGCAATCCCAATAGATGGGCATGGCTTGACTGGTATTTCGAAGCCAAACCACGCACCGGACATTATCAGATTCTGCCAGACGAGAGTGTGTTTGATGTATACCGCAAGTTCCGCAACGGCACACAGACACCCGTCAGGGTAACCGTACCCCAGGTACGTACATTAGACCAGCTGGCATCACGCCTTGCCCGCCAAATCATGCTCGATAGCGCTAGCATTGCCTCGGTTCTGCACGATAGCGCCTATTGTGCCCAGTTGGGCTACACATGGCAGACATTGCCGGCACTCTTTATCCCCAACACCTACGAGATGTGGTGGAACACCTCTATGGACAAGTTCATGCAACGCATGCAACGTGAGAACAAGGCCTTCTGGACAGAGGCACGCACAAAGAAGGCAGAGGCTCTGGGCATGACACCCGTGGATGTGGTAACACTGGCCAGCATTGTGTCCGAGGAAACGGCATACGTGCCCGAAATGCCCAAGGTGGCAGGCATGTACCTGCGCCGCCTTCAGATAGGCATGCCCTTGCAGGCCGACCCGACGGTGAAGTTTGCCGTGGGCGACTTCTCCCTGCGCCGCATCTACTTCAAGCATCTGGAGATAGAGAGCCCATACAACACGTACAAGAACAAGGGACTGCCCCCAGGTCCTATATGCATTCCTCCTATCAATGCCATTGATGCGGTGCTCAACCACGAGCAGCATGGCTACCTGTACATGTGTGCCAAGGAGGACTTCTCCGGTTCGCACAATTTTGCCCGGACCTATTCCCAGCACCTTGCTAATGCCCGACGATACTCGCGCGCATTAAATAAAAGAGGTATAAAGTAGGAAATTTGTCAGGCAAAGTGTGTGAATGAACCATTTTTTTCGTATCTTTGCAACCGCTTAGGGTTATTAGGCCACCTTGGCTCAGTTGGTAGAGCAACGCATTCGTAATGCGTGGGTCGCGGGTTCGAGTCCCGCAGGTGGCTCAAACGTACATAGTTGTTGATTTTTTCTCCCCATTATCTTTTCGTATTCACACCTATTTGTCCTATTTGGTGTGGTATATGGAAGATGTTTTTCTAAGATCGCATCAGCAACAGGGGGCTATGGCTTTGAGCTAAAGTCCGCTCAATTGCCTTGACGAAAAAAAGTTCGAAAAGTTATTATCATCATAACGCTAATGACCGATTTGGGATAAACAAAAAAGAGGGCTCATTTTCAGAGTCCTCTTTATTTTTTCTGTTAGTGATTCGGAAGGGGCACGAACCCTTGACCCGCAGCTTAGAAGGCTGCTGCTCTAATCCAACTGAGCTACCGAACCATCCATCATACAAGATAGGAATAGGAGCATGAAAAAAGCGAGGCTCCATCCTCACTTGCGAGTGCAAAGGTATGAAGTTTCGGGGAATTAACCAAAGAAAAGGGATAATATTTTTGGATTTGTGGACATTTGGCATGAACTTTGCACATGTATATACGTAACCAAGTGGCTAAATAGTATGTAGAATAGCCGCATATCACGAATTTACACAACATGGACAACAATTTCTCTAATGATATGGCATCTGTATTCAACTTCTCCAGAGAAGAAGCAGAAAGGACGGAATGTGACAATGTGTCACCCGAACATCTGTTGTTGGGTATTTTGAGACAAAATGTCAGCAATGCTACACGCATGATGTATAAGGTTCAGCCTGACCTTCTTTCGCTGAAAAGACATTTAGAGAAAGTGGTAAGGGAAAAGAGTGTTGCCGTAGTTCCAGACAGGAACAGCATGGAGCTGAACCGCGATGCAACAAGGTTGATGCGCCTGAGTGTACTGGAGGCACGTGCCCAACATTCCAAGGAAGTGGATACGGAGCATCTGCTCAAGGCCATGCTTAAGGATCAGGGTAGTCCCATTCAGCAACTTCTGGAGGAACACGGCCTTACACGTGAAAATGTATATGGTGAGGTTAAGAGTGGATATAGCCAGACGGATGATGAGGGAGATACCTCGAATGGAGAGGAGGGCTTTGAAACAAGTGGCTCTATAGAGAACGATTCCCCCATACTGACCAAGAAAAAGTTGGCAAAGAGCGGTACTCCCGTTTTGGATAATTTCTGTACCGATCTAACGGCCAAGGCTCGCAATGGCGAATTGGACCCCGTTGTTGGACGTGAAAAGGAGATGGAGCGCGTTGCCCAGATTCTGTCGCGCAGAAAGAAAAATAATCCAATACTTATCGGTGAACCAGGTGTGGGAAAGAGCGCTATAGTAGAAGGACTTGCGCAAAGGATAGTGGAACGCAAGGTTGCACGTCAGTTGTGGGACAAGCGAATACTGACACTGGATATGGCCAGTATGGTGGCTGGTACAAAGTTCAGAGGTCAATTCGAGGAACGTGTGCGTAACCTCCTGCTGGAACTTGAGAGCAATCCCGATGTAATCATATACATAGATGAAATACACACCATCATTGGTGCCGGAGGCTCGCAGGGCAGTATGGATGCCGCCAATATGTTAAAACCAGCATTAGCACGCGGGCAGATGCAGTGTATAGGTGCCACTACGATAGATGAGTTCCGCAAGACAATAGAAAAGGATGGCGCCCTGGACAGACGTTTCCAGAAAATCAT
>JAZRIA010000305.1:0-1077 GCA_045645045.1 Bacteroidaceae bacterium | reverse complement strand
CAGGGAAAGTTTATGGGATGTGGGCAAGCGGTACCACACCAGTTTGGAAGGGTTGCAGAGCGGAAACTCTCTCCCCTATGAAATTTTAGAGCATCCAAATGATGCCCAATACCTAGACGGCCTTACTAGGTTGTTAATTGAGGGATAAAAAGTGCGGAGTGTTGGTATCAACACTCCGCTTTCGTATTTGTTATTTAAGCCAATTGTGGCTGATTTGCACATCTACGGTGAGGGGGACGGCTAGGGCGGCAACACCCTCCATTTCACGCTTTAGGATAGCGGCCGCTTTTTCTGCCAAACTTGCAGGACACTCTAGGACTAGTTCGTCGTGTACCTGCATCAGCAGTTTTGCTTCGGGCAATTCCTCTTTCAGTGCACGAGATACGCGTACCATAGCCAGTTTCATAATGTCTGCCGCAGTCCCTTGCAAGGGGGCATTCATGGCAAGGCGTTTACCCATAGCACGAATCATACCATTGCTAGACTTCAGTTCGGGAATATAGCGGCGTCTGCCGTATAGGGTGGTGGTATAACCGATGTCTGCCGCATCGGCAACCGTCTTATCTAGGTACTCTTCTACCATAGGATAAGTATGCATGTAGGCTTCCATATAGGTGCGTGCATCTGCTACGGAGATGTGTAGGTCCTCTGCAAGAGAGAAGGCACTCATGCCATACACAATGCCGAAGTTAATGGCCTTTGCCCTCTTTCTTAGTTCAGGGGTTACCTGACTAAAAGGAACAAAGAACGCAGAAGCGGCGGTTGCGGTATGAATGTCCTCACCAGCTAGGAAAGCACGGGTCATGGCATCATCTTTGGAGAGAATGGCAAGTAGTCGCAGTTCAATTTGGGAATAATCGGCATCCACTAGGACATTGCCCTCATGGGGGATAAAGAAACGACGAAGTTCTCTTCCCAAGGGGGTGCGGATGGGAATGTTCTGTAAATTGGGTTCTGCGGAAGACAGTCTGCCAGTAGCAGTGAGGGCCTGCTTAAATTCTGTGTGAATGAGGTTGTTTTCGCCTGCCGCCGCCACAAGACCGAGTGCATAGGTGCTGTAAAGTTTCGTCAGCTGAC
>JAZRIA010000304.1:0-1883 GCA_045645045.1 Bacteroidaceae bacterium | reverse complement strand
CTTCACGCTCTCCTCGTCAAAGGCCAGGCTCTTTGCCACATCCTCAAACACGCCCACAAAGTCCACAATCAAGCCGCACTTCTTGTTCTCGTTATATGTACGGTTGGTTCGACAGATGGCCTGCAGCAATGTATGGTTCTTCATCGGTTTGTCCAGATACATACATTGCAGGATGGGGGCATCAAATCCCGTTAGCAACTTGCTGGTCACAATCACGAATTTCAGAGGCGAAAGCGGGTCGCGGAACTTGTCCAACAATTTCTTCTCCTCATCACGACTTCGTTTGTATGCCTTGTATTCATCGGCTTTGTCGCCGTCGGTGTGCATCACAATGGTGGTTTGGTCATCTGTGCCCAACAAAGCATCCAATGCACGCTTGTACTTTACACAACAATCTCTGTTATACACCACCACCTGTGCCTTCATGCCCGTAGGTTCTATGAATTCGCGGAAATGGTTCACAATATATTTGCACACATCGTTTATGCGGCTTTCGGCCGTAAAGAAGGCCTCCACGCTGGTACGCCTTACCAGTTCGTTCTTGTCCTCCTCGCTAATCTGGTCGGTCAGTTCGTCAAATTCACGTTGCAACTCGGCTTCGTTCAGTCGCATCTCCACCGGCACGGTGCGGAAGTTCAGTTCCAGCGTGGCCTTGTCCTCAACCGAATTCTGGAAGGTATATTTCGAAATGTAGCCATGCTTGTCCTCCTCGGCACCAAAGCAGGCAAAGGTATTCTTGTCGTTACGGTTGATGGGCGTACCCGTCAGTCCAAAGAAGAAGGCGTTGGGCAAAGCTGTGCGCATCTTCTGGCCCAGATTGCCTTCCTGAGTACGATGCGCCTCGTCCATCAGCAGGATGATGTTATCGCGCTCGTCCAGCACCTGCCCCTCGGCCAGGTCGCCAAATTTGAATATCGTTGTTATCAGGATCTTGCGCTGCAGTATCTTTGTGGCCAGTTCCTCCTTGGATTTGACGCTGTCCACGTTGGGTATTTCTGCACGCGTAAAGTCGCCCGTAATCTGGTCTTCCAGGTCTATACGGTCGTCCACAATCACCACCGTGGGTGCTTTCAGAACCTCCTGACGGCGCAATCTCAGGGCCGCAAACACCATCAGCCACGACTTGCCCGAACCCTGAAAGTGCCAAATCAGACCCTTCCTTGGACCCTGACCAGCGGTGTAGGTATTGAGCACACGTTGCACTATGGCCTCACCACCCAGGTATTGCTGATAACGACATACAATCTTTATCTTTCTGCCACCCGATGTGCCCGTGAACACCGAATAGAAGCGATAGATATCCAGCAGACGCTCTGGGGTAATGAGCGACATATAATTGTGCTCCACCGTGTCAAGCGAGCCATGCCGGCGTTCCTCGTCGGCATACCACGGTCCCCACTTGTCTATGGGACAACCGATACCCGCATATTGCAACTCACGGCCCTCGCTGGCAAAGGTCAGGATATTGGGTACAAACATCTCCGGGATGCTCTTCTGGTAGTGCAGGATATCGGTGGCGCCATCAGCCCAAGTTACCGAGGGCTTCACCGGTGTTTTAGCCTCGCCAATCACCATGGGAATACCATTAATCACATACACCAGGTCCAGGCGCTTGCCGCCTTCCTTGCTTCGGCGGGGATATTCCCATTGATTGGTCACCACACACCGGTTCCTGTACTTATCCTCGTTTGTAGCAAAGAATCGGATATTGATATTGTCACCGTCCTTGCCAAAGGGATACGAATTCTCCTCGAACAGTAGGTTGCGGAACTTGTCGTTGGCCGTCACCAGCTCGTCGGCACCGCCTCCACTGGTTATGCATGCACGAAGGCGATATATCACCTGCTCGGCCTGCTCGGGCGTGATGGGGTTGAGCTTGAGCA
>JAZRIA010000303.1:0-7708 GCA_045645045.1 Bacteroidaceae bacterium | reverse complement strand
TAATCTGTTATTACTTGCGACTTGGAGCGTCTTTGACCACCAATGAATTGCTTGCCACAATCATTACATTTATACATTTGTCTTCGGCCTCGGACTCCATTCCTCACAACATTAGAAGAAGTACAAAAAAAGCATTTTTTTACCATATCAATGATAATTATAAACAAAGATATGTAAATCAATTCAATACATAGGTATTCATCCTACTTTTTGTCCATCTTGCCCAAATATTTGAATTGCCGAGCGGGAGCAGGCTCGACGAAGTCAAAACGGTAATCTAAAATACAAGCGCCAACTTACCACAGTGGTAGGCTGGCGCTATTATTATATTAAGTATCTATCGGAGCAAATAGTTATGATACTGCTGTTCCTGTTTCGTAGAGGTATTCAGGGGCAAGGTCTGCTCCATTTTCCCATTCAATAGTATTGAATTTGATGGTAAATCGCTTGAAATATTCCAAATCCTTCAGTGGACGAAAGACTTCTCCATTTAGCGAATTAGCCAAGTCCACCACCTTCACAACCTGGTTATTGAACCACAATTTGATGCGGTAATCATTCAGATACTCCGCCTTTACAACTTCCAAAAACATATTCATCTATTTTAGAGGTTCTATCTTATCCAATGCTGCGCCTTCCTGTGCTCGTTTCCAATTGTCCATCAATTCTTCACGATGCAAATCAAGCCACTCCAATATAAGTTTTAATGCCCGACCTGGCATTTCACCTTTCACAATGCCATCTTTGATACTAACCGTCACCTTATAATCACCATACCAAGCGTGAAAGTGAGGAGGGTTGTGGTCAGAGAAATTCATCAGGATATATATCCCATAGAAAAAACTAATTTGTGGCATAGAACTTATTATATTAGAGTTTTCACGATGCGAATATACGCATTTATTTTATTATTATGGAATATTCGAAGTCAAAATTCAATAACATATCCTCACTTCTTCATCTCCACTATCTTTGTCTTCTCGCGCTCGATGTTGCGGCGGTCGGTTTCGGTGACTACACGGGCGGCGAGCTGGAGGAAGGCCTGACCGGTGATGCTTCCAGGTTCAAGAGCAACGGGAGTGCCGCCGTCGCCATTCTCGCAGATGCTCTGCACCACGGGGATCTGGCCCAGCAGGGGTACGTTCATTTCTTCTGCCAAGGTCTTCACACCCTCACGGCCGAAGAGGTAGTATTTCTCCTCGGGATGCTCCTCGGGAGTGAACCATGCCATGTTCTCCACCAGGCCCAGGATGGGCACGTTCACCTTCTCGTTGGTGTACATGTTTATACCCTTTCTGGCATCGGCAAGAGCCACCTGCTGGGGTGTGCTCACGATGACGGCACCAGTTATGGGCAGGGTCTGCACCAGGGTGAGGTGTATGTCGGAGGTGCCTGGAGGCGTGTCGAGCACAAAGTAGTCGAGGGCGCCCCATGCCGCATCGCCAATGAGTTGCTTCAGGGCATTCGATGCCATGCCGCCACGCCACAGGGTTGGAGTATCGGGGTCTACGAAGAAACCTATGCTCAGCACCTTGATGCCATACTTCTCCACGGGCATGATGAGGTCGCGTCCGCCTATGTTCTCGCTATAGGGGCGTGCATCCTCCATGCCAAACATCTTGGGAGCGCTGGGACCGAAGATGTCGCAATCCAAGAGGCCCACCCTATGCCCCATGCGCGCCAGTGCCACGGCAAGGTTAGTTGCCACCGTGCTCTTGCCCACTCCACCCTTACCGCTACTCACGGCAATGATGTTCTTCACTCCGGGCAGTAGGTCGGGCAGGTCGGGACGAGGTGCCTGCAAGGTCTTGGTCTTTATCTCCACCTCCACATCCTTGCTCACATAGGCATGTATGGCCGCCTCGGCAGCCTTTACGAGCGACTTGAGGAAGGGGTTTGTTGGTTTGTCGAAGATCAGGGAGAAACTCACATGCATGCCTGCTATGCGCAGGTCGTCCTCCACCATTTCCATTTCCACTATGTTCTTGCCCGTACCAGGGTAGCGCACCGTAGCCAGGGCATCCATTATTAGTTTGGGATACAGTTCCATATTATATTATATTAAGACCCACCCCTAATCCCTCCCTATATGGAGGGGAATAGAAAGGTGGGGGAAAGATGATGCAAAGATATAAAAGATTTTCGGAAGTAAGGAGAAGAAAGCGTAAAAATAATACCGTCGCGCGGTTTGATCCACACGACGGCATTTTGTGTATTTGGTTTATGATGCATGAGCCAATAAGCGCTCACGACCTTTATTTCACAACCTTAACTTTGTTTAAGTTGTTCTCGCTCGGCATAATCAAAGCAAGCTTTGCTTCTGCTCTCGCTAACGCACAACCTTTTTGCCGTTCTGGATGAAGACGCCGTGCTGAGAGGCATTTGCCTTGCGGCCGCTGAGGTCGAAGAATTCAGTTCCCTTATTTCCGTTTTCACCCTTCAGTTCGCCTATGCCTGTCTCTTCGCCTACAACCTTCAAGGTTGCGTCGATGATAGTACCTCTGTTGGCCAAGATACCGTTTTGACCAGTGGGAGTGCCATCGGCAGCCAACTGACCGCCAGCATCTACGCTGTTCCAGTCAACCTTGAAGCGGATGCGGTATGTACCAGCCTCGGGAGCGTTGAACTTGGGGCAAGGAATATTGCTGCCAGGATTGAGCGCACTGCCAGACATGGCCTCGCCAAGAGAGTTCACACCAGAGTCGGCATTGTTGAAATCACCGCTATAGTAGTAGAAACTGACGAGGTCGGTACCGCTCTGGTCGGTCTCGCCGTCCTTGAAGCTGAACTTCTGGTCGTTGTCGAGGTCGATATACACATAGCCATGCATCCAAACACCGGCATACTTGATAGTAACGTTGATTTCCTCTCCAGGTTCGCAAGTGAGTGCCATATCCTCCACCTTGGTTAGGTCGAGATAACGGTTGTTTCTCTGCTCAGAACTGATATCAATGGTCTGGGCATCTGCATTGGCTGTAGCAAATACTATCTGAGTGATGGCACGGTCAGCACCACCGGTATAGTCCTTCTCGAAGTTGATGCCATAAACCACGGGCAGCACAGTTACCTCTGCCTGACAAACCACACCGGTGCCATCCATGGCAGTTGCGGTGATAGTTGCCTTACCGGCAGAGATACCCCTTACCTTACCGTTCTCGTCAACGGTGGCCACAGCCTTGTCGCTTGTTGTCCACTCGAGAGTCTTGGTAGATGCATTGGAGGGAGTGATTGTTGCAACGATGGTAACATAGGCACCCTCTTCCACCTCGTACTGGGTCTTGTCGAAAGTGATACCCTCTACGAAGGTTTCGGTTACGGTCACCTCTGCCTGGCACACAACACCGCTACCATCCTTGGCAGTTGCGGTGATAGTTGCCTTACCGGCAGAAACACCACTAACTACACCGTTTTTCACAATAGCCACCTTCTCGTCGCTGGTTGTCCACTCGAGCGCCTTGTTGGTGGCATTAGTAGGGTTTACCGTTGCCACGATAGCAACGGTAGCCCCTTTTTCTACCTCGTATTGAGTCTTGTCGAAACTGATGCTCTCCACGGCCACTACGGGAGCCTCGCTATTGCGTCCGCCAAACATGTAGACACTGCTTGCGGGCAGAGTCAGAGTCAGCTCGGTGTCGATGTTGATAGCCTCGCCCTCGGTCAAGCCCTTAAGAGCGGCCTGGTCGGCAAAACACTTGTTAAGAACGATAGAGCCATTGATATTTGCAGGAATCTCGAATGCCTCGCGCAGGGTAATCTTAATGCTCTGCTGGTTGTTGGCACCATTGCGCAGAGTCAAGACTGCCTTCTCGCCATTCCATGCAGCCCAACCGTAAATCTCGGCCTTGCTGCCTGTCCAGGGATCGCCACCTACCCAGTGTGCATCCATCAGCACATCGGCATTGTCGTTCTGCCACTGCATGAGTTCTGCCAGGTCCTTCCACAACTGACCGCCGTTGATGCTGTTCATCAGGTCGTAGTCGTTGTAGAGCTCTACCAGACCGCTACCGCAAGCGAAGGCACAGCGCAGTTCGTTGAGCACTGACTTGTAGTCGCGGGGAGCACCTGCTGGAGGACCAAACTTGGTGAGGATGAATCCGTGGGTCATCAGAGTGTTGATGGGACAGATGGGAGAGTTGGTAACATAGTTCTGGTGAACCAGGTTGTCGCGATAGGTAATCCAGTTCTCGCGCTTGTTGCTGTTGTTGCCAATCTCGTCGTAGTCGTTCTCCTGACGCCATGTAGCATCGGAAATCTGGTACCAGAAGGGAGAAGCCCAAGTACCTACAGTAGTGTTGAAGAAGATATCCTCGCGGAGTTCCTCACGTACGTAGCGCTCCAGGCGGATGATACCCTCGGCATTCTCATTGCCTACGTCACCATTATCGGGACCTACAGAAGAGAACTGACCAGAGATGCCGTCGAACTTAAAGAATACATAGTTGTCGCTACCGAGCTGATAGCCCTCTGTGCCATCCTGGTTGCAGACGAGGTTGTATGCAGCATCCTTGAATGCCTTGTAGTAACGGGGATTAGAGAGCTGCATGCCACCCTTGTCGCTCCAGTACTGACGACGATAGGTACCGCTCTGTCCATAACCGCCCACGGGGCCGAGCCATGCACCGATGCCAGCACCCATTTCCTTGGCTGCCTTGGACATGTCGCGCAACTCGTTGGGGAAACTGCTATGGAAGGTCCACTCGCCATAGAGGTCCCAACCATCGTCGATTACAAACATCTTGGGAGACATGCCATAGCGGTCGTAGAACTGAGTCTTCCACTGAGCCATTACATTGAGCACATCTACGGCCTTGGTATTGTCGATATGCTCACGGCCAGGAGCAGCGTTGTTGCGGTTAATCTGGAGCTCGTACCATGAGATATATGCGGGAACTGCACGCCAGGGCACAGCACGCTCGCGCTCACTGTATGCCAGGAATGAACGGCGCTTCTGAGTCTTGCGGATGTTGCCATTGTCCTGCTCGCCATCCTGAGCGATAAGGCCCACTACGGCAGCCACCTTCCAGGTCTCGTCCTTGGCCAGAGTGGTGTTGCGGCTCCAGCGGCCCTGAATGTTAACGATGTCGGTGGTAACGTCCACACCGCCCTTGCCTTCATAAACCTCAACCTTGAACTCGGCTGTAGATACGATATCGCCCTCGCGGCCGTCGATGTACATGCATACGCTGAACTTGCCATCGTTGGGCACAATGAAGCTGTATGAGTTGTTCTCCTTGGCGCTTCCGGTATAGCCATGGTGGTAGTCGCTTGCCACGATAGAACCGTTCTCGTCCAGGAGCACCACGCCATCGATGTCGAAACGCTTGGCACCACCCTTGTAGGTGAGTGTAGAGGTCACCTTCTGGTTCTTCTTCAGTTCCACCTGCTTGGTGTAGGTGTAGTAGGTCTTGTCCGAACCGCCTACCTCCTGTATGCGCATGGGCACATCATTGATATCCTTCTTGGTCCATGCAGAAGCAGCCACGTTGTCGGTAACGGGGGTAGAAACCAAATCCCACTTGTCCTCGTCGTCGCTGGCGCCACCCACGGTGTTGTAAGCGGTGGGAGTCTCCAGACCTGCAAAGATCTTGTTGCTCATGATCACCTTGCCACGGGTGTTACCAATAGCTGCAGGCTTGCTGCCGGCCTCCTTGGCGTCTACATTGTAGGTCATGGCAATGATGTCGAACATGTCCACGTTGCCAATGCCCTTCAGCTCCATCTCGGTGCGCAGATAGTGGCTTCCGTCGCGCAGAACTGCACGCCACAGGATTTCTATCTCCTCGCCCTTGTAGGTATAGCCGAAGACTGCCTCCAGAGCCTTGCCGGCATAGTGCTCGGCACCACCGATGGCGGTGGGGTTGGCAGAGAGATCCTTCTGCTCAAAGCTCTTCATGGTCATCTGACTTGCAGCAACCTTCTCGCCGGTTCCGAAGCCCACGATGAACAGTTCAGTACCTGCCACCAGGTTCATGGCCTTGCTGCCCAGGAAGTAGATGGTCTTCTCGCCCTTGAGGAAGCTTGCGGCCAGTACGTTGTTGTACAGGGTATAAACCTCACCCTCCTTCTCGCTCATGGCAGTGCCAACGGCATCCTGCTGCTTGGGATAAACCCATGCCTGGGTGTAGGGCTGGCTCTCGCGCAGAGCGGGCATGTCGTAGTAGGTAACAGAAACGGTCTTTGTGTCGTTGTCCACGCTTACCACGGCAAACTTGCCTTCCTTCTGCGATGCCACCACGTCGCTGGGAGAGAGAGCACCTGTTACGGTAACACTTTGGCCGTCGGTATAGGTCTGTCCATTGATGGTTACGCTTACGCCTTCCTCCAGATCCATAGTGTAGGTGTAAATCTGTACCTCGCTGACAATCCAACGGCTACCGGCATCCTGACTGGCGCCCTGTTGCCACAGACCTATGGTGATATTGGTATTATCCAGAGGATTAGAGTCCTTGCCGCCATACCAGTTCATGTACTGGGAAGCAGCACTGCCAGAGGTGGTGTAGGGCATAAACTGATACACATCCCCGCCGCCGGCATTTACCTTCTGTGCCTTCCAAGGCTGTGCACTGGCTTTGTCTGCCACGAGTTTGGCCTTGTTGGTACCGCTGCTATAACTGGCAGACTTGGTGTAGGACACCCATTTCTTTTCGTCCACGCTGTAGATGTAGTAAGAGTTCTCCTTACCATCCTCAGCATAGAATGCAAACTTGCCGGCATTTCCTTCAGTCTCTGTGGGAGAGGTAAAGGAAGTCATGGTCAAACCATTGCCGTTCTTCATGGTGAACAAGTTTTCGGGACTGTCCACCGATGCAGATGCCTTGATGACATCAGTCTGCGCCCATCCTGTCATTACAGGGAGCAGCAGAGCTAACATAAGCAGGTTTTTCTTCATTAGTTAATTAATTTAGTTAATTAATTTAGTTAATTGCGTAAATTAATCAAGGTTAATGTAAATGATTGTTTAGTTGTTTAAAATATGCGTTCAATGTTCTATAGTACACCTTATAATATATTATAGGGCGACTGCAAATTTACGTTTTTTTTCTTACATGACAATAGAAACACATCGGCAATCAATCATATACCATTATATTTAACACATTAAGAGGCGCTGACAGCATATTTGCATTATCTTTGCAATACAAACCAAATACCATTATTCCAATGGCAGGAAATGAAATCTTCAACCGTTCCGAACTGCTTCTGGGCAGGAAGGGAATGGAGGCACTGGACAAAACCAGAGTGATAATCTTTGGCGTGGGTGGCGTAGGTTCGTGGTGCGCCGAGGGACTCGTCCGTGCAGGCCTCACACACCTCACCATAGTGGACAGCGACCGCGTGTGCCCCACCAACCTGAACCGCCAGCTCATGGCCACACAAGAGACCATAGGCCAGCCGAAGGTGGAGGCCATGAAGCAGCGCCTGCTCTCCATCAACCCCGAAGCGGACATTCTGGCTCTGAACATGATGTACACCGAGGAGACCGCACCTGATTTCCATCTGGAGCAGTACGACTTCGTAATAGATTGCATCGACTCACTTCGCGACAAGTGCGACCTCATCCTGCGCACCACCTCCCTGGAGCGCCCCACCCTGCTCTGCAGCATGGGGGCAGCACTGAGGATAGACCCCACGAAGGTGCGCCTGGCCGAATTTCGCAAGGTAGAGGGCGATGCCCTGACACGTGCCGTGCGCAATCGTTTCAAGAAAG
>JAZRIA010000302.1:0-1194 GCA_045645045.1 Bacteroidaceae bacterium | reverse complement strand
CATAAAATAAAACCCTATGAAGAAACTGCTAGCATTCCTCCTCCCCCTATTGTTTGCCGGCTGCATGACGGGAGGCGCCGAGAAAAAGTGGCAAGCCGTGTGCGACGACATCAATGCCGAGTGGCCCCTCCATGTGGGCAGCGTCGAACTGACCCGCGTGTCCTATGCCGACAAGAGCTACACCATCCACATCGTATCGCCCGAGGCCGACGGACTGGAATACGAGAACAATGCCTACTATGCCGACGAGGAAATGGTCCGCCAGTACGGCTCGTACGAAGCACCCTACAACGTGTTTGTACGCGATCTCAGAGATGCCTCCCCCGCGCTCGACAACGCCATCAAGCAACTGAGCGAAATGCTATGGGCCGATACGGGTGGCGAGAGCACCCAAGGCTACCTGCCCCTATACATCGAGGTGAAGGCCCACAGGGACGCCACTGGCAGCATCCGGCTGAGACACAACGACTGCTGGCTGTAAAATCCCGCTTTGACACTTGCCCATTCACAGGAAACATATACCTTTGCAAAGAACTTTAATAAATCACACCCTAGACATGAATCCCATGAGAGACCTTGCTTCAAATTGTAAACGGCTTTGCGCAATCCTCTGCGCAATATTGCTATGCCACACCACTCTGCTCGCCCAGCAGAAGAGGTGGGAGTTTGAATTCACCAAGGAGGTAAACACCCTAAAACCTGGAGGGTGGATGTCGGCCACCTCCACAAAGTCCGATTATATAAAGACCGAACGACTGAAGGTAATCATCGACGGCGAGGAGAGGACACTAAGCTTCCTGAAGAATGGGAAGGAAGAATATGCTGAGCAGGTGGAGCGCGGAATCTATATCAAGAAAGAGGAAGACGTCCATATAATCAATCTTAGGACAGACTTCATGGGGCTCTCAAACATGGCACTATATATAGCCGACAATGGAAAATTTGCCATAGCCCATATGCAATTCCTAGACAATGGTTACGACTCGGATATTCTTTATGAGGACTACCAGGCGACATCCACTTACGGCATCAATGCCTTCTGCCAGTCAATAAGCCAAGGAACGAACAAATATTTCTACGATTACGAAACGGGGTGGAAAGCTAGGACTCAGATTGTAGCCAAGGACAATGCTGCCATCTACATAGACGGCACATTCAAAGCCAATGGGCAGTGGGCAGGATTCCTATATCCAG
>JAZRIA010000301.1:0-41013 GCA_045645045.1 Bacteroidaceae bacterium | reverse complement strand
CAAGAGCAGGTCAGCCAATGTACGCCAGAAACTCATCCGGTTTGTCGTTCATGATAAGTTCCGAGGGGAAGTTTGTCTCGTCCAATAGTTCCCACAAGTGCCTGTAATCGGCAATGGAGAAGGCTGTATGCGCATCACTGCCCAAAATCACGGGTATACCGTACTTGCGGCTCAGGCGCAGAATCTCCACATTATTGGCTCTGGCCTGCACCTTACCCCTTGAGGGAATCAGGCTGCTGTTGTTTATCTCCAGCAGCGTTTTGCTCTCTCCGGCCGCCAGCACTATCGGCTCAAAATCCAGTTCTGCTGTACCGTCGCCCGGATGCGATATTATCTGCACCCAAGGATTGCGTACCACGTTTATCATTCCTTGCGTGTTCTCCTCGCGTGTACCTCCCTCCCAACAGAGCGAGTGTATGCCGGCAATACGCAGGTCCAATATACGATAGTAGTACTCATCCAAATCCAGAGTACCGTTTTTGTCCAGTATGTTGAGTTCTGCACCCAACAGGAGCTTCACACCATACATCTCGCGAGGAACAACATGAAGATTACGGAAATATATCGGGTCGCACGTACCGGGAATGCCCGGTGCATGCTCCGTTATACCCAATATCTCCAGACCGCGTTCAGCAGCCTCGCGGGCCATCTCCTGCATCGTACTATAGGCATGGCCAGACACTATGGTGTGCGTATGCACATCCAGTTTCGGTACCAGTTGCATTATGCCTCGGCCTGTGGGGTTGTTGGCATCTGGGGTGCGGCATTGCGTGGGAAACGCAAATTATCGCGCATGAACTGCTGAGGGTTCACCAGGGGCAACATGGCACGTGGGAAGCCTGCATCATCGGTACGCACAGCCAGAATACCGCGGGCAGCACCTATGGTAACGTCTGTCAGGTGGTGCACCAGCCCTACGGGCAGTATCCACTGGTCGCCGTTCAGGTCATACATGGACGACCATGACTCGCGCGAGAACTCGAACACGGTCTCCACACCCAGCATCATCTGCGTGATATCGTTCTTCTTGTATTCTATGTTCAGCAGACAGCGCACCAGGCGGTTCTGTGTGTCACTGCTGAAGTTTATCTGATTGCCAACCTGCAATTCGCCTTCAGGCCATTCGTTGCACAGGGTAACGAACTGTACCTGGCGAACATCGTTCAACTTGAACTGAATCTGTATCTGTTGTTGTTTGCTCATATACCTTATTATATATTATATATATATTAGATTGCTATTTTGACGGGTGTAAAGGTACAACATTTCTTTCTAAAACGTCCACAAAACCCGGCACAATGGCACTATTCTGCAAAAATAATTGTACTTTTGCACTAACACTCATCATACAATATACATGCAAGCAGAGCAACTTTCCCTCTTCGACGACTTCGATGCCTCCCCCACCCTTCCATGCCCTTTTCTGGGACGCAAGGTGGTGGCAACAGGTTCCTTCACCCAAAGCCGACAGGCACTGCGTAGCACATTGCTGAAGCTTGGCGCCAGCGAAGTACGTTTCGACAAGCTGCAACGCAACACACACTTCCTCCTTACTGGAGACTGTCCCGACCCAGAGGTCATCAACTACTGGCTTCTCTACGTGCACGACGGATACAACATCCGCCGCCTTACTGCCGAGGACCTGCAGCACATACAGGGTGGAGACTATTCCGCCTACCAGATGCCAGAGGATATGCCCAAGGAGCTGCATCTGACCCACGAGCATGTCTACTGGGTTGCACCCGAAATAAGCGGACTGAAGAACACACGCCAGATTTCGCCTCTTGCACTGAATACCCCCGACGTGCTATATGGCAAAGAAATTTTCGTACATCCGTCCATAATGGACTCCATGCCCACATTGGCACAAGCCTTAGGATGCCTTGGAGCCTATGCCAATACCGAGATGGCAGACGACACGGACTGCATTCTCATCCCCAAGGCCATGCCACAGGACATCTGCGTGGCCGTGGAACACTACTACAACTCCAGCCGTGCCACACAGTTCAATATACCGTTCATCATTCTGGAGGACTTGCAGGAATATCTCCAGTGTAGGACACAGCAGTTCCCAGACCCCATCCTTTCAAATCTTATAAGCCTAAAATAACAGATAACTATGAAAATCAGAGTAGGATTCGGATTCGACGTACATCAACTTGTAGAAGGTCGCGACCTCTGGCTTGGAGGCATACGCCTGGAGCACACCAAAGGCCTTCTGGGCCATAGCGATGCCGATGTGCTTATCCATGCCATCTGCGATGCTCTGCTTGGTGCTGCCAACATGCGCGACATCGGCTACCATTTCCCCGACACTGGGGCTGAGTTCAAGAACATAGACAGCAAGATTATCCTGCGCCGCACCGTAGAAATCATTGCCACCAAGGGCTACCGCGTAGGCAACATAGATGCCACCATCTGTGCCGAACGTCCAAAACTGAAGGCACATATCCCATCCATGCAGGAATGTCTGGCCGAATGTATGGGCATAGACGTGGACGACATCAGCATAAAGGCCACCACAACGGAGAAGCTCGGCTTCACTGGTCGCGAGGAAGGCATCTCAGCCTATGCCACCGTGCTGATAGAGGGATACCCCAATCCCTAAAGACTCTAAGAACCCTAAAGACCTTAAGGACTCTAACCCTACAATTTTATGTCCGGCGATATCATACTATACACCTCCGAAGATGGCAAAAGCCGCATCAAACTTTACGAACGTGATGGTTTGATATGGCTTAACCAGTTGCAAATGGCCGAACTTTTTGCCACCTCTAAGCAAAATATCAACTTACATATCTCCAAGATTCTAATCGACAAAGAGTTAGATACGAATTCAGTTGTCAAGGAATACTTGACAACTGCCAAAGACGGCAAAACATACAATGTACGTTTCTACTCATTGGAAATGATTATGGCTGTTGGATTCCGTGTCCGTACTCCCCGTGGCACTCAGTTCCGTCAATGGGCCAACAAGAACTTGACAGAATACCTTCGGAAAGGATTTGTAATAGACGACGAGCGACTGAAGAATCCCGATGGCAGACCTGATTACTACGACGAGTTACTGGAACGCATACGGGACATCAGAGCCTCCGAGAAGCGCTTTTATCAAAAGGTAAGAGACCTGTTTGCACTTAGTGTTGACTACGACAAAACAGATAAGGCCACCCAAATGTTCTTCGCTACTACACAGAACAAATTACTCTACGCCATTACTGGGCATACCGCAGCAGAGATCGTCGTAACCCGTGCAAAAGTCAACGACCCAAACATGGGACTTACATCATGGAAGGGCAACATCGTACGCAAACAAGATATAATCATTGCCAAAAACTATCTTACCGAAGATGAACTAGACTCATTGAATCGCCTTGTGGTCATCTTCCTTGAAACCGCTGAATTCAGAGCGAAAATGCGCAAAAATCTAACAATGGATTATTGGAGAGAGAATGTAGATAACATTCTTATCAACAATGAGCAACCGCTGCTTGTGGACAAAGGTTCTGTTAGCAACAAGCAAATGGAGACATTTGTTTATAAGGTCTTTGACAAATTTAATGCCCGTAGGAAGGCCATAGAAAGGGCAAATGCCGATGCTGAAGACATGTCACAATTATTAGAACTGGAGCAAGACTTAAAGAAACGCTGACTCCCGCCACCGCACTTGACATAAATCAATAAAACACGAAGTACGGGCAAAAAGTACGCCCAGGCTATTGCAGGTCTCGGAAAAAGCCGTACCTTTGCATCGTGTTTTTCATGGTATTAGATTTAAGGTTAACGAAAGATTGGTTGTCGTGATGACAACCTTCTTTTTTTTACCTTATTCTATCCCTATTGGCATACCTCTGCGCACTCTTGTCGTGCGGAGCCAGCGACCCCTCAAGAGATCGCGTTAATAATAAAATCTTTGCGATCTTTGCGTCCTCTGCGTGCGGAAAGAATACATCTGTGTGGTGATTTTATATCTCACGCAAAGAGCGCAGAGAACACAGAGTTTTAATTTCCATACTGTTCACGCTGGCGCTGGAGAAGTCGCAAGTTTCACTACGACGGGAGAACGCAGAGGCAGCGACCTCTCTGGCGATAACATTTTTAGAATTCTTTGCGTTCTCTGCGATCTTTGCGTGAAATATAATTCCTTCGCTCACCCGCTCACCGTTAAACGTTAAACGTTCACCGCTCACCGTTCATCCTTCCATCACCCAGCGTTCCAGGTTGCGTGTCTCGCTGGTGATGTTTGCTCCTATCTTTACTATCTCCCTGCCGTCCACGGCAAAGGGCAAAGTATAGTCCTTCTCATTTATCTGTGCCAAAGCCTCCTCGGCAGAGCCATCCAGCTTCAGTTCTATGATGTAGACGTACCTGTCGGTTCCTATAGTCAAATCTATACGTCCACGGGAAGTACGGTATTCTGCCTGCACATAAAGCCCCATCAGTTTGGTAAAGATGAACATCACATTCTGGTAATGAACCTCAAGGTCACGTATCAGTTCGTATGGCGTATCTGCCATCAAGGCCTTTAGGCGCAGCATGAAGGCATCCACCTTGCCGTTTCTGACCTCACGCACGAACTTACCAACAAACGATGGGGAGTCGTTCTGTGAAATGGGAGTGTAGTAAGGCATCAGGAAGCTGACAAAACCCTCCTTTACCTCCTCGTTGGGATAGTCCAGAGTGTACAGGCGGACACTGCGGTCATAGTCCTTTATGGTAAGGTAACCGCTTTGATAAAGCACCGCAATAGGATTGTCCACCATTATCTGCACACTGTCCAGTTCACTGGCACTGGCCTCGTAGCCCGACAGTTCCGTGGGATTCATGTCCACCTCCTTCATCAGTTCCACCAGGTAGGTAGGTGTGCCTGTACTGAACCAGTAACTGCCGTACTGACGGTTCTTCAAGGTAAGCAGCACACTGAACGGATTGTACATACCCAAAGTATCCGGGGCGAAGTGATAGCCGTCATAACGCTGCTTCAGCATTTCGTATGCCTCCTCCTTGGTCTGACTATTCGCCTTGGCAAGTTCACCGACCTCTTCATCAAATACATCATGCAATTCCTGCTCGGAGATACCGCATAGATCATAATAGGCAGTATTCATGGACAGATCTTCCATATTGTTCAGGTCGCTGAACACGCTCACCTTGCTGAACTTGGTAACGCCGGTAAGCAGGGCGAACCTGATACATCCGTCCATGCTCTTCAAGGCTCCATAAACAGACTTCAGCGTGGCACGGTATTCGTCCTGTAGCGATTTGTTGGATATTGCCTGGAGCAGAGGCTTGTCGTACTCGTCCACCAGGATTACCACACGTTCGCCAGTCTTTTCATAGGCACGCCTGATAATACCCTCGAAGCGCATGGGCAGAGTTGTCTCGGCAGAATCTGCGCCATAAAGGCTTTCCCAAATTTTGAACTCGCGATCCAGCTTCTTGTCAACGCTGTCCGGGGAATCATACTTCTCTGTATTCAGATCCAAACGAAGCACAGGATGCACACGCCATTCCTGCTCCAGCTGTTCCATGGCAAGTCCTTGGAACAGTTCCCGCTTACCCTCGAAGTATGCCTTCAGGGTAGAGATCAGCAGACTCTTGCCGAAGCGGCGGGGACGGCTCAGGAAGTAGTAACTACCTTTAGATACCAATTGATGAATGTGGGACGTTTTATCCACATAAACCCATCCTTCCTCACGCAACTTCTCAAACTGCTGTATGCCTATAGGGTACTTCATAATCTGCCCAATTTATAGTTTCTGAATGCAAATATAATGTTTTTGTGGCAAATACGCAAATACGAACGGGAAATGGGAAACGTGCGGAAAGAAAACAAAACATCTGCATGGTAGTTATTATCTCACGCAAAGAGCGCAAAAGGTGAAGGACCCCCTCAATAAAAGACCCCCTCAATCCCCCTCTAGGGGGAGGATATGGAAGCGAGAAGTTTTCCGTTTTAAACTTTCCGTTCGTTAAAGTCCACCCCCTCCCCCCTGCGAGGTACTCACCCCTGTCTCAGGGGGCGAAGAGGGTCTTTAGAAGAAGCACTGATGTGCTTCTGTGCCCTCTGAGGGGAGCAATTTCCATTGCGACGTTGGGCGGTCGGCTGGCGCGGTGTTAGCAGTTGTAACTGACTGTCCCCCTGAGACAGGGGCGACGAGGAGCAGAGCGACGGAGGGGGTGGATAGTTTTCCATTTTAACTTTTGACTTTTCCGTTCACTTTGCCTCTGCGCTCTCTCGTCGTAGCGTAGCTTGCGACTACTCCAGCGCCAGCGTGGAATGTAATGGTAAAAAACTCTGCGCTCTTTGCGGCCTCTGCGTGAAATATAAAAATAACCACCACTCGATCATTATTTTCCTCACGCAAAGAACGCAAAGAGCGCAAAGATTATCTGTCCTGTTACGCTGGCGCTGGAGGGTCGCAGCTACGCGCGAAGAGAACGCAGAGGCAAAACGAACGGAAACAAAGCCGCCGAGATTCACGCAGAACCCCGGCGGCTTGATCTATACTTTATATATTCTTTGCTTACCATTCGCTGTCCCAAACACCGGGAGCAGAAGGACCATTGTCCTCACGGCCGAGATTCTCGAAATCTCCCTTATTATCGCTCGTGATTTTAGTTCCTTGTATAGACATTGCTATGATTGATTCCATCTGGACATTAATAGTTTCAACAGATGGTTTGATATACATCTTCTTCATATTATTTCCTTATTATCTTATTATTCATTTTATTTAGCTCATCCTCCCTGTCCCGTACCTCACGGCAAAGGAGCAGGGGGTGAACAGGGAGCCGAAGCCCCACTATAAACTAAAACTAAAACTGTATTCTTACTTTCTTTTACTTGATAACAACCTTACCGTTAACTATGAATACACCCTTCTGAGCGTTCTGTACACGACGACCAGCGAGGTCGTAGACAACAGCCTTAGCAGCGCTCTCTGCACCGTCAACGTTCTCAATAGCAGTTTCACCTCCCTCGAAGAACAAGGCATTATAGCGTGCAGATTCAACAGGCAGAGTCAGGTAGCACTTGTGCTTCTCCAATCCATAGTCAGCACCCTCCGCTACAGGGAAGAAACCGATTTTACCTGTACTCTTTTGACGCGCCAGAACAAAACTTCCTGCGGGAACCTTGGTATTATCCTCCAGTACACCTGTCAATAGACCAACAGTCTGGTTTGTTGTAGCGGCACCATTGCTGTAACCAATAAACTGATGAATTTTGTTCTGCTTATCCTCATTAACCTTAATAATCATAGGTTTATTTTTTGTTTCCCCGTCAAAAACTGTCAAGTCGAGAACGTCACCTTCTATCGCAGAACATGAATAGCGCTCCCATCCGTCGGGATTTGCCCAGTTGATAGGCAGTATGATAGTACCCCACTCTGCTTTGGGTGTATAGTCAACGCTTAGAAGATCTCCATGAGTGGCAACAGCATTCTTGTAATTAACAAGTCTCTGATCCTTGATCTTACTGCTGAACAAATCGTGAATATTATTTAGCGTTATTTCTCCAGTTAGAGACAATTCATCTATAAGGGAATTTATTTCACTGGGGGCGACAAATTCACTTGGGGAAATAACCTCTGCACCATCAATTAGATCAATTTTCTCATATCCGCATGCAGCACCATCACAAGGATTGGCATTGTACCAGTTAACACACATTTCAACCACCTCTTCGTCAGTTGCCTCTATTTCGTAGATACAATGGTGAGCGTAATCACCATCCCACCAATTGACATTACCGTTAGCTTCAATGTTTACTTGCGTTTCATCTCCTTCTCCAAAGTAGATGTTCCAGATCTTTTCCTCCTGACCATGCTTCTCATATCTAAATACCTGAGCCTTGTTTGAACCTATCTGCGCCGTTAAGTTACCACCTGCAGGTAGTGCCTGAGGATACAGACCAGAATATACATTCTGGAGATATGCTTTTCCATCTTCCTCTACATACTTCCATATCTGACCAGCATTATCCAAATTATATGCACTATTCTTCATATTGAATGTGTATCCATCTATGCCCAATAATGTCTTACGACCAGAACTTAGGATACGATAATACTTGCCATTAGTCATTGTCTGGTCTGTAGTCAATATTTTGCCATCTATCACGGGATAAATACGGAAAGAAGAACCTGCGTCGTTGGCTGTCCATCCCTGTATCTTATCTGAACGATGATTAGGATAATAGTTTCTACCATCTATCTTAAAGCAAATCGCATTGGATATTTGGCTACTGCTATGAACCTTGAACAACTGTCCATCCGTATGCAACGATACTTCTACATCAGCATCACTGGGCTGATACAAAGAAACATCAAGACCAGCAGCCTTATTAATAATCTTGAAACCATCCCAAGGATTACCCACAAATGCCCACATGTATGAATTATCTGGCACATGACCATTTTGATAGAGAGCGGCAGCTGTTACAGCAACTCTAATATTATTTTCGGAACTACGTACGGCATAAGTATTCTCATTGCCATGAACATCCATAGTGTACCAGCACCTTATTGATGCCGCATCTTCGGCATAAACAAATGGCAAATTGTTAACAAGTACAATTTCCTTTGTTACAATACCGCCAACTACATCAGACTCCTGCAATATTCCCTCCGGCTTGGTAGCAGTAATACCATAAGGCAAACTATATGTGATAGAGGGGAATTCTAATCCAACTGAACCCACACGTGTTTCCTCTCCAATCTTCTTACCATCATACATGAAAACATACTTCACATCAACAACAGAACGCACCTCTAAATTTACATCAACAATCGTACCGCCGTCAGCATAAAAGTTCGCATTACCACCATTGGGGTCAATAGAACTCCAATCAATTTTGAAACGCATACGATATGTGCCTGGAGTTGTTGGAGCTTCAAAAGATGGCATAACCTTTGTATTACCACTACTTGTTGCTCCCTGACTATTCTTACCTTCCAAGTTAGAGAATGTGATCAGATCCTCAAGCGGGCTATAGCCATCATCATCAACGGAAGCTGTAAAACCATTGTTATCCTTATCTATATACAAATATGCATTTACCCAAGTGCCTTGGCTATTTATTACCGCAGTAAGAGTTTCGCCAGCTGCAGCTCTCATAGTAACCCTGTCTGTCAAATCTACGTATGCTTTACCAAAGGGATTATAGGCATCATGGGTTATGCTTGTAGTATTTGCTGGGGCGAACTCATTCAAAGAACTGCCATTTAACTGTACAGAATTTATCTTTCTGTCACTTCTTGTGCGAAGCACAACATTATTAGGATTATATACAGCATCAAAATCAACCTCACCGATAACCCAAGTTGTACCCTGCCAGTCGCCACTGCTGGGATCCCAAGATCCAACTGAGTTGTTATCTTTGCTCGCATCAACACAAGAACCTGATGAGATTGGATTGGTCTTAGACAGAACGACACCATTCTCATTAACTCCATTTCTTAAAACATACCAAACAGCCGGAGTAGTCGAAACTTTATATTCGTGATTTGCATAAAGTTTGTTGTCACCATCCTTTTGCTTGTTTACCATATAAACTCCACCATTACCATTGGCACTTTCAAAAAACCAGTAACTACCATCCGTTTGATCTTCATGAACAAAGGAAGCGCCATTTCCTTGGCTTGTAAGCACTCCACCTCTATTGTAAGATGCTATTACATAATAAATGGGAGATTCCTCGGTAGAAGTATTGACAAAAGATGGTAGGGGAGAATCCTCCACGACATAAACTTTAAAGTTTGTAGTCTTTATACCATGATTAACGCCACTAAGTCTAAAGGTAGTATTTTGAGCATTAACCCCTTCTACACGCAACCTTACTGGTTCTGCGGTTTCAGTTGACACAGTATAATCTGTTCCATTTGCTGTCAATACAAGATTATCAGTAGAAGTTTCATCTGTATTTCTGGAGAAAACGTAATCAAATTCATACCATGAAATCTTATAACCCGAAGGTACCTGCAAAGTATAAGTCGCATCCTTATTAGTGCCAGCATACAAACACAGACTCTTATCATTATCAACATCCTTAATGTTGCTTGTGCCAGTAGAAAGCGTTAGTGTAGGAATTTGGGTTGATGTCCATTTGCTACTCCATCCATCAGAACTAACACCCGTGCCATTATCACGGTCCAGAGTGTGCTCTTTTTCCATCTGTGCCCATGCCCCAACTGTCGCCAGCAGCACTGCAAATAAAAGTAATAGTTTTTTCATAATAATTTAGTTAAGTATTAATTAAAATTGTTTTTGTTCAAGAATATTGTGCTTATCAAAGGCCAAAGCTATGCATACACAAATCATCCCCTCCATGGACGAGCTGGCACTCGCCCATGGAGGGGATGATTGAAAAAAGGTGCGAGAATCTCTCGCGCGAACCTATTATATATACTTACTTGCTTGCTTGCTTGCTTGCTTGCTTGCTTGCTTGCTTGCTTGCTTGCTTGCTAACAAAATAATCCAAACCACCAAAGATATTGGCGGTTATTTTTGTAGAATTTTGGATGTTTGTTAGCATAAATTAGCGCTTTTTAGGCATATTGAGGTTGCAAATATACAAAGTTCCAAATTAACAGCCAAATAGTTATGACGCAAATTTCTCTTAATAATAAAAATTCGGATAAAACTATTTAGTAATTAGGACATGTTACTTTTGTCCCATCTCCAGCGGCAGCGTGATATATATAACACCAGCACACGGACATTATTTCATCACGCAGAGGTGAAAGACCCCCTCAATCCCCCTCTAGGGGGAGGAGCTGGAAGCGAGAAGTTTTCCGTTTTAAGCTTTCCGTTCGTTAAGATCCACCCCCTCCGCGCTTCGCGCTCGTCCCGCCTGTCTCTGGGGGCGAAGAGGGTCTTTAGAAGAAGCACTGATGTGCTTCTGTGCCCTCTGAGGGGAGCAATTTCCATTGCGACGTTGGGCGGTCGGCTGGCGCGATGTTATCTATTGTAACTGACTGTCCCCCTGAGACAGGGGCGACGAGGAGCAGAGCGACGGAGGGGGTGGATAGTTTTCCGTTTTGACTTTAGCCCCTTGCTTTTCCCTTCGGCCAGCGACCTTTGGTTCGGGCGTCGACCTTCGGTTCACCTTTCCGTTCGCTAACCTCTGCGGTCTCTGGTCGTAGCGTAGCTTGCGACTACTCCAGCGCAAGCGTGGAATGTAATGGTAAAAAAACTCTGCGCTCTTTGCGGCCTCTGCGTGAGGTTTTAATCACAATACTGATGAATTTTCGCACGCAAAGAACGCAGAGAGCGCAAAGATTACATGGCCTATTACGCTGGCGCTGGAGGGTCGCAGCTTCGCGCGAAGAGAACGCAGAGGCTGACGAGGGCTTACTTCGGTTAATAGAATACTGCTTACACTTTTTGGCGTCCAATCCTACCTCTGCGCTCTCCTGTCGTAGCGTAGCTTGCGACTACTCCAGCGCAAGCGTGGAATGTAATGGTAAAAACTCTGCGCTCTTTTGCGTTCTTTGCGTGAGGTTCTAATCACCATACTAATGAGAATTTTCGCACGCAAAGAACGCAGAGAGCGCAAAGATTACCGGTCCTGTTACGCTACCGCTGGAGGGTCGCAGCTTCGCGCGAAGAGAACGCAGAGGCTGGTGAGGACTAATATCGGTTAAACGAATACTGCTGACACATTTTTGGCGTCCAATCCTACCTCTGCGCTCTCCTGTCGTAGCATAGCTTGCGACTCCTCCAGCGCAAGCGTGGAATGTAATGGTAAGAAAACTCTGCGCTCTTTGCGGCCTCTGCGTGAGGTTTTAATCACCATACTAATGAATTTTCGAACGCAGAACGCAGAGGCGGGTAAATATCAGTAGTTGTTTACTATTCGTTTGATGCCATCTTTGAGGTTAATGGAGTTGAAGTTGACGAGGAGTCCCACGCGCATATTCATTATTCTCAAATAAGTCTGCAATTGCTTGTGATGAATAGGCTTGACTTCTTCTACCGATTTAAGTTCCACCACTAAAGCATCATCAACAAGAAGGTCTACCCGAAATCCGTTAGCAATATTTATGCCTTTATAATTGACGTCTACATCAACTTGTCCCCTTACTGGAATACCATTCAGCAACAACTCGTGAATAAGCGCCTGTTCATATACACTTTCCAAGAGTCCTGGACCAAGGACATTATGTACCTCCATGGAACATCCTATAACCTTATATGTTAGTTCGTCTATGTCTTTCATACAAAATTATCATTGATTAGGTACACAAAGATATAAAAAAATACTAATACAAAATACAACACAATATATTTCTATCTCCCCTCTGCTATCCTTGCGTGCGTGATATATATAAAACCACTAGACATAGACAACTCTTTCTCACGCAAAGAACGCAGAGAACGCAAAGATTACCTGGTCTGTTACGCTGGCGCTGGAGGGTCGCAGCTTCGCACGAAGAGAACGCAGAGGCTGGTGAGGACTTACTTCGGTTAATAGAATACTGCTTACACATTTTTGGCTTCCAATCCTACCTCTGCGCTCTCCTGTCGTAGCGTAGCTTGCGACTACTCCAGCGCAAGCGTGGAATGTAATGGTAAAAAAACTCTGCGCTCTTTGCGTTCTTTGCGTGAGGTTCTAATCACCATACTAATGAGAATTTTCGCACGCAAAGAACGCAGAGAGGGCAAAGATTACCGGTCCTGTTGCGCTGGCGCTGGAGGGTCGCAGCTTCGCACGAAGAAATATAAATCCCCCGCTCTAATCGTTCACCGTTCATCCTTCCACCACCCAGCGTTCCAGATTGCGCGTTTCGGGACTGAAGTTTACACCTATCTTATATAACGTGCGCGCGTCGCTGGCAAAAGGCAAGGCATATCCCTTGTCGTTAATCTGCTGCAGAGCCTCCTCGGCAGTACCATTCAGTTTGAACTCCATCACATAGATATAGTCGGGAGTCTGTAGAACAAGGTCTATGCGTCCGTTACTGGTATGATACTCCACCTGGGTGTAGAAGCCAAGGAGCTTGAAGACTATATACAGCACATTGCTGTAGTGCAGTTCCTGCTGGCGTATCACCTCGTAGGTGGTATCGCTGAAGAACGAACGCAGACGAGTAAAGAAACCGTCTATGTCGCCACTCTCCACCTCTCTGACGAAATTCTGGATCTCAAAGGCACTGCGCGTACTACGACTGCCAGTATAGTAGGGTAGCAGGAATTTTGTAAATCCCATCTCCACCTCCTTGTTGGGATACCCCAATGTGTAGCTTTGGAACCGGGAATCAAAATCCTTGATGGTCAGGTATCCGCTTTGGAATATTACGGGAATAGCGTCGGTATCTGTAGCATCTATACCTGAAATGGTCTCAAAACCCACAATGATATTGTCCATTTCCTCCAATGCATAGTCGTTCTTTTGAAGCAATTCCACCAGATAGGTCGGTGTACCTGTCTCAAACCAATAACTGCCGAATTGCAGTCTTGACAGCACATTCAATATGCTGAAGGGATTGTACATGCCACCGGTATTGGGTGCAAAGTGATAACCGTCGTAGTTCTGGCGAAGGCGTTCTGACATCTCTTCATAGGTAACGCCATACTTGTCTGCCATCTTCTGAATGTCCTCCTGGAAATACAGATGCAGTTCCTTTTCTGATATACCGCAGATTTCGGTGTATCTATGGTCCATGGAAATGTCATTCAGGTTGTTCAGGTCGCTGAACACGCTCACCTTGCTGAACTTGGTAACGCCGGTAAGCAAGGCGAACCTGATACATCCGTCCATGCTCTTAAGTACGCCAAAGAATGGTTTTAGTGTGGCACGGAATTCATCCTGCAATGCCTTATTGGATATGCTCTGTAGCAGAGGCTTGTCGTACTCGTCCACCAGGATTACAACACGTTCGCCGGTCTTCTCATAGGCACGCCTGACAATACCGGCAAAGCGCAACGAGAAAGAGCGCTCGGAGGGATCTGCCCCATAAAGTTTCTCCCACTGTACAAGATTCGTTTCAAGTATATTGTCCAGACTTTCCTGCGAAGCATATTTCTCAATATTCAGGTCCAAGTGGAGCACAGGATGCACACGCCATTCCTGTTCCAGCTGCTCCATGGCAAGACCTTGGAACAAGTCCTTGCGGCCCTCGAAGTATGCCTTCAGTGTGGATATGAGCAGACTTTTGCCGAAGCGGCGGGGACGACTCAGGAAGTAGTAGTTCCCCTCCTGTGCCATCTTATGAACCAAAGCAGTCTTGTCCACATAGACAAACCCTTCTGTTCGTAGTTTATCAAATGCCTGTACGCCTATTGGATACTTCATAATCTGCCCAATTTATAGTTTCTGAATGCAAATATAATGTTTTTGTGGCAAATACGCAAATACGAACGGGAAACGAGAAACAAACATCCGTGTGGTGATTATATATCTCACGCAAAGAGCGCAGAGAACGCAAAGACTACATGGCCTATTACGCTGGCGCTGGAGTGTCGCAGCTTCGCACGAAGAGAACGCAGAGGGGGAGACAGGATGGAGTGGATAGTTTTCCGTTTTAACCTTTCCGTTCGTTAAGATCCACCCCCTCCGCTTCGCTCGTCCCCCTGTCTCAGAGGGACAGTAAGCTGGCGCGGTGAGAACGATTAACGTTTAACAGTGAACGGATGAGCGGTGAGCAAAAACCTGCAACCTATGTGACATCACCACCCCTCCGCTTCCAGCTCCTCCCCCTATAGGGGGATTGAGGGGGTCCTTCACCTCTGCGTTCTTTGCGTGAGGTTTTAATCACAATAGTGATGAATTTTCGAATGCGGAGAGAGATACGATTGAAAGAAAGCGGAAGAGGCATCGTGATGACGAGGGTGAATCATTACTGATGATTCGGCGAACGATTACCGACGGTAAAATTTATCATCAGTGATGACAAAACACCGTCATCACTGATGACCAAAACGCGGCATCGGCAGAGCAAGGCTGAAACCTCACTAAGCAGGCTATTCGGCATCGAGCATCATGGAGGCACATTCCTGGGCGGAGGCACCAAGTTCCACTGCCTTGCGGAAGTCGGCAGTAGCGAGGGACTTCTTGCGGAAGTCCTTGTAGAGCAGGGCACGGGAGATATAGAAGTCGGGATTCTCCGGCTCCAGTTCTATGGCACGGTTCATGTCGCGCAAGGCAAGTTCATACTGGCGGCGTTTCTGGTACATGCCGCCACGAACGGCATAAACCGTGGCATCGTCCGGCCAATAGCGGAGCAGTACATCGATATGCTCCATGGCCTCCTGCGGACGCTTGTCATTGTCGCAAAGAAGTGCCAGTCCCAGACGGGCCTCGCGGTTGCGAGGCTGCAGGGTGACAAGACGCTCGTAGTCCGTGCGTGCCTTGGCATTCAGGTGCTGTTCGGCATAGATGTAGGCACGAAAGAAAAGAGCCTCGGCATGGTCGGGATTCAGAGCAAGGAGGTCACAAAGGTCGTTCATGGCATGCGCATCGCGGCCCATCTGTATGTTCAGTGAAGCCCTGTCCATGAGTGTCTCCTGCGATGTGGGGGCAAGCTGAAGGGCAGAATTGAAGGCCTCCAACGCCTCCTTGTGGCGCTCCTGGCGCACCCTGAGCTGGCCAACATAGTGGTAGAGCACGGCACTGGCCTTGTCGGCAGGCTTGATGGCTATGGCCTGAAGGAATACGGTTTCGGCTTTGGAAAGCGAATCACTTTCCAAAGCCTTCATGCCTTGCTTTATCAGTTCGGCGTATTCGCTGTTCTGGCTCCATGCCGGAGAGGTGCAGGCAAGGAGGGAGAGCAGGAAGAAGAGAAAAGGCTTCCTCATTTGCTCATTATTTCGCATACTGCCATGGGGTCCTCGGCACCATATACGGCAGAACCTGCCACGAGAACATCGGCACCTGCCTGGCGCAACTGCTGCCAGTTGTCCAGTCCCACACCGCCATCCACCTGGATGAGGGCCTTCGAGCCACGGCGGTCAATCATTTCGCGCAGGGCACGAACCTTATCGAAGGTGTGGGGTATGAACTTCTGGCCACCGAAGCCTGGGTTCACACTCATGAGCAGAACCAGGTCCACATCGCATATAATATCCTCCAGCACGCAGATGGGGGTAGCAGGATTCAGGGTAACACCAGCCTTCATGCCGGCATCGTGTATCTGTCCCACAACACGGTGAAGGTGGGGACATGCCTCGTAGTGCACGTTCATGAGATACGCACCCAGGGCCTTCACCTCGGGGATGAACTTCTGGGGCTCCACTATCATCAGGTGAACGTCGAGTGGCTTCTGCGTGAGCTTTGCCACGTACTTGAGGACGGGGAAACCAAAGGAGATATTGGGAACGAAGACACCGTCCATGATGTCCAGATGCAACCACTGTGCAGCACTGCGGTTGAACCACTCCATGTCCTTCTGGAGATTGCCGAAATCGGCACTGAGCAATGAGGGAGATAGCATATTGATAACGGAAATGTGAAAAGTGAAAACGGAAATCTGCGAGTAAGCGAGAGCAATCAAACGTGTTTGAATTGCCGAACAAGAGCAGATTCAAGACCGCAAGGCGGGATTAAAACTTGAAACTTTAAACTATAAACCTATGTAACATTATCCACCCCCTCCCCCTTTGGGTACTCGCCCCTGTCTCAGGGGGAGAAAGTGGGTGATAGCGTTAACTATTATAACTGGCTGTCCCACTGAGACAGAGAGCGAAAAGGGCCTTTCCTTAAACTTGGCCTGCTTTAGCTTGATGAGCCAAAGGTGACTGTTTATCTTGATGAGCGTAGGCGAATAATAATAAACTTGAAACTTTAAACCTCCTTTACTTAACATACTTCACAGTGTACATGAACTCGCGGTCTTGCCAGCCAAGGAGGTACTGGCCTTCGGCCCATGCACCCCAGGAGTTGACACATCCAAGGCCCATCTGGGTCTGTGCCACCTGTGTGACGGTAAGGTTGCGGGGAGTGAGGTCGCCAGAGTGCGACTGACGTGCATTCTTGTCGGGACCATCGTCCAGGTCGGAGGGGAAGTAGTTCAGCGAAGAGCACTCCATGGGGCCATGAGCCTTGAACTCCAGACCCTCGCCCTTGACATTGAGCACCTGCCAGTAGCGTACATCGCAATGGTTGCCCGACTCCTGCGGACGGATATAGGCATGGTACTGCTCTGCCACGTTCTGGGTGAAGATACCCAGGTGCTGAGACTCCTTGCGGTCTATGTAGTTTTCCTCGGGACCACGGCCGTAGTAATTGACCACGCCATACTCCTTGGGCATAACCCACTGCATGCCGAAGCGTGTGGGCATGGGCTTGTGCTTAGCCTCCTCGTTTACATCGAGATGCTCCTTGATGGTCAGGTTGCCATCGGCATACAATGTATATGTAAGGGTAAGACTGGCATCCATGCGTACGATATCCATCTTGGCGGTAACACGTGCCGAGGCCTGGTCCTGCTCCATGCTGATGGCCTTGAGGGCAAAGGCAGGATTGCGCCATGCCTGCACCCTGTTTATAATGCCTGCACCGCCACCATAGTCGTTGTCGGTGGGAGCACGCCAGAAGTTGGGCAGCACACCATGGCCATCGGCCAGCATGGGCTTGCCATGGACATCCACATAGTCTATCATACCAGTACGGCGGTTAATGGTAACGGTCATACCCTGTGCCGTCATTTCGTAGCATGCCAGCATGCTGTCCACCTGTACTGTTCCGGCAGGTGCAGCCTCGGCATCGTCCTGGGCTATGGCCTGTACGGCATAGGAATCCTGCAATGCCAACTGCTGATGTGCCACCACATAGCCGGCAGGCAACATATTGCAGTCGTTGCCAAGGACAAACTCCACGTTGAGCATGACGTCCTTGCCGGGATTGGCAGCCAAGGCGGCCTTGATGGCGGCAGCGTCGATCTTCACGGGAGTAGTCTTCTGCTGGGGAAGGTCAACCCTGTCGATGCTTTGTCTGCATACCTGTCTGCCATCCACCAGAACAGAGACCAGCATGCGGATATTGTCGGAACCTGAGAAGAACTTTTCGTTATAAACTGAAAGTGTACCCTGTTCCAGACTGATGTCCTTTACCCAATAGTCCTGATAGCCGTACTGTACTTCGTAGGCATGAGGATGGAACGAGCGGTCGGGGGCAACGATGCCATTGCAGTTGAAGTTGTGGTCGGAAGCAGGATAGCGGCCAGAGTCGCCACCATACATCCATATCTGGTTGCCCGTAACCTTGCTCTTGCCGCGCACGGCCTGGTCTATCATGTCCCAGATGAAACCGCCCTGATATGAAGGATACTGGCGGATCAGGTCCATGTAGTGCATGAAGCCGCCCATGGAGTTACCCATGGCATGGGCATATTCGCACTGGATGAGGGGACGGGCAGGATTCTGCTTGCAGTAGTTCTCGCAATCCCTGTAGTCGTAGTACATGGGGCAGAACACATCGGTCTCCTTGGCCAGACCGGCACGCTCGTACTGCACGGGGCGTGTGCTGTCCAGCGCCTTGATGGCATGGTATGCATCCTTGAAGTTGTCGCCGTGTCCGCTCTCGTTGCCCATGCTCCAGAAAATGATGGAGGGGTGGTTCTTCTGAATCTGCACGTTGCATATATTACGCTCCACGATGGCCTTGCGGAAGTCGGGGTTCTGCGCCAGACGGGTGCGGTCGTAGCCCATGCCGTGGCTCTCGAAATTGGCTTCGGCACAAACGTAGATGCCGTACTCGTCGCAGAGGTCGTAGAAATAGGGGTCGCAGGGATAGTGACTGGTGCGTACCGCGTTGATGTTCAGCTTCTTCATGGTGCGGATATCCTCCAGCATACGCTCGCGGCTGATGACATAGCCGCCATCGGGGTCCATCTCGTGGCGGTTGGCACCCTTGATAAGGATGGGCTGGCCGTTGAGCAGCACCTGACCGCCCTTTATCTCTATATGGCGGAATCCCACCTTCTGGCGTATGCTCTCTATGGTGCCGCTGGCATCGGAGAGGGTAACGCCGAGAGTGTACAGATAGGGAGTCTCGGCTGTCCAGGGACGCACATTGGCAATGTCCGTGGCAAAGGCGGCCTTGGTGCCCGACAGTTTCTCTGTCTGCTGCCACACCACCTTGCCATTGCCGTCGTACAGGACAGCCTTGAGCTCCTTGCCCTTGGCATTGGCGGCATCAATGTCTATAGCAAACTTGCCGGTTGTGAAACTCCCGTCCAGGTCCTGACCGATACGGATGTCCTGGATATGAGCCTTGGGGCGAGCATACAGGTACACCTCGCGTGCAATACCGGTAAAGCGCCAGAAGTCCTGGTCCTCGCCATACGAGCCGTCGCACCAGCGCATTACCTGCATGCAGATAAGGTTCTTCTCGCCAGGCTTCAGGTATTTGGTGACATCGAACTCGGCAGCGTCCTTGGAGTCCTCGCTATAGCCCACCTGCTTGCCATTTACCCAGAGGGTGAGGTTGCTGGTGGCAGAGCCCACATACATGACGATGTTCTGGCCCTTCCAGCCGGCAGGCACCACCACCTCCTTGCGATAAGAGCCTGTGTAATTGTTCTTCTCCTCGATATAGGGCGGGTTGGGCGTGAACTGGGTGGCCCATGCATAACCTATATTCTTATAGATAATGTCGCCATAGCCATTCAGTTCGAACAGGCCGGGCACGGGGAAAGTGGTCCAGTCCTTGTCGTTGTATCCAGGGAGATGGAAACCTTCGGGCGCATCGTAGTGATGGCGGGCAAAATGGAAGTTCCACAACCCCTCCAGCGACATGTAACGACGGCTAAGCGCCTTGTCACCCCTCTCGGCCAGGTCCTCTGCCTCGAAGGCAAAGAAAGAAGCATGGGGAGCCAGTGTGTTGACACGTGTCACATTGGGGTCCATCCAAGGTTCCTTGCTGTTGTCCTTGGCAGAGATGCTGCCACCTGAGCAGAATACCGCCAGGAAAGCGAGTAGAAAAAGTTTCTTCATGACTATGATTCGGTTTGTGTATTATTGTTGCTTTTCGATGTTACAAAGATACGTTTTTTCCACATGTCGCACAAATAATTGCCTGTTTTTTAGTAAAAAGTAAGGAGAAGTGCTTGCTAATTAACGGAAAAGTAGTACCTTTGCACGCCGATTATTATCAACGGAGCCCTAGATGGGGTCCCGTGGTATGTGTGGATAGGCGGCTGATTGGCCTCAGTCCCGGTCCGTGAATCGTACCGAAGAAAGTAAGTAATCAATTAGCAACAAACAACAAAACAAGAACAATGGACACATTGAGTTACAAGACCATCTCTGCCAACAAGGCAACCGTAAAGAAGGAGTGGGTTGTAGTAGATGCTACAGACCAGGTCCTGGGTCGTCTGGCCAGCAAGGTGGCAAAGATCCTGAGAGGTAAGTACAAGCCCGAGTTCACTCCCAACGTGGACTGTGGCGACAACGTGATTATCGTTAACGCTGAGAAGATCATCATCACCGGTAACAAGATGACCGAGAAGGAGTATCTCCGTTACACTGGTTATCCCGGCGGTCAGCGCAGCGAGACTCCTGCTGACATCCTGGCTAAGCCCAACGGTGCTGAGAAGCTGATCCGCCGCACTGTGAAGGGTATGCTCCCCAAGAACAAGCTGGCTCGTCAGATTATCACCAATCTGTACATTTATGAGGGTGCAGAGCACAAGCATGCTGCTCAGACTCCCAAGAACATTGACATTAACCTCTACAAGTAATACAAGAAGATGGCAGTAGTAAATGCATTGGGCCGCCGCAAATGTGCCGTAGCCCGCGTATATGTTGAGGAGGGTAGCGGTAAGATTACCATCAACAAGCGTGACCTGACCGAGTACTTCCCCAGCACCATTCTGCAGTTCGTAGTAAAGCAGCCCCTGAACCTGCTGGACGTAGCAGAGAAGTATGATATCAAGGTTAACCTGCAGGGTGGCGGTTACACCGGCCAGAGCCAGGCTCTGCGTCTGGCTATCGCCCGCGCACTGGTTAAAATCAATGCCGAGGACAAGAAGGCACTCCGTGCTGAAGGCTTCATGACTCGCGACAGCCGTGAGGTAGAGCGTAAGAAGCCCGGTCGTCCCAAGGCACGTCGTCGCTTCCAGTTCAGCAAGCGTTAATACATTATATATATATTATATTGTATTCACGCCTCCTGCTAATCGTTCAACGTTAAACTTTAAACCTTAAACGTTTAACGTTCAGCACCCGGAAGCACGCCGAGTTTAGTATCTAAACCGTCGGGACTCCCAAGGATGAGACTACCCGAGGGTTGGTTTCCCTCTTCACGAGGAAACAACAAAAAGAAAGTAAACACAAAAACAAAAACACAAATGGCAAGAACATCATTTGAAACCCTGTTGGAGGCTGGCTGTCACTTTGGCCACCTCAAGAGAAAGTGGAATCCCGCAATGGCTCCCTATATCTTCAAGGAGATGAACGGTATCCACATCATCGTCCTTCACAAGACCGTAGGCATGGTAAACAACGCTGCCGAGGCTCTGAAGAACATCGCCAAGAGCGGTAAGAAGGTTCTGTTTGTTGCAACCAAAAAGCAGGCCAAGGACGTAGTAGCCGAGAAGGCTCAGTCCATCAACATGCCTTACGTTATCGAGCGCTGGCCCGGTGGTATGCTGACCAACTTCCCCACAATCCGCAAGGCTGTGAAGAAGATGAGCACCATCGACAAGCTGATAGCTGATGGCACATACAGCAATCTGTCTAAGCGCGAGCTGTTGCAGGTTACCCGTCAGCGTGCAAAGCTGGAGAAGAACCTCGGCTCTATCTCTGACCTGACCCGTCTGCCCAGCGCACTGTTCGTTGTAGACGTAATGAAGGAGCACATCGCAGTAGCAGAGGCTACCCGTCTGGGTATCCCCGTGTTCGGTATCGTTGATACCAACTCTAACCCCGACAACATTGACTTCGTAATCCCCGCTAACGACGACGCAAGCAGCAGCGTAGAGGCTATCCTGAACGCAGTTTGTGGCGCTATCAACGAGGGTCTGGAGGAGCGCAAGGCTGAGAAGGCTGACGAGGCTCCCGCCAAGAAGGAAGAAGTAAAGGCTGAGGCTTAATCATAGAGTCCTGCTTTGAATCATAAAGGGTTAGAGGACGCACACAATCCGCATTCTCTAACCCTTTTTCTTCAAATCACTGAATCAATCACTAACACATTAAACACATACGACTATGGAAGTTACAATGAGTGACATCAAGAAGCTCCGCGAGATGACCGGTGCCGGTCTGGCTGACTGTAAGAAGGCCCTGGCTGAGAGCGAGGATATGGACGGTGCTGTAGCATACCTGCGCAAGAAGGGTGCTGCTGTTGCTGCAAAGCGTAGCGACCGCGAGGCTGCTGAGGGTTGTGTACTGGTAAAGTCTGAGAATGGCTTTGCTGCTATCATCGCTCTGAAGTGCGAGACCGACTTCGTTGCTACCAACGCTGATTTCGTGGCTCTGACCCGCGAGATTCTGGACGCTGCAGTTGCTGCACGTTGCAAGACTCTGGACGAGGTTAAGGCTCTGCCCATGGGCGACGGCACCATCCAGGACGCTGTTATCGCTCGTAGCGGTATCACCGGCGAGAAGATGGAGTTGGACGGCTACTGCGTTATCGAGAGCGAGAACGTGGCTACCTACAACCACATGAACCGCAACGGCCTTTGCGCCATGCTGGCTTTCAACAAGCCCGTTTCTGACCCCGACTGCGGCAAGAACATCGCTATGCAGATCGCTTCTGCAGCTCCCGTTGCTATCGACGAGAGTGGCGTTAGCCAGGAGGTTAAGGACAACGAGGTAGCTGTTGCTATCGAGAAGACCAAGGCTGAGCAGGTTCAGAAGGCTGTTGAGGCTGCACTGAAGAAGGCTGGCATCAACCCCGCACACGTTGACAGCGAGGACCACATGGAGAGCAACATGGCTAAGGGCTGGATTACCGCTGAGGACGTAGCTCGTGCTAAGGAGATTATCGCTCAGACCACTGAGGAGAAGTCTGCTAACCTGAACGAGGCTATGATTCAGAACATCGCCAAGGGCCGTCTGAACAAGTTCCTGAAGGAGTCTTGTCTGCTTTCTCAGGAGTACATCTGGGACAAGAACCTGACCGTTGCCCAGTACCTGCAGAGCGTTGACAAGGACCTGACCATCGTGGACATGAAGCGCTTCACCTTGAAGGCTGAATAATCCATCAACGGAAAAGGTATAATACATTATAAACAAGAACGCCATGTCGGACTGACATGGCGTTCTTGTATATATATATATTGTGTATTTATTCTATTCATTCGTAGGTGAGATCCAGTCTCTGCTCGGCAATGGAGGGATTTTCCTGCTCCAGTGTGTAGAAGCTGCTTCCATCGAAACAATGTGTACAAATACGCTCCTTAGGTAGACCTATTGCCTTAACCAGAGTCTCCAGCTTGGCAAACTTCAGTGAGTCCAGATGCAGGCGACTGGCAATCTCTTCTACCATGCGGTTATACTCTGGAGAGTCCGTCTTGGTATATGCCTCCACATTCTTGTTCATGTCGCCTTCGAAGTCTGCAATAATACGACGTGTAATCAGTTCCAGCTCATTCTTGCTTGCACTGAAATTAACGAAAGGGCAACCGAAGATAAGCGGAGGACATGCTATGCGCATGTGGGCCGCCTTGGCGCCAAGTTCGTGAAATGCCTGGGTATGGTCGCGCAACTGTGTACCTCTGACAATGGAGTCATCGCAGAAAAGCACCCTTTTATCCAATAGAATGTCACGATTGGCGATAAGCTTCATCTTTGCCACCAAAGAGCGCATTTCCTGATTGACGGGAGTAAAGCTTCGAGGCCATGTGGGGGTGTATTTGGATATGGCACGTGCATAGGGCACATTATGTCCTTCAGAATAACCCACTGCCATGCCAAGACCGGAATCGGGAATACCGCATACGCAGTCGATCTCTACAGGGTCTTCCTTGCCCATCTCGCGACCGCATTCCATACGCACAGCCTCAGCATTGCGGCCCTCATAGCAACTGGTGGGGAAGCCATAATAAACCCACAGGAAAGAGCATATCTGCATGCCCTTGTTGGGCTTACGCAACTGCTGCATGCCATCTGCCTGTATGCGTATGATTTCGCCAGGACCCAGATAGTGCAGGATATCATAGCCCAAGTTGGGGAATGCCGTGCTTTCCGATGTAACAGCCATAGCACCGTTCTTCTTGCCTACAACTATCGGTGTGCGGCCCCATGAGTCGCGTGCAGCAATAACGCCGTCCTCGGTAAGCAGCAGCAAGGAGCACGAACCCTTGACCATCTTGAATACATTCTCGATGCCCTCAACATAGGTTCTTCCCCTAACGATGAGCAGTCCGATAAGTTCAGTAGGATTGATTCTGCCACTGGAGAACTCGCTGAGGTGCATTCCTTCGTTCAGCATCTGCTGTGCCAGTTCCTCGATATTATTTATCCTTGCCACCGTAACTATGGCAAAACGGCCCAAATGGCAGTTTATGAGCATCGGCTGGGCATCAGTGTCCGAGATAACACCTATGCCACTGTTGCCAACGAAGCGGCCCAATTCCGTTTCAAAGCGGGTACGGAAATATGTATTTTCAAGATTATGTATACTTCGGTAGAAACCATTCTCTGAAGAAAATGTAGCCATGCCGCCACGGCGTGTGCCAAGATGAGACTGGTAGTCCGTTCCATAGAAAAGGTCTGCAACACATGGTTGCTGCGACACTGTGCCAAAAAAGCCACCCATACGTCAGTAATGTATCGTTTGTCGTTTCAGAACTCAAATTTACGACAAAGGACGCAAATTACCAAAAAAATCGCCACTCAGTGTTTCAAAAAAATGCTTTTTGTACACAACTTAAGGCTTAACCAGTCCCATACGTTCAGCTTCCTGCATCATGAAAGCATAGGCTGAGTCGTGATCGGATGGTATGCGGGATTCCCAGATGGCATCCTTTACAGCCTGTTTCAGCACACCCACCTGGCGGCAGGGGGGCAGGTTCAGGACGCTCATTATCTCCTCTCCCGTAATGGGGTTGGTCCATGTACGGTAGTTATCACGTGCCTGCAGGTCAACAATCTTTTCACGTACCAAACGGAAGTTGTCCAGGAAACGCTGCTTACGATTCTGGTTTTTGGATGTAATATCTGCCTCGCACAATGTCATAAGGTCATCAATATCCTCACCAGCCTCGAAAAGCATTCTTCTGACAGCTGAATCTGTCACCTCCTCATCGGCGATAACCTGAGGACGCATGTGCATGCCTACAAGCTTTTCCACATAGTGCATACGCTCGTCCAGAGGCAGCTTCATCCTGCGGAACAGAGGCAGAATCATTTTCTGCCCTATGTAGTTGTGATTGTGGAAGGTCCACCCCTGCACGTCCTCCCACCGTTTGCTGCGAGGCTTGCCAATGTCGTGCAACAAGGCTGCCCAGCGCAGGAAGAGGGTGTCCTTTTCCCAATCGTCGGTGGAACGTGCAATATTGTCCAGAACTTCCAAGGTGTGGTAGAAATTATCCTTGTGTGCCCTGCCGTTCCTGCTCTCCGTGCCACGTAGTGCTGCTATTTCTGGAAGTATAAGTTCCAAAAGTCCGCAACGCTCCAACTCGATGAAACCGATACTGGGAACGGGAGAGAGCATGATCTTGTTCAGTTCGTCTATTATACGTTCCTGTGATATAATCTTTATGCGCTCGGCATTACGGCATAGAGCATCCTGGGTCTCGTCTTCGATACGGAAGTTGAGCTGTGTAGCGAAACGTATGCAACGCATCATACGCAGGGGATCGTCACTGAAAGTGATATCAGGGTCAAGAGGAGTGACAATAAGTCTGTCCTCCATATCCCAAAGCCCATCAAAACGGTCAATCAGCTGTCCAAAGAAATTACTATTCAGCTGAATGGCCAAAGCATTGATGGTAAAGTCTCGTCTGTCCAGATCGTCCTCCAGAGTACCATCCTCCACAATGGGCTTCCTGCTATCGCGGGAATAGCTTTCACGCCTTGCACCAACGAATTCCACCTCCTCGCCATGCCATTTGACCTGTGCCGTGCCGAAGTTCTTGAAAACAGACACGTTAGCGCCACGTCCGAGCCTGCGTCCGAGAGCTTTGGCCAGACGTATACCAGGAGCAAGGTCCTTGCCCTCGGCTGCATGACCGTCAGCTATGGCTGGATCCACCACCACACAGTCTATATCCTTGGACGGGCGTTCCAGGAAGAGGTCACGCACATATCCGCCGACCACATAGCATTCCAAGCCCAGCTCGTCTGCTGTCTCAGAGATGCGGCGGAACATAGGCTTGTCCAAAAGCCTGCTCAGGTCATTGTCGGTGAGATTGCGCATGCAGATACCTATTTTGCTAACTTCGTCTTGTCCTCCTGCAGTTTGCGCTCGAAAAATTGCGCCTTTACGGAAAGGCGTTTCCACTCCTCGCCTGTTGCGCTGCCCATACTGTCTTGCGCTGCCAGCAATTCTATGCTATCCAGCAACAGGATACCTTGTGCACGACAATCCAAGGCTGTAGGATATTTCTCGCGCATGCTCAGAATACTGTCGCGTGCAGCATCATACCTGCCATCTTGAAGATGCAACCTGGATTTATCCAGCATAGCAGAGGCAGCAGCCTCGGGAGTGGTAGGGGAAGAGGCGCAAGACGCGCAGATGAGGGCGATTAAGGGGAGGATACGTTTCATAGGTAGAGGGGTGAGAAGGATAGATATTCTTGTTTTTCCATGAAAGCCCATGAAGAGCTGGGATTATATACCTTTTTATCTTTTACGTCCGAAGAGGTCCTTCATACCGTCGAGGTCGAAGCCAAGGGAGAATCGCATTGTCTGATCCAAGGGATTGCCCTGGGCTGTGGCTATACAATATGCAGCATCCACGGTGAATACGCTCATATGGAAGCCTGCGCCTACGGTAAAATACTGACGGTTGCCCTTGTGAGGGTTCTCGTAGTGATAACCGGCACGTAGCATAAAGCGATCGTTGTAGGTATACTCTGCACCGAAACTCCAACGCAGTTCCTGAAACTCTTCCTTAAAACCGCCGGGGGCATCAGCAAAACTCTTGAAGACACCTGCTATGGAGCTGACCGAGTAGTATTCTTCCTCTACACGCCTTTCGTAATCCTCAGGCGACTCATCCTCGCCCTGTACGGGTTTGGTGGGGATACAGAGCTTGTAGACCTCAGCACCGAAGGACAGCTTGTTGTATTCATTGAACGGTACTGTCATATTAATACCCAATCTCAGCATGGCAGGCAGGAACTCTGCATGGGTGCTGTTGCCCATATTGATTTTGGAACCAATGTTGGTCAGCGCTATACCCCACGACATGCTACATTCCCTGTTTCCGGCAAAGAAATAGCCCTGGCGATACATGGTAATGTCGGCAGCAAAGGCCTTGCCTGTCGCAGCCTCCTGAGCCGGGTCGTAGTTCATGTTGGAAAGGATGAAGCGCATGGCCACACCCATAGAGAAGGTCTGGGTGAGCAAACGGCTGTATGCTACATCAAGAGCCATTTCATAGGGGCTGAAACTATAGTCGCCAGCAGTAGTGGTTACCTCGCCCATGCTAAAAAAACGAAGCGAACCACTCAGTGCCGAGTAATCTCCTATACGATAGAAACCGGACACGTTGGCCAAATTGATACCTGTTACAATCTTGCGAAGCCAAGGAGTGTACGAAGCACTGACACCTGCACGTGCTATATTCCAAGGGTACTTGGCACAGTTCCAATACTGGCTGTTAGCATCTGCATCGGTGGCCACACCCATGTCGCCCATGGCACCGGCACGTGCATCGGGAGCAATGGCCAGTGATGTAACACCATATATCTCGGGATTGAACCTTTCACTCAGGTCAGTGTTTTGCGCCATGGCACCTATGGCCATGAATGCTGTCAATAGATAGAGAAATATTCTTTTCATACGTAATATTATAACTGAAAGTGGCGGCTATTTATTGCATCTGAGGATGAATTTCTTCTCCCTATGGCTCTTTTTGCCATCCTGATACGATGCTGTCACACGGCATATATATATTCCGTCTCTCAGAGGTATACCGTCGCCATTGCAGCAGGCCCATGGAATAGTGACCATGCCATTGCTACCCGATGCTGCAACCGTCTGTCGCCACTGCACAGCACCATTGACAGCATAAATCTCCAGAGTAAAGTCACACTCCAACCCTGGGAAGTTGTAGCCTATGTGGAAATTGGTATGCCCCGACACCACATCGGATTCGAGCATTAGCGATAGCAGTTCCGGTTCCAGGTCCTTACCTACAACGAACTTCAATGTCTTCAAGGTAGTGTTGTTCATCATATCCCAAGCCCTGAAGCTGAGCCAGTGCGCACCAACCTCCAGCTCGGGCAGTTCTGCGAAGTAGACATTGCCACGAGTATAGTCACCACGATTCTGCGTGTAGAAGGAGTTCAGGTTGAAGGTCTTCTTTGGGTCACCGTCTATGCACAACTGCAAATCGTGCCCTATGCCATTGCCGTTGTATTGGATTCCAGACTCGTCATACAGCTCGGCAGCGAAGACAGGAACGCTGTTTACGGCATCTCCATCCATAAACTCCTTGTCGTTGAGATACATGAATATCTCCGGCCCTATGGTGTCTGCGGCAGCCTCCTGGCTATAGCCACCGACAAGGAAGTCCTCGCTACTGCCATTAGCTTCAATGGCATTGTCACTGGAAACGGCATAAAAGACAAGACGGCCGTTCTCATTGCTATAGCTGATATCCTTGGGGATGATTATCGTTGTGGAGAATTTTCCATTGATGACACTGTCTGATCCATTGTTCAGCTCCTTATGCCAGTCTTCGTAGACAAAAGGCTCGTTGCCGGTATTTCCACGTGTAGTCAAAACACCCTTACTGTCATAGATACGGAAGAACACATTACCCGTAAACTGTTCGTCTATGCTCCCCGGCTGTTTCTCTATATGTCCGCTCAACCTGACGCTTGCACCTCCCTGGAACTGCTGCTCACCGCTGACTGGTGCTCCATTGATGCTGTCCAGGACAACCTTGGCTTCGGGATTGCCAAAAACGAGGGATGGGTCTCCCAGCAAGGCATATTGCAACTTGTTCTGCGGTTGGGAACCGTCGACGGAAGAACCGACCATACTGCTCTTGGCCTTTCTGAGGGCATCGCCAACCGAGAAGCGCATGCCATCGCTGTCATGACCAAAGAGATACTGCGAGAAGAAGTTGTTGAGATAGTAGTTCTGTGTGCTGTACACTGTGCGTGTCGTGCCTATGAAAGCCACCGCTACACCATCCTCGTTGAGCACAGCCGCTTCACCCAGATTATCCTCCTGACTGTCAAAAGGCGTTATATCGCAAGCTGCCACAAACCACAGGGGCAGAGTGCTGGATTTCCATGCCTTTATGTCGTCCAGCGTGATTACACGTTCGTGGCTCATCAGATATGTTGCTCCATGACCGGTGTAGTTGAAAAACATGGTACCGTCCTTCATGTACTGTTCTACCTGCGAACGGACTTCGGGGTATGAATAGTAGAGTCCCTGGTTAGTGCGTGTATAGCTGTCCCACATCAGTTTGTGTAGTTCAAGGTCGGGACTTGCTTCCATTATCTTGTTAGCCACCTTGTTGGCATCCTGCATGTGGATGTTGTTGTCGCCATCATCGCCCATTACAACAATCCTGTTGCGCCATTCCCCTGCGTTGTCCTTACGAAGGTAGGCAATAGTCTTGTCCACCATGATATTTGCCTGGCTCTCAGTCGTTACAGGGAAACGTCCTATTCCGAGGTCTGAAACGTCCTGTGTTGGAGCCAGTCCCTCGCCATCATCCATCAGGCCGAAGTAGTCTTCCCAACAATAGGATTGAGTGTCACTGTAACTGTTCTCACTTTGATAGCAGAGCAAGTAATCATTGGGAGAATATGTACGCCAAGCAGAAGATTTCATCCTGTTGTCCCATGCACAATCGCCAAAGAGGAGAAGGTATCTGGGGGCAGTGCCATCGGAAAGTCCCCGGTCGTAGAGCATCTTCATGAAACGTCGGTATGCCGTAGCATCCGGAGTGCCTGAGGAGAACTCATTATATATATGGTCGGCCCTGACCACGGCACACCTGATACCGCTATATTGTTTGTGGGCTTCAGCCAGACGTTCTGCCTGAGCCGTGAGTTTCCCGCTAGCAGGAACAATGATGACCATGTCCACGCTGTCCATGGCATGCAAGTCTTGGTTCTGTATGCTTTCGCCAGCTGTAGGTTCAGGGAAGGGGTAGGAGGGGTCGAACGCAATGAAGGTGTCCATGCCGTCCATGGCAGAGAAGGACAGTCCGTCCTCTGTCTGTCTGTGCGAAATAATGCAGGCTGGCCGTCCTCTGCTTCCAAGACGCATAATCCTGATGTCTGCATCGCTTCCCTTGCCAATCTCGCAGAATTCTGTGGCTCCGATGTAAGTTGTCGTTACCGAAGACGTACTGGTACCGGAACCTGTACCCGATAAGCCTTCGCCAAAGCGCACAAATCCATTCTGCAGTTCCAAAGGTGCAGTATAGCTCAAAGCGATGTAATCCAATCGTCCCTGCACACGATTGCTTGTAGCAAAGGGTCCCTGGGTGGCCAGAGTTATCTTCCATGTGTCTGTTCCGGTGCTATATTCGGAGACATTCATGTTGGGGTATTTCCCCTCGGAATAGTACATATACGAACCTGGAGCCGAAATTGTCTTGGTAGCAACCTGACCACCATTAGCCCAAATGGTGAGGGGAGTGGAAACGTCGGTTCCTGTGAAAACTACCGTAAGTCTCTCGTTGCCTAGACTATTGATTCCCGACAACGTGTAGTTCCTGGAATATGCTCCTGCAAAAAGAGTACTTTCCACAAGATTACGGCCTCCTCGGAACCAGGCATAGTCATCCACTTCATGCAGGGCATGCCCAAGAGTGGTGGTAACCTTTTGCCTTACCGCACCGGCAAACTCCTCTTCTGTCGCTATCTCCGGGCGTACCCCGTTGCTTTCGGTCAGGAAGTAGGTCGCCCTGGTGGCATAGGCATTGAATACACGTTCCGTCCCATTCCATCGAACAAGACCATTGCCCCAGAAGAGCAGACTGCCATCAGCGGCCTTATACAGTGGAACTTCCTCCAAGTCATCGAAATCCTGGTCTGCATCCAAACCTTCGGGCTGCTGGTGTCCACCATATCCGTAGAGACGGACATTGTCGGGGTTAGCGAATCCCATCTTAGAGAGGAAGGCAGAGGTAAGCTTGTAAATGCCATCCTTGGTAATATGGATCATCTTCCATGTGCCGCTTGCCAGCACGGAGTGTTCCGCATACCTTGGGCCTTCCCCACCCTTTGCTCTTGCCAGGGAATGCGGGACTGGCGTGATGATGATTTTCGCATAGGAGAGCTTGCTATAGCGCCCATTACGATATACAACGGGTATAAAGCTGTAGTTGAGCATACCCTCGCCACGACTGACGCTGACATAATGCTCTATGCGTATGGAATCTCCTATCTTGTCGGCATGCCGTCTGGCCAAAGCAAGTTCTTCGGCATTGAGCGGTTCCCAAGTGGGGTATTCTAATGAAATATTGTATGAATTATGACGATAGTCCGTTTCCAGCGGAACAACCTCTGAATATATGGGGCACAGAGTATCCTTGACAAGGATATTCCAGTCAAGGTAGGTCATGCGTTCCTGGGCAAGGCCGTAGAGACTTGCCAGCAAGGTTACTGCACCCAGCAAAATATATCTTTTTACATTATTCATCGGTGTCCGCTTGTTTGTTGGTTTGTTTATGCGGGAAGACTATTTTACATTGAATTCCAAAACCTTTTCCTCGTTCAGCCAACCCTCAATATGGTCATCTATATGCACGGGGCCAACTCCTGCCGGCGTACCTGTGAAGATGAGATCGCCGGTCTTTAGAGTAAAGAAACGGCTGATATAGCTGACGAGATGGTCCACAGAATGAATCATGTCCGTACTCAGTCCTGTCTGTACGGTCTTGCCATTGATATCAAGACGGAAAGCCATTCCCTGCTTAAGCATCTGTGCCACTTTGTGATCCTCATATCTACCAGTAGAGCCTTCCAGAACCGGCGCTTGTCCTCCGTTGAAATCGCGAAAATCTCCTATTACGGCACTGCCGTCAAAGCCTTTCGCCAAATCCCATGGCAGACCTTCGGCTCTAAGCTTCCGCTGAAGGTCGCGAGCTGTAAAATCCACTCCCACGGTGACGGCATCGTAATAGCGGTGAGCAAAACGCTCGCTGATACTGCGACCCATACGACAGATTCTGACAACCAGTTCTGCCTCGTATTCACACTCCTGCGTATAGTCAGGAATAAAGAACGGCCGGCCACGTGTTACCAGTGCACTGTCGCATTTTGTAAATACAACAGGCTCCTCGTAAACAGAGTCCTGCCCCGATGCGCGACCGGGGGCTTTTTCCTGCATTTCTACCACATGGTTGCGGTAGTTCATTCCTATACCGAATATCTTCATAACTAACGGGCAAAGGTATGAATAAATTGTGGATAATACAAATATTTATCTGTTATATTGTCTGAAAGATGCTTTATGATGGTTAATGCGGTTTCGCCTAAGGAGAAAACCTACATACTCACAGGAAAGTTCTGTCCGGCTTCCTCGAAGCTATGCTTTCATCACCGGTAATCATAAATTTTATCATCAGTAATGGTGCGGCGAACCATTACCGATGGCTCATCCTCGTCATCACGAGGACAACTTCATCGTAAAATGACAGCATGCACCAACACTCATGGGATAGAAAAAACTTCACTTTACACAAATAGACATTTTGAACTACAAACGCCGATGAAACCGCAGAAAAAGGCAGTAATTTCGGTTTGCGGGCATTTTTTACCGAAATATTGAGTGCCTATGCTCAAAAAGCAGTATCTTTGCAACGTGAAAATGTGCATAGACCGCTATGTTTCGTAAAAGTGAACTATGTTCAAAGAAAAACAACTGAGAAATATAAAGGATTAGATTATTAATATTTAATTTAGTATTGAATAAAAGTATGAAGAGAATGACAAAAATGCTAGGTGTAATACTTCCCTTGGGGCTAATGCTTGCCTCTTGTAGTCAAGGTCTGGATTTCGACGACCAGGCTGGGGAGCATCAGGGACAACTGTCTTTTAAGCTTGATTCCAAGGCAGACTTTACTGTTAACACCCGTGCACTGCAAGAGTCAGCTTACAAGAATGTGGATAACTATACGGTAGTAGTCGTAGACAAGGACGGTACTGAGAAGTTGAACTGCAAGTATTCAGAAGTAAGTTCAAAGATGCCTCTGACATTACCCATTGGCGGTTTCAGCATCAAAGCGTTTTATGGCAAAGAGTCTGCAGCATCACGTGACGAATTTTATGTTGTAGGTACAGAGCAGGGAACCATTAAGGCAAATCAGAAGGAAAGCGTAATGGTAACATGTACCCCAACTTGCGGCCGAATATCTGTTGCCTTTGCTTCGGACATGGACACCTATTTTTCCGATTACAACGTCACATTCACAGGAACAGAGGCTTTGGGAACAAATACCATTGCATGGCTGAAGGGAGAAACCGAACCCTGGTATGTAAAGCTGAAAGATGGTGATGCCGGCGAAAACATCAATTTCACCATTACCACAACAACCAAGGACGATTACCTGAATGGCAATAAAGAGCAGGTAACAACCAAGAATGGCACATTCAAGCTGTCTCGCAACAAAGCCTATAAGATGAAGATAAATACTTCATATAACCCCAGTGGCACTGGAAATGTAGACATAGAAGTGACCATAGACGAAAGTACTAACGACAAGCATATTGACATAGAAGTGCCAGTTGAATGGCTGTAGTCTTAAATACCACAAAAAGAACAGTTTAATTTATGAAAATTATGAATATATCCAAAATATTACTTCTGGGCACATTCTTTTGTATAGGCGTATCGTCTTGCGTAAACGAAGAGTTTCCAACAACAGATGCAAAACAGGGCAGCGTTTCCCTGGATGTGGACCATCTGAAACCTTCTGCCACACGTGCTATCGAAACAGCAGATTTCCCTGTTGCCATATATGACGCAGAGGGCAATAAGGAGGTAGCGTCTTATGACAAGGCTTCTTTGGTGCCCAAACAAATCAAAATGAGTGTAGGCAACTACTATGCAGTAGCCCACACCCCTGGTGTCATGGACAAGATTATGGATAAGCCATATTATTCTGGCCGTGACGATTTTGAAATTCTTCCCAACATCAATACCGTTTCTACCGTTGTATGCCGAATGGCAAATGGCAGTTTCAAAATCAATTTCAGCGACGATTTCGCCGGGTCATTTACAAACTGGACGATAAGTATTGACGACGGAACTTCTTCCGCCATCATATACACCTATGAGAAAGACGGATGGACACCTCCCGTAACCTATATGGCATTTGAGGAAAAGGTAGAGGTGCTGAATGTTAATTTCACTGGCACCACTACTAGCGGCAACAGAATTGCTGCCAGCAACAAGCTGACCAAGAAGGCAGCCAGCGAGCAGTACGACAGCGACAATCCATACTTCTCTGGCGGTGATGCTATCGAGATTGAATTCCGCCCCGTTGAAAGCACAGAAGGTGACATTACTGGCATTACACTGAAGGCTGACATACAGTTTGAGGAGAGCGAGGAAGACTTTGAAATGGAAGTGCAAGACAATACCTCTGCCGGTGGCGATGACGAAGGTGGCAATGAGGACACTCCCGGTGGCAATGAAGGAGGAAATTCTGATGCCATCACTCTGAATCTGCCTCAGAACATGACTATCGGTTTTGACACAGACCCTTCACTGGGCGATACATATATTGCCTCCAAGAACGGTCTTAAGAGCATTAAGGTAAAGATGTCTTCTACCAGCGAAGATATGGTTGCTTCTTTGCAAGCCCTGACTGAAAACTATGATGGCGTTGACTTTATCAATGGTGCCGAGGTAGTTGGCAACCAGGAGATGACAAGACTGTTCGGTGACTTGGGGCAAACCCTGGCTGTTCCCGCTGAGGGCGACACAGAATACACATTCCCCATCGGCAATTTCTTTATTCTTCTTGCAGTACTTCCAGGTGAGCATACCTTCACCCTGACAATTACCGATATGAATGGCAATACCAAAGATGGTGTACTGAAGTTGACTGCTGTAGAATAATTACTATAAATCCGTTTAATTGACTAATATGAAAAAGTTTCATTATACACTGTCTATACTATGCATATCCGCATTGTTTGTATCATGCAGTCAAGAGCTTGATATAGACAGCAATCAGGGTTATCTTTCCTTAAGCATTTCTTCGTTGGAATCAACGATTGACCCTAACGGCACTCGTGCAGCTGCCCCTTCTGATTATAATGCAAAAACTTTGCATGTGGAAATACGCAACAGTAATGGTGTTGTGGTAAAAAGTACCGATAACTTCGGTAATGATGAAGTTTTCCAAGGCAACATCCTGCTCGACGCTGGTACCTATACCATAGAAGCACATTCTGCCAAATGGGATGGCAATGGCTCTGGCTTTGACACTCCATTCTATCATGGTAGCACCATAGTGCAGGTTATGCCCAAAAGTCTGGTAAAAGCTGCCATTACATGCACCTTGGCCAATGTAAAGCTGACTGTGAACTATGACGACAATTTCTCAGAAAACTTCAAATCTGCCGTTACGTCCATTACATCAGCCGTGTCCAACGTGGCACCCCTAAACTTTGTAATGAACCAGACAACCAAATCAGGTTACATTCCTGTGGGTGATTTTGATGTTCTGCTCGAGACAACAAACAAGGCTGGCATCAGCAACTCGCTGAGCCGCAGCTTTACTGATGTCAAGGCACGCGACCATTACATCTTTAACTTCAAGATTGCACAGAGCGGAAACCTTGGCGACGGCACCGGCGCTGGCGTGAAAGTGGAAGTTGACGAGAGCACCAACACCTATAAATATACATTTGAGGTTCCCACAAAGAGTGCCATTACATTGCTCACACGAGCTGCCAATGCCTGGAGTAATTTTGCCATGCTTAGCGGTTCTATTACAGCAAAGACAGATGCTTTCAATGCTTCTGGCATGACTATACAGTGGAAGAGAAACGGCGATGCTGATTGGAAAGAAATTGCAAATTCCGAATTGACCGTTGATGGCAATGACAATGTCAGCGCTACATTAAAGGGCTTGGCACCCCAAACCACATATGAATACCGTTTGCGCTATGTTAACGGTGACAATGAAGTGCTGGCCGAACCTGTTACATTTACAACAGAAACCCAGATTCCTCTTTACAACGGAGGTTTCGAGAACTGGTGGATGGATGGCAAGGTTGCCTATGCCAATGAGAAGGGCGTTTCATTCTGGGATACCAGTAACAAGGGTGCTGCAAGCTTTGGTGGCAGCAATACCTCACAGACAACAGATATTGTACATAGCGGAACATCTGCTGCCAAGCTGGAATCCAAGTATATCGTAATCAAGTTTGCTGCAGCAAGTCTATATACTGGCAGCTTCGGTGCTTTGATAAATACTAGTGGTGCATGGCTGAACTGGGGTGTCGGACATACCTCACGTCCCACAGCGCTGAAGGGTTACATGCAGTATGCTCCTGCAAACATTGCCTCATCGGGCAACCAGGGCTACAGTTCTTCTGCTCCTGCAGATGCTCCTGGCAGAGGAGAACCTGACGTTTGTGGCATGTATTGCGCTCTGTTGTCAGAATCATTGGTTGTGGACAACACCGACATGAGCACCTTCCCTGACTGGGAGACAGATCCACGCGTAATAGCCTATGGTTCTCTGCCCAAATCACAGAATGTACATAGCAACGGTCAGTGGAAGGAGGTAAATATTCCGTTGGTATACCGCAACCTGACCAAAAAGCCCACCCACCTGCTGGTTGTATTCTCTGCAAGTAAGTATGGTGACTACTTCCATGGCGGCAAGGGTAGTGTTCTGTATGTCGACGACTTCTCTTTGGAGTACGGCGACACCCCCTCTGTGAAATAAGCTTTGTAAAATACAGACATCTGTCTGGGCACTCCAGACAGATGTCATTCACTTATATATATATTAATAAGGTAAACGCCACAACATGAAAAACAAATACAGTAAGGCATTGGCAGGACTACTCCTGTTGTTTGCTGTAAATACTGCAAAAGCGCAGAATGTAGTTAATAGAATAGAGTTGCCAAAGCAGCAGCCGGATACGGTTGTTGCTAAACCTGTTATTATATATAAGGAGGTAAAAGCTGACAATACCAAGCAGACATATGCGCAACAGCGAGGTATGATTAGCCGTGATGCAGCAAAAACTGTTTTCATTCCCAAGGGACAATGGATGCTTGGTGGACAGATAGCATGGAACCAGTGGAACAATGATAATCTGAACTACCTCGTTCTGAAGGACATCAACTTTGAAGGATATACCTTCTCCGCTGGCCCATACTTTGGATACTTCTTTGCCAGGAACATGGCCGTGGGTGCAAGATTCTCCTACAAACGCTATTATATCAACCTGGGCGAGTTCGACTTGAACCTGGGTGACGATTTCAATATCGGACTGAAGGATCTCTACTATCTGCAGCACAATTACGAGAATACCGTATTTATGCGTTCATATCTGCCCATTGGAGCAAGCAAGATATTTGGTCTGTTCGGCGAGTTCCAACTGAATTACACTTTCTCCGAGGGCAAAAACAGCACCGGTAGGGATGAGACATTTACAGGTGTATACGAGAGAGTCCATAATCTGGAAATCGGCATAGCAGGTGGTATGACTGTGTTTCTCACCGACCATGTGGCAGCAGAAGTCATGCTTAACGTCGGCGGATACCAGTTTAAATGGGGAAAACAAAATACAAACAACATAGAAGAAGGAAAACTGACAAACTCTGGAGCAAACTTTAGAATCAATCTGTTCAGTATTAAATTTGGTATGACATATTACTTATGAGATTCCTGAGAAACATATCATACATATCTCTGGTTCTTCTGGTGTTAGCTTCCTGCGATGTCAAGAATGACATACCCTATCCAATTGTTCATGGCCAGATTACCGAGTTCGAGGTGGAAGGACAGTGTGGTCCTGACGGTTCCGCCAGTTTTTCAACAGCCATTGACAAGGATGCCCGTTCCATCACTCTATATGTCAATGATACAGTAGACTTGTCATGCCTCCGCATTACCAAGATTGGTTTGGCAGGCACTACATATAATCCTGATGTAGACTACGAGGAAGTTCCTTCAATAATACCAGATTCTGCATCTTGCATCAATTTCGGCCTTTTCCCGAAACATGGTTTCTCACAGCCATTGGATGGACAGGACACACGCATGAACTTCAGCCATTCCGTAAAATTCAAGGTACACACATATCAGGATTACGAATGGACCGTGCATGTGTCTCAAGTGGTGAACCGCGAGATTGAGGTGTCGAATCAGATTGGCGAAGCTATCATAGATGCCCATTCCTTAAATGCAATAATATACGTCAACCGTAACCAGAGCCTTAAAAGCCTGAAGGTAACGAAATTTACTCTTGGTGGAGAGCATGGTATTGTAAGTCCAGACCCCACAAAGGTTTCGACCTATGACTTCAACGAAGTACGCCAGTTTGTCGTAAAAACAGGATGGGGAGAAACTCAAATATGGAGAGTTGCCGTTCACCATACAGACGCACAGGTACAGACTACAGCCAACGCCTTCGCACGTAATTACAATGTCACTATATCAGGAGAAAAGCCTAATGGAACAATGCCTGTGATAGAATACAGACAGGCTGGCGAAACCACATGGACATCTGTATCCCAAGATGACATAAAGGCAAGTTCCACAACCTATTCTGCAACAATCGAGGGACTGATGCCATCTACAAAATACCAATACCAGGTTAGTGCAGGAACATCTTCTGTTGACATGCAGGAGTTCCTTACCCTGCCTTTGGAGCAGTTGCCCAATTCTGGCTTTGATGATTGGAGCACCGATCCAGGAAATGCAAAACTGTATTGCCCATGGGCAGAAGGCGGGTCATCGTTCTGGGACACTGGAAACCGAGGTGCTACAACCGTAGGAAACAGTAACTCCATGCCAAGCGAAGACACCAAAAACGGAAATGGAATGTCTGCGTATCTTGAGTCGAAGTACATTGTCATTAAGTTCGCTGCCGGTAACATTTTCACTGGTACATACCTGAAAACCGATGGTACAAACGGTGTTCTTGGGTTCGGACGTCCATTTACGGCATTCCCAAAGAAACTGTCTTTTGACTACAAATACAAGTCAATGCCCATAGACAGGGTGGACAGGAACAGTAATCTCTCTCACCTGAAAGGAAGACCGGATTCATGTAATGTATATGTAGCACTATGGCATGTCGAAGAAGACCAGTATGAGGATTTTCAAGGAGAGAAGTATCCATTGATTATCCGCACCAAACCAGGAATGGAGCAGAATCTGTTCTCAATAAATGATCCCAGGGTTATAGCATACGGCCAGTTTACTCAAGGACAAACGATAGATTCATGGACTTCAGAAGTCATAAATATAGATTACAAGAATACGGAATTGCAACCTACACATATTCTGATTGTAGCATCGTCCAGCAAGTATGGCGACTTCTTTACAGGAGGAGTGGGTAGCACCTTACAACTAGACAATCTAAAGCTAATTTACGAATAAATGACATTCTTTAGACTACATATAACAATAATATCTGTCTTATTAGGCATATTGCTCTGCTTCTGTGCATGTACGCAGGAAGAGATAGTAAACATGCCTAATGGGGAACTGCGTTTTGCTATTACACAGTTTGACACAGACCTGAATACCCGTGCCACTCCCTCCGAGCTTGGCAAGCCTCTGGCAGAGAAGTTCAATCTTAAGATTCAGCGTCAAAATAGTGAATATGTAGCCTATGATGGTCCTTTTAAGGAGAGCATAGAGGTCTCTGTGGGAAATTATAATATAAAGGCCACCTGTGGAGAAGATGTCTTAATTGGCAAGGATGCGCCCTATTATGTTGGCAACGCCCAGACAACTGTAGAAAAGGACAAGTCCACAACAGTAAAGATTCCGTGTAAGGTTGGCAATGCACTTGTTTCCGTCAGATTCGGCCGTGATTCAGAGGAAAAAAAACGTTTTGATCGTTTCTACGAGGATTATGGTTTAGTGGTAAGAAATGGCGACTACTCAATGTCTATCGGAAAGGATGAGACATCAGCAAGTATATATTTCCCAGCAGGTACATCTCCGGAGCTTTTGTTCTATGGAACATTGAAGCTGGATGAAGGCCGCACCGTACACACCGTGCTGAAACATAAGGACCTGCCTTCTGTGTTCCAGGCAGCAGACCATGCTATATTGACAATTTCGTTGCCCGATCCTGTCAGTGCAATAGTCGTAAACATTGATAAGGTGGAATTGGAGGAAGCCAGATTGGATGAAACCATACCATTGTCGTGGCTCCCGGTTCCAACAGCGACAGCCAAGCACAATTACAATACTGCAGGAATGCTGATGGGAACAGACATTACATTCAGCAATACGTATCCAGAAATGACATGGGAGGCACGCGTATCGAACGAAGCGGGAGATACTCTCAGACGCATCACAGGAACTGGAACTCTGACTTCTACATATAGCTCTTCAGATGAATGGCCATATCTGTATGCTGGCAAGTACAAGGCAACCTACTTCCTGCATACCGAGGATGGTGTAAATAAGGTAAGCAGCAGAGAATTCACTGTTGGCACCCCCCAGTTAGAAATCTTCATTGATGGCTATACATCCTATAGCAAGTATGAGGAAGGAGATATTGCAAAGGCAAACTCTACTGACGGGCATACGCTATATGAACCTACTGTAGGTATCAATATAGCTCCGGCCTTGATAAGTATTCCTAAGTATGGGTTCCAAATGAGCTACACCTTTGAAGGTAGCTCACAGCAGGTTGCCTCCAATAATCATCTCAAGTCGGAGGCCAAGCGGTCTTAGGAAGACAAGAGAAGAACACAACTCCTTGG
>JAZRIA010000300.1:0-4290 GCA_045645045.1 Bacteroidaceae bacterium | reverse complement strand
GTGCGGTTCACGGCTATGACGGGAAGTCCGTTGGCCACGGCATGACCGCGCTGTACGGTTGTCCATGCTTCGCGCTGGCGTTCCTGCTCCTCGGGCAGGTCGCTGCTCTCATATCCGATGGCGGTGGGGTAGATGAGGAGTTCGGCGCCTTGCAGGGGCATGAGTCGTGCTCCTTCGGGATACCACTGGTCCCAACACACCTGCACGCCCAGACGTCCCACGCTGGTGTCTATTGGGTGGAAACCGAGGTCGCCGGGGGTGAAGTAGAACTTCTCGTAGTAGGCGGGGTCGTCCGGGATGTGCATCTTGCGGTACTTGCCGGCTATGGTGCCGTCCTTCTCCATCACCACGGCGGTGTTGTGGTAGAGGCCTGCGGCACGGCGCTCGAAGAGGCTTGTTACGATTACCACGCCCAGTTCCTTGGCCAGCGAGCCGTAGAACTCGGTGCTGGGTCCTGGGATGGGTTCTGCCAGTGAGCAGAGGTCCACGTTCTCCGTCTGGCAGAAGTAGAGTGAGTTGTGAAGTTCCTGAAGCACGATGAGTTCTGCACCCTTCTGTGCCGCCAGGCGTATGTTCTGTGCAAGTTTCTGCTTGTTTGCCTCTATGTTGGCAGAGCAGGTTTGTTGTATGATTCCGATTTTCATTTTGGAGGGATTTTGGGGGGTTAGAGGATGGGAGAGGACGGAAGAGGAAGCAAGAGGACGGGAGAGGATTTTTTTTAGCCGCTCGCTTTTATCTACATTTAGTTTTCCGTTTTATTCGCTTCGACTCATCATGCTAAAGCAAGTCCGTTTTCACCTTTCCGTTTTCCGTTTTCCGTTTATTTTGGGTACTGCATAGTGCAGCAGTGCAGGCTTCCGTTCTGGGTGAGCAGTATGCGGCAATCTATGCCTATTACCTCGCGGTCGGGGAAGGCCTGCTGGAGGGCCTCCTTGGCACGCTGGTTCTCCGCTTCGTCCTCGTAGAAGGGGAGCAGTATGGCGGTGTTCATGATGAGGAAGTTGGCATAGTATGGAGGCACGGCAATGAGTCGGTAAGGCTCGCCCTGCATGGTGCGGAAGGTGCGGAGTTCCTCCAGCATCTCGGGGCATCCCTCGCCGTAGACGATGGTGTTGTTGGGGGCAAAGCGTGCCAGGGTGTCTATGTGTGCATCCGTGTCGTCGCGCTCCAGGCCTCCGTGGTGGAGCCACAGGATGCGCTCGGCATGCAGACGCTGGCATAGCTCCTTTGCCACCTCAGCCTCGGCATCCTCTTGTGAGGAACGACGGTTATCGTTCAGGTTGCACTGGGCGGTGGTCAGTATGGTGCCCTCGCCGTCGCTCTCTATGGAACCGCCCTCCAGTTCGAAGTCCAGTTGGGACACGTACAGGTTGTGCTCGGGGTCGTGGGCAAAGTTCTGGTTGTAGAATTCGCGGTTGATGGCATTGTCCAGCGAAGCCTCGAACTTGCCACCCCAGGCGTTGAAGCGGAAGTCGAGCAATTCGCGTGCCCCGTCCTCGCGCAGCAGGGTGATGAAGGCATGGTCGCGTGCCCAGGTGTCGTTGCTGGGTATGCGGAAGTATTCTATGTTGGCCAGGGCCTTGCCGGGCAGTTCTCCCTCGAGCAAGGCACGCACACGCTGGGGTTGTGGAGTAACGATCCAGAGTTTCTGTCTGAGGGCAATCTCGCGTGCTATGCAGATGTAGCACTTGGTCACCTCCTCCAGCGTCTCCGCCCAGTCGGTTCCGCTATGCGGCCATGTCAGTTGCACGGCCTCCTGTGGGTGCCATTCGGCAGGCAGGTATCTTGTCATGTTGCTTCTTTCTTGATTGGTTTCAGGTTCAAAGATAGCACTTTTAGGCCTCATTTTGGCACATTGGCACTGAAAAACTGGCCTTTGGAGGCAAAAAATGCCTGCTTGGGGGGTGTGGATGCAGATATTTTTCGTACCTTTGTGCCTGGAATTCAACCCAACACTACATATCACAATGAGCGTGAAGGTTAAGGAAGTAATCGACGCCCTTGAACGTTTCGCGCCTCTGCCCCTTCAGGAGAGCTATGACAATGCCGGCCTGCAGGTAGGATTGACAGAGGCGGAGGTTTCAGGGGCATTATTGTGTCTGGACGTCACCGAGGAGGTGGTGCGCGAGGCAGTGGACCTGGGGTGCAACCTCATAGTGAGCCACCATCCCGTGCTGTTCCGCGGCTTGAAGCAGGTGAGCGATGCCACACAGGTTCAGCGCGTGGTGCGCCTGGCCATACAGAACGACATAGCCATATACAGTGCCCATACCAACCTGGACAAGGCCGAGGACGGAGTAAACTACCAGATGGCCGAGCGCCTGGGACTCATCGACGTGGTTCCCGTGGGCGATTGCGGTGTGGTGGGATACCTGTCTGCCCCCATGGACGCACGCTTCTTCCTGGACAGAGTGAAGGAAGTGTTCCATTGCCAGTGCCTGATGCACAACGAGGTGCTCTCGCGCCCCATCCAGAGCGTGGCCATCTGCGGAGGCGGTGGCGACTTCCTCCTGGACGAGGCCATAGCACAGGAGGCTGATGCCTTCCTGACCGGGGAGATGCGCTACCACCTGTACATGGGGCACGAGCAGGAGATACAGATATGCGTGCTGGGGCACTACGAGAGCGAGCAGTACACCGTGGAGCTGCTGGAGCGCCTGCTGGGCGAGCAGTTCCCCCACCTGCCCCTGTACAAGACAGAAGTAAATACTAACCCTATACATTATTTAATTTAAATGGCAAAAGTAAAAGACCCTGCAGAACTGATGGTCGAGGACAAGCTGAAGAACCTCTACCAGTTGCAGACCCTCATGACCGAGATTGACCAGATCAAGACTCTCCGCGGCGAACTTCCCCTGGAGGTGAAGGACCTGGAGGACGAAATCGCTGGTTTGGAAACCCGCATAGAGAAGATCAACGAGGACATAGCATCTGCCAAGAAGGAAATCACCGAGCGCCAGGGTGTCATCGAGAAGAACAAGATGGACATCGAGCGCTTTGAGAACCAGATGAAGAACGTGCGCAACAACCGCGAGTACGAGAACTTCTCCAAGCAGATCGAGTACCTGCGCCTGGACAACGAACTGCACCAGAAGCGCATAGGCGAGGCAAAGGCCTCTCTGGAGACTCGTGGCGATGAACTGCTGAAGTCCAACCAGGTTATTGCCGACCGCCGTACCGACCTGGACATCAAGCGTACCGAACTGGAGGAAATCGTCAGCGAGACAAAGGCCGAGGAGGAGAAGCTCAAGGAGAAGGCTCACAACGTGGAGGCTACCATCGAGCCCCGTCTGCTGAGCGCCTTCAAGCGCATCCGCAAGAACTCACGTAATGGCTTGGCCGTGGTTTACGTTCAGCGCGACGCCTGCGGTGGCTGCTTCAACAAGGTTCCGCCCCAGCGCCAGCTGGATATCCGCACCCGCAAGAAGATCATCGTGTGCGAGTACTGCGGCCGTATCCTCGTAGACCCCGAACTGGCAGGTGTAAAGGTGGAAGCCAAGAACCTGGAGGACAAGCCACGCCGCCGCCGTGTGGTAAAGCGCCGCGAGGAGTAAGCGAAAGGATTTCTCCCGAGATATACAGACATCACCAGGGGCTGTGTCGCACATTGCGCGATGCAGCCCCTGTGGTGTTTCTTTTCCGCCATTCACTCGAAATATATGGGGCAGTGCAGATGGTTCTTGTTGATTTTGTAGATGAGGATGCGCTCGGGATAGCGCCCCAGGAGGAAGAGGGTGACGGGGCAAAGCCATATCTCCTCGGTGAAGAACTCGCTGGGGTCCTTGTAGAATGCACCGCCGGTCAGTGTGGATTGCGTCTTGTACAGCCTCATGCCGCAATAGTTCTGGTCTTCCTTCTCGTTGGCTATCTTGATGATTGCCGTTATTTCGCTCTCGCCTCGGGAGTAGTACTCCAAGAACTTGGCGGCGCCGCCCACCATGAGCGTGTGCTCAAACAGTTCCTTGGGGAACCCGGGCACGTTGCAATACCACTTCCTGCCTATCTTGGTAAACGACACCTCGTAAAAGCCATCGCCAGTCAGTCTTTTGAGCAGGGCCAGGAGCAGGACGGGAACGACTCTCGCATAGGCGAAACCCTTCTTCAGTACGGACACACTCTCTTTGAAGTAAGTTGCAAGTTTACTCATAACGGATAGATTTTTTGGATTAAGATAATGGGAAAAACTTTCTGTTTGCCGGAACCGATTCTGGCGGTGCAAAGGTATGTATAAATTATTGATTATCAAAATTGGTTGATTTTCAGTGTGTTGTCGGGCGTTTGCATAATTCA
>JAZRIA010000299.1:0-1983 GCA_045645045.1 Bacteroidaceae bacterium | reverse complement strand
AGTATAAACATCATATCATTGTCGGGATTAATATTGGGATTGGGAATGATGGTAGACAACTCCATCATTGTCATTGACAACATCACCCAATACTGGCAGAGGGGTGCTGCGTTGAAGGAGGCTGTAGTGGAGGCAACCCGTGAGGTTGTGGGCCCGATGCTCAGCTCAGTGCTTACCACCTGCTCTGTGTTTGTGCCGCTGATTTTCCTTAGCGGCATATCCGGCGCACTGTTCTATGACCAGGCCATGGCGGTTACTATGGCCCTGTTTACATCGCTGTTTGTAGCTGTGCTTGTGATTCCGGTGTACTACTGGCTGCTGTACAGAAAGCAGGAGAAGTTCGTTTCCATGGGGCTATTCAGAGACAGGGAAGGGGAGAAGAGACGCTTCTCGCTTGACAGGATTGATGATATGTACGAGAAGGGGCTCAAGTGGGTGCTAAGGCACCAGAAGACAGCGTGGGGTGTGTTCATTGCCCTGGCAGTATCTTCGTTCTTCCTTTATGGAGCCCTTGACAAGAGCAAACTGCCGCCAATAACCCATAAGGACATTATCCTGTGCATAGACTGGAATGCACCTTTGGCTATTGATGAGAGTATCAGGCGCTGCAGCACCATAATGGGAGGATTGGATGGGAAGGTAGAGCATTATGACCTTCTTGTGGGCAAACAGGACTTTCTTCTTTCCCACTCCGGAGAGATCACCCCTTCACAGGCCAGATGCTATATAGATGCTGTCTCGCCCCAGGCATTGGAGGAGGTAGAGCAGCTCCTGAGGGATAGGATACGGCAAAACTACCCTCTGGCAACAGTGGGGGTTGAGGAGTCTTCAAATATATTCAATACCATCTTCGCCGACAATCAGGCTCCGCTTGTGGCAATGATCAGCCGCAAGGACTCCAAGTCACTGGAGCCAGACCAATTGAACGGGGTTCTCCAGCAGATTGGAGAACGCTTGCCTGAGGTCTATCTTGAGGCGGTGCTGTGGCAGGAGCAGATTCTGTTTGTAACCCAGCCCCAGATGATGGCCCTGTACAATGTAACCTATGGGGCAATCTGGCAGGCCTTGAGCACCGCCACCAAAGAAAATACCCTGTTCTCCATCAAGTCTGGCACATTCTCCATTCCGGTTGTGGTTGGAGATGCTACAGCGGGGAACAGCCTGCTCAATGTTACCGTAAAGAACAGCCAGGGAGCGGAGATCCCGCTGTCATATGTATTGAAAGAGAGAAGGGTAAGGGACCTCAAGAATATCATCCAGGGAAGGGACGGTGACTATTATCCTCTGAACATATCTGTTCCCCATAGAGATATCCCTGCGGTGGAGCAGGCCATCAAGGAGGTTGTCCTTGCACAGGATGAGTTCTCGGTGGATTTTGCCGGAGCATACTACACCAGCAAGGGGATGATTGCAGAACTGGCAGTAGTGCTGGTAATTTCCCTTCTGCTGCTCTACTTCATCCTGGCAGCCCAGTTCGAGTCGCTGGTGCAGCCTCTGATAATCCTTTCGGAGATTGTAGCTGACCTGTCGGGAGCATTATTGGCCTTGTGGATATGTGGTGCGGGGTTGAACATAATGTCCATGATTGGCATTGTGGTGATGTGCGGCATTATCATCAACGACTCCATCCTTAAGGTTGACACCATCAACCGCCTGAGGAAAGAGTACTCTCTTGTAAGGGCCATCATTGTGGGAGGCAACAGGAGGCTTACCCCAATCATCATGACCTCCCTTACCACAATTCTGGCCATAGCTCCATTCCTTGTGAGGGGCAATATGGGGGCAGACCTCCAGTTCCCACTCTCGGTGGCGCTCATTGGCGGAATGGTGCTTGGAACCGTTGTGAGCATCTTCTTTATTCCGGTACTTTATTATAACATTTACAGAAAAAGATAACTTATGAACCGTCTCCCGGCATTTTCAGTGATACTTGTGTTTGCTGTGCTTACAATTGTAGGTGCCGGTATGGTTCCGTTGTTGAGT
>JAZRIA010000298.1:0-10579 GCA_045645045.1 Bacteroidaceae bacterium | reverse complement strand
CGTACGAAAAGAGATAGAACTGGTGATGACAGAAATGAAAAACCCTGCCACACCAAAGGAGCAGGGACGCGAATTGCTTGTCAAATACAAGGAACTGAAAGATGCCGAAATGCGCCTGGCCAAAGAGTGCGGCGACAGGGTGCTGAGATAAACGGGGAAGACCCCCTCAATCCCCCTATAGGGGGAGGAGTTAACGGTGAGAGATTTATCCACCCCCTCCCCCTTCGTGTACTACCCCTGTCTCAGGGGTAGAGTAAGTTACAACCGGAAGCATCGCGCCAGCAAACTCTGCCCAGAGCGACGCTGGGTAAAGCGCGAAGCGCGGAGGGGGTGGAAAAAACGAAAAAAATGCGGACGCAGCACGCAGTCCCCCAACGTCGCAATGGGGATTGCGACCCTCACGAGGCACAGATTGACATCCCAGTCAATCTTCCAAGGACCTCGTTCGCCCTACTTTATTGTCATCTATTATTATTCGCCTGCGCTCACCAAGCTAAAGCTGTCGCAAGTACATCAAGCTACGCAAGTCAACGTTAAACGTTAAACGTTACCGTCCGCTCACCGTTGAACGCTCATCCGTCACCCTCTCATCCTTATCAGTGAAAGGAACTCCTCTCGTGTCTTGGCCTGGTTGAAAGCTCCGCAGAAATCGCTGGTGGTAGTGATGCTGCCTTGCTTCTCCACGCCACGCATCTGCATGCACATGTGCTGTGCCTCGACCACAACCATTACTCCCTGAGGATGCAGAGCCTCATGAATGGCTTCGCGGATTTGCTTGGTGAGGCGCTCCTGCAACTGCAACCTATGACTGAATACATCCACCACGCGAGGAATCTTGCTCAGGCCTGTAACCACGCCATTGGGGATGTATGCAATATGAACACGGCCATAGAAAGGAAGCATGTGGTGCTCGCAAAGGGAATAGAAATTGATGTCCTTAACGATGACCATCTGATTGCACCCCTCCTCGTGAAAGATGGCGCTCTGAAGAATGGCAATGGGATCCTGCTCGTAACCACGAGTAAGGTCAGTCATTGCTCGGGCCACTCGAAGCGGAGTCTTCAGGAGCCCCTCCCTCGATGGGTCCTCGCCCAACAATTCCAGAATTCGTGCTATATGCTGTTGAATCTCCTGCTGCACAGGAGTCAGTTGGTTCTTCTCTTCTGAGTTCATGTTCGTAGATATTTATCTTGCTCTTTACGATGATAGCCCTGGGAAATCTGCCTGATTCGCGCATGGCAGTAAGTACCTCCATTGCCTCCTCGCGAGTCTGGAAGTCACCCACACGGCAAATCCAGTGAGGTGACGAGAAACTGGTGTATACGGGAAGTTCCTCGAACCATATCTTCGCACGCTCGGCCATCTGGCGGGCCTGTTGCTTTGACTTCTGGTTGTTGCCTCCGTAGTATACCTGTACACGGAATCCGTTTATGCGGATTCGCTTGGGCGGAACACTATCCTTGACCTCCTTCTGCACTGAGTCTGAAGAAAGTGAACCGATGAAAGTGCTGTCTGTCTGTGCCGATGCCGATAAGGCGGCAACAAAGGAAAGCAGCACCGAGATGAAGAAACGTATCTTCATAGAATATTGAATTGGTGGAAAACGGGAGGGGATAGTGGCCATATTAGAATCTACAGCCGCTATCCCTCCATATTTGTATTATGTATTAGTTCCAAGCGTCGATGATGCCCTTGAAGTCATCAGCCTTCAAAGAAGCGCCACCAATCAGACCACCGTCGATATTGGGCTTGCCAAACAGCTCGGGAGCGTTGCTTGCCTTGCAAGAACCACCATACAGAATGCTGGTCTCGTCAGCAACCTCAGCACCGTAAACCTCAGCAACGCAAGAACGGATGTAAGCATGGATTTCCTCAGCCTGCTCAGCAGTAGCGGTCTTACCGGTACCGATAGCCCAGATGGGCTCGTAAGCGATAACAACGTTCTTCCACTGCTCTGCGGTCAGGTGGAATACGCTGCCTGCCAGTTCTGCCTTACATACAGCCTCCTGCTCGTTAGCCTCACGCTCAGCCAGGCTCTCACCGATACAGAAGATAACCTTCAGGCCGTTAGCCAAAGCCAAGTCAACCTTCTCCTTCAGGATCTCGGGAGTCTCGTGATAGTACTCGCGACGCTCAGAGTGACCGAGGATAACATACTCGGCACCAGTGCTCTTTACCATAGAGGCGCTAACCTCGCCGGTGTATGCACCGCTCTCCTTGTCTGCACAGTTCTCTGCGCTGACAGCTATAACGCTGTCCTTCAGCAACTCGCTAACGGTAGCCAAGTGGATGAAGGGAGTACCGATGATAACCTCGCAATTGGGCTTCTCAGCAGCCAACATGTCCTTCAGTTCGGTAGCCAGTGCTACACCCTCCTGCAGGCTCTTGTTCATCTTCCAGTTACCTGCTACAATGTGCTTTCTCATTTTCAATAACTTTTAATTGGTTTAAATATCTGGTTTCTTTCTCTGTCTAAATGCTTTTATACCAAGCCATATCTTGTCGAGTACGGTGAAGGCGAGCAGTGGGATAATGTACCAGGACAACAAGATAAGGAATCTCTGCGCATATGTGTGGCGAGGTTTCTGCACCCAGGACATTTCATCCAACGGGGCAAGCAACTCGTCTTGGCCTGGAATCTGTGACGATGCCCATTTGTTAGCCACAACACTGCCATTCAACAATATCACACCAGGATTACTCCTTATCATTGTCTTCAGCGGAATCTCGTCGACCACAAGGAAGGTGTACTCTGCCCCCGTTATGTCGCGCCAATACTCTATCAAGCTATCACTGCTTGCCGTCAGGGCCACCAGAGGATACTTATAGTCCGAGCAATATTCTGTCAACTCTGCCAGTTTATCCATAACACCATCGTCGGCATTTTCTAGTCTTGGTGTTACTATCAGGAACTTCCAGCCCTGGCCAGAGACTATACTATCCGTCATATCTTCGCCTGTAACAGGGTCGGATATTACTAGATCCGTTATTGGCGGTATCTTGTCCGTTTCGTCCCATTGCATGCTGGCATGTATATCTGCGCCTATATGGTAAGGACGGAAATCCACAACCGGCAGCGTATACACGCAATACCATGTCAGCACGAAGGCGTACATCCAGTTGTAGAGCGACACCAACCATTGTGCATGTTCACTGATAAGGCGTGTCTGCAACCTGTGCCACACACACACAACGATAGCACATGTGAGCAGGAGCACGTTCTTACCGAATGTCTGCCAGTTGGTCAGCACCCACGCATCGCCAAAGCAACCGCAATCGCCTACCGGGTTCTCTATTGCCAGGTATAGCGTAAACGGGGTAAATAGCATAAATGCCAACAGTACCACACGCGATGTCCAACGCCTGTTACTGCCGAAGAGCAGGTTTACTCCCAAACAGAATTCCGTCAACGACAATGCAACGCTCAGCAACAATGGCATATAAAAGAGCAACAGGTCGTCCAACCCGAAAGCTACGGCATAGTCCTTGATTTTGTACTCCGTGCCTCTGGGGTCTATCATCTTCACCGCACCTGAGAATATCAAGGCAACGGAAAGGATCATGCGGCATGCATTGACCAGAAGCCAGCGCAACACGGAGAACAGTCTGCTATTCTTCACCGAATGTCAATTTTATCAAACCGAACACTGCATAGTTGAGCATATCCATATAGTTGGCATCTATGCCCTCTGAAACCAGTGTCTCTCCGCTGAGAGATTCGATTTGTTTTGTTCTGAATATCTTCATCAGTATGAGGTCGGTGTAACTGCTTATGCGCATAGCACGCCAGGCCTCATCGTAGTCATGGTTTTTGCGAAGCATCAACTCAAAGCATTCCTGTGCATGGCGGTCATACTCTGCCATGGCCTGTTCAGGCGTCATGCCATCGGTAACATCGGCGGCACCAAGTTGCAACTGTATCAGTCCTATCAAGGCGTAGTTTACAATGCCGATGAACTCAGGCCGTATACCTTCGCCCACCATGGTCACGCCCTTCTGCTCGATGCTACGGATACGGTTGGCCTTAATGTATATCTGGTCTGTTACCGACTCCGGGCGCATTATGCGCCAAGCCGCTCCATAGTCGTGGAGTTTCTTGGAGAAGAGAGTGCGGCATTCCTGCATCACTGCTTCAAATTGTTCGCGCGTGTTCATTATATATTATATAATTGGGACGAAACCCTTTATATGATAAAGAACCAATCCCCGGCCGGGGACCGGTTCTTCCTGTTTCATTTCTTTATTCACCATTGCCTGCCCTAACGCACCGAGGCGCTATTTCTGGGGAAGACATGATGTCCGTTTTACGAGCACTTCAAGATCTGGCCTACACGAAGTACGGTAGTTGTCTTAATATTGTTCAGCTTGCAAAGTTTGGCAACAGTAGTGCCACGCTTGCGTGCAATGGTAGAAAGACTTTCACCCTTAGCAACCTTGTGTACGCTTGCTCGCAAAGACTGGCGGCGTTCTTCCTGAAATCTCTTGCTCTGCTCTGCCTTGTCAGCCTCGAAGGTAGGGCCACCAACGGATGCCAGCACATCGTTGCCGGGCAGCTTCTGGCTTTCCTCTGAAGTAAGCAGGCGGCTACGGCCTACAGATGAGAACAGGTAGTAGTCGGCCAGGACGTCCTGTGCTGTGAAGTCGAACATCTTCTCGGGGTCGATGAACTTGCCCAGGAAGCGTGTTTCGAAGTGCAGGTGGCTGCCAGTAGAGCGACCGGTATTGCCACCCAGACCGATAGGTTCGCCAGCCTTAACCTCCTGGTCCTCCACAACCAACTGCTTGCTCAGATGGCCATAAACGGTTTCCAGACCATTATGATGGCGGATAACCACATACTTGCCATATCCCTTTCTTCTGCCCTGGTTGGCAACAATACGGATCTTGCCAGAAAAGGCAGAGCGGATTGTATCGCCCACATACACCTTAATATCGGTGCCATAGTGATTGCGGCGGAAAGAGCGACGATAGCCATAGCTGCTTGTTACACGACGGCTGTCGCAAGGAAAATGGAAATTGCGCAGGTCAATTCTGTATTCCTTGGGCATCTCCACACCATAGTTGGTGCTGTAGGTATTGTTCCAATCGGGATAAAGCGCCATGCCAGAGTAATCCACAGCCTCCTTCTCCAGCATCTTGGCAATGCTAATAGAGTCTATGGCACGCATGCGCTTGTCTATGGGGGCCACGCTGGCCAACTGGTCCTGGGCAAATGTCACAAAGGAGAACATTGCCAGCACCGACAACATCAGTGTTCTTTTCTTTTCGGTGGTCTTAAAGAAGTGCATTGGTGTATTAAGTTGTTTAAGTGGTTGGTATTCGTTACTATTCTACTTTATCTGCTTTTCAAAACGGTTTAAATCTCATCCAGAGCATAAAGGCGGGGCATATTCAGGTCGCCAAGATCGAAGATTTCCTCGGGACGGAAGAATCTGTTAAGTTCTGCCTGTGCCGCCTCGGGGGAGTCGGAAGCATGAACGATATTCTGCTGGTTGCTCATGCAGTAGTCGCCACGAACGGTACCAAGGTCGGCATTGCGTCCATTGGTGCTGCCAGTCATCTTTCTTACCACAGAGATAGCATCCACACCTTCCAGGCACATTGCCACAACCGGTGTTCTCTTCATTGAATCTTTAAGTATTCCAAAAAAGGGCTTATCTACAAGATGTGCATAGTGTTCCGCCAGAATAGCGTCATCCAGTTGCATCATCTTCATACCTGCAATGCGCAAACCTTTCTTCTCATAACGGTTGATTATTTCGCCCATGAGACCTCTCTCCATAGTGCAAGGCTTGAGCAGTACGAGTGTTCTTTCCAACATATTAAATTTAAGTTTTCTCTATAATCAAAAGGGCATAATTACCCCAATACAGCGACAAAGATACAACAATTATTTGAAAATCCAACAATTATATTACATATAAATCGCTAAAGCAGGTGCTTTTAGGAACAAAAAGCGTTAAAACGACACTTTTTCACACAACTGCCATAGCGCTTTTATTGCAAGGACAACACAAAAATCCTCTCTCCAACCATGCACGCCGACAGTATCAACGCACTAGTTCTCCTATAGGGAAACTCGAGTTCTCCAACAAGGAAACTGGAGTTCTCCAATAAGAAAACTCATACACTCCCGATAAGGTCAACTGATACTGCTCCAGTCCATCTCGTCGCGCTTCAAATAGCGCATGCGCTCCACCATTATCTGGTTCTGGGGCAGGGACAATGTCGGGTCAGCATCCAATACAAAAGATGCCGTTTCGCGTGCCAGCTGCACAATCTGTCCGTCACGGGCAAGGTTGGCCAGTTTGAGGTTGAAGGCTATACCGCTCTGCTGGGTTCCCTCCAGGTCGCCAGGACCACGGAAGCGGAGGTCGGCCTCGGCAATATCGAATCCGTCGTTGGTCTCTGTCATTATGTCTATGCGGCGGCGCGTTTCCTTGGACAGTTCATACTTGGTTACCAGAATGCAGTAACTCTGGCTTGCCCCACGCCCCACACGCCCGCGCAACTGATGCAATTGCGACAGGCCGAAGCGCTCGGCATTCTGTATTACCATCACCGAGGCATTGGGCACGTTCACGCCAACCTCGATAACCGTAGTAGCCACCAGTATCTGCGTCTCTCCAGAAACAAAGCGCTGCATCTCGGCATCCTTGTCCACAGGCTTCATCTGCCCGTGCACCATGCTGATGCGATACTGAGGAAAAATCTTCTGCAAATGCACGTAGGCTTCCTCCACATTCTTCAGGTCAAGCTTCTCGCTCTCCTTGACCAAAGGATACACCATATAGACCTGCCGCCCTTCCTGAATCTGCTGGTTGATGCCACGATAGAGTTTGTCGGGATTATTGTCATACATGTGCATCGTCTGTATGGGTTTGCGTCCTGGGGGAAGTTCGTCGATAATGGAGACATCCAGGTCGCCGTACAGCGTCATGGCAAGGGTGCGAGGGATGGGAGTAGCGGTCATCACCAGCACATGTGGCGGTGTAAGGTTCTTTTCCCACAACTTGGCACGCTGTGCCACACCGAAGCGGTGCTGCTCGTCGATGACAACAAGACCGAGGTTGCGGAACTGCACATTATCCTCTATCACGGCATGTGTGCCCACGAGTATCTGCACCTCTCCCGTCTGCAAGCCCTCCATAACGGCCTTGCGGCGCTTGCCCTTTACCATACCCGTAAGCAGTTCCACACGCACCGGCATCGTGCCCAGCATCTTCTGAAAAGTGGCAAAGTGCTGTTCGGCAAGAATCTCGGTGGGCGCCATGATACAGGCCTGATAACCGTTGTCGAGGGCTATGAGCATGGTCATCAGTGCCACCATGGTCTTGCCCGACCCCACATCGCCCTGCACAAGGCGGTTCATCTGCCGGCCGGATTTCATATCGGCATGCATCTCGCGGATAACCTTCTTCTGCGCCCTTGTCAACTGAAAGGGAAGGTTGTTGCTGTAGAAACCATTGAAGTACTCACCCACCCTGTTGAACACATGCCCACAGATAACGCCCTGGCGCACACGGGCATATCGGAGGATAGAAAGCTGCACGTAGAAGAGTTCCTCAAACTTCAGCCTGTAGTTGGCCTGTGCAAGTTCATTGGCCGTAGAGGGATAGTGCGCCGCACGCAGAGCCTCGTCCAGCGACACCATGCACAGACGGTCCAGCAAATGGCGAGGCAAGGTCTCGGGTATCATCCCCACCTGTATCTGGCGCAGAAGAGTGCTTGTGAACTTCTCCAGGGTGCGCGAGGAGAGCCCAGCCTTCTTCATGCGTTCCGTTGTCTGATAGTAGGGCTGCATGCTCATCTTGCTCAGCATCAGCGTGTCGGCAGGGTCTATATCGGGATGCGTGAGGTTTATCCTGTCGTTGAAGAGCGACGGACGGCCAAAGACGATATAGTCGGTGTGCAGTTTCACCGTCTTCAGTATATACTGCTGGGAGTTGAACCATACACAGTCCACCCAGCCGTACCCGTCAGTAAAATGCCCTATAAGGCGCTTCCTTCTGCCCTCGCCCATCTGCTCGAAACTGATGAACTGCCCGCGTATCTGCACGAAGGGCATATCGGAGGTCAGTTCTGACGTGCGGTAAAGCCGGCTTCGGTCTATGTGCTTGTAGGGGAAATAGTACAACAAGTCGCCCCAGGTCTTCAGACCCAGTTCCTTCTGCAAGGTTTCGGCACGTTTGGGGCCGATACCTGGCAGATACGTAAGTTCGGTGTCAAGGATGGGAGTACTCACTAAGGGCCGTCAGTTTTACGTGCGGTTAAAAGCCCTTATAGACATCTACGAGCATCTGCTTGAACAGCTGGTTGTAAATCATGCCCTCACGCAGGGAGGCAACGGCATCCTTGCCCAGGAAGTGCTCGGCAATGGCATAGCCGAACTCCATGGCGGCGGCTGGACCACGCCCAGTTAAGCACTGACCGTCCTTGGTAACTATGTCGGCGGTGTACTCGGCACCCTTCAACTCTCCCTGCACACCGGGATAGCAGGTTGCCTTCACACCCTCCAGAACGCCCAAATGACCGTACACCATGGGCGCCGCACATATAGCTGCCAGGGGCTTGCCCTCGGCATGATGCTTCAGGATGGCCTGGCGCAAGGGTTCGCACTTATCCAGATTGGTACTGCCGGGCAGTCCTCCTGGCAGAACGAGCATGTCGGCACCGGTCAAGTCCACTTCTGAAAGAATAGCATCTGCCACCACTCCCACACCATGGGCGCTATATACTACTTTATCATCGGTAATGCTTACTGTGGTAATGTCCAAACCTGCACGTCTTATAATATCAAGAGGTGCCAATGCCTCAATGTCCTCAAAGCCTGTTGCTAAGAACTGGTAAATCATAGTATTCTAAGTTTGTTAAGTTTTATAGCGTACAAAGATAATGAAATTCGCTAAAAGAACGAAGGAATATAAATAATAATCGTAACTTTGCGCACGAAAGACATATACAACACGAATGAAGAAACTTCGCTTTGCCATCTTCGGCAACACATACCAGGCAAAGAAATCGGCATGCATAGAGCAACTTCTCGGCATACTCTTGGAGCGTGGCGCGTCCTTGCTTATCGACAGGCAGTTCTACGAATACCTCACCAACAAGCTGGGCATCTTAGTAACTCCAGAGGCATTGATTGAGGGCAACGACTTCCATGCCGACTTCGTCATCTCCATGGGTGGCGATGGCACTTTCCTGGAGGCAGCCCGACGCGTGGGCAACAAGGGCATACCCATCCTTGGCATAAACATGGGCCGATTGGGATTTCTGTCTGACTACCAGGCAGAAGACATAGCATCTGCCATCGACCACATCTACAACGACACATACCGCATTGAGGAGCGCACGGTGCTGATGGCGGAAAAGGACGGCGATGGCATACAGGGATACCCTTACGCACTAAACGAGGTAGCGGTGCTGAAGCACGACATCTCGTCCATGATCAGTATCGATGTTGAGGTAGACGGAGAGTTCCTTACCACATACCAGGCCGACGGCCTCATCGTGAACACCTCCACCGGAAGTACCGGCTATGCCCTGTCCGTTGGCGGACCCATAATCGTACCTGGCACAAAGATAATAGGTCTGGTTCCCGTTGCGCCCCATTCCCTTACCGCACGCCCGCTCACATTCTCTGCCGATGCAGTTATCAGGATGAGGGTGAAAAGCCGTTCGCACAGCTTTCTGCTCTCGGTGGACGGCCGAAGCGAGTCTTCACACGAAGATACCACCATAACAATCCAGCGTGCACCCTACACCATCAACGTGCTCAAGCGCAGCGAGGGAAGTTTCTTCCGCACACTCCGCGAAAAACTCATGTGGGGAGCAGACTCAAGGGAATAGAAAAGAATATGGCAACACCCCAACAAATCAGGCATCTGATCGCATGGTTCTGGCGTACCAGCCGTGGCATCAGGATGAAGTCCATAGTGAACATCGTCCTGGGACTGATTGTCGTAGCCATGGACTTTGCCTTCATCTGGGCAACAAAGATGACCATAGACACAGCAACCGGCGAAAGCACACATCCGCTATGGCTGGGATGCGCGTTCCTCGTTGGCATAGGCCTCACAAACATTGCGGTTTCCTTTGCCCGCAGATGGAGCAGCGCTCTGCTGGGAGTAAAAAGCCAAAACCTCATGCAACTAAGAGCTTTTGCACGACTCATGCATAGCGTATGGACTGGCAAGGAGCAGTTTCACTCGGGCGACGTAATGAACCGTCTCATACGCGATGCCAACGAGATAACCTCTGTCATCACCGACACCCTGCCCTCCGCTCTTTGCGTATCCGTGCGTCTAGTCTTCGCATTTCTCTACCTTTTCCACTTCGACTCGTGGCTAGCACTCATCGTCCTTGTCCTGGCTCCGCTATTCCTGCTCCTCAGCAAGGTGTACATCAGGAAAATGAGAGTGCTGACACGCGAAATCCGCAACACCGACAGCCGCATACAGAGCATCCTGCAGGAGAGCATTCAGCACCGCATGGTACTGAAGACCCTGGAGCAGACCGACGGCATGGTGGAACGCCTGTCGCAGACACAGGGCATGCTGCACGGACAGGTCAAGCA
>JAZRIA010000297.1:0-15427 GCA_045645045.1 Bacteroidaceae bacterium | reverse complement strand
GCTCTATTCAGTTGAGCTAAGGAGCCATCCTCTTGTTGTGTGGGCGATGACGGATTCGAACCGCCGACCCTCTGCTTGTAAGGCAGATGCTCTGAACCAGCTGCGCTAATCGCCCGTTGTTGAAAGTGAAGAGGGTCAGGTAATGAGATTTGTTGACCGTTCCTTTCATAAAGAAGAGAACCTCGTCAGGTTCTCGCTCTTTGCTTTTGTTTTGGCGGTGCGGACGGGGCTCGAACCCGCGACCCCTAGCGTGACAGGCTAGTATTCTAACCAACTGAACTACCGCACCAATGTTGGCTTTGTCTTTTTTGAGCGGAAAACGAGGCTCGAACTCGCGACCCCAACCTTGGCAAGGTTGTGCTCTACCAACTGAGCTATTTCCGCATTCTTTGTTTCTTTCACACCTTGGCCCGTGTGAAGTGGGCAGGGACGGATTCGAACCGCCGAAGGCGCAAGCCAACAGATTTACAGTCTGCCCGTTTTAACCACTTACCTACCTACCCAGTGTATTCCTTTTTGTGACTCCTGCAGGATTCAAACCTGCAACCTTTTGATCCGTAGTCAAATGCTCTATTCAGTTGAGCTAAGGAGCCATCCTCTTGTTGTGTGGGCGATGACGGATTCGAACCGCCGACCCTCTGCTTGTAAGGCAGATGCTCTGAACCAGCTGCGCTAATCGCCCGTTGCTATCAGTCTTGTTTGCTATCCTCACTAGGACTTGTCCTGATTTGCGAGTGCAAAGGTAGTGCTTTTTATGATACTGACCAAATATTATCATGAGAATTTTCTAAAAAACATTAATATTTCGCCTGAATATTTCTTTTGGTGCCCTCTTATACCTTATATATTATATATGGGAGAATGTGTTATGCTGATACTGGATGCTGAACTGACAAAATGTACCTAGGCTTATGGCTGACAAAATGCCCCGGTGCGTGTGCCAACATGTCACGAAGTATTGATTTTAGTCAAGTAAAGGGGAAATTCCTATTCGCTTTAGAGATTTACCCGAGGGTTTTCCCCCGAAATGGCATTACCTTTGCAGCAGAAAAGGTGAAAGACCTGACCTGAAAACACAGAAAAGAAACATTAAGTAAGGATAACACAGGTGCCGCCCAACACACGGCACAGAAAAAGAGAATGGTGCCGGCAGAGGCAGGCATCGGAGAAAAGAAAAACACAATATTAAGGTAAAAAGATTGAAACATGAAAAAGATTATGACTTTGGTAGCTGCCATGATAATGGTTGTTGCCGTAAATGCAAGTAATAAGAGTATGGAATATGCAGTTGAGGCTCCTGGCAGGGTTGCTCCCTTCAGCGAGGTAAACGTAAATGTTCCTTCACGCATCAGGGTTGTCCAGGGCGAGGACTATGGAGTGATGATAAACGGCGAGGCCGTGTACGACTCCACCTTGCTGGACTTTGAGGTAAAGGATGGAGTTCTTTACATCAGCACCAAATGCACGGACATGCTCTCTGCTTCGGGCCGAGGAACGGTTATTACCCTTATCACTCCTGCCACAGATGCTGTCATCAAGACGGGCGACGATGTACAACCGCTCCGCAGAAAGAGATAGAATAGTTTTGGTTAGAAAATAGATTGTTTAGGTTTTTAGGTTTCTGTACCATCCTTTAGGTAAGAAAACATAGGAAAAGGAAATGGTTAGGTCCGTGAAGCCCTCCGTCTCGCCAAGAGACTGGAGGGTTTCTTTTGCCATGTTATTTGACCAGTAATTCCGTCCTCCCGAGGACCGAGGCTTGACGTCCCGACAACCAAGGCTTGACGTCCCGAGGACCGATGTCTGTCCTCCCGAGGAGAAATGACGCGCTCGTCCTGCTTATTGGAAAGCGACGTGAGGTGATGCCCTTCGCAACGTGAGGCGAAGGCTGTTGTGTCGTGAGACGAGGGCAGTTGTATCGTGAGGCGATGCCCTTCGCAACGTGAGGCATTTGCCCCTATCTCTTTGCTTCCTCCTCCAGAAGTCTGCGTTTGCGTTCAATCATTTCCCCTTGTCGTTCTCCATGGAATCCGCCAAGGGAACCGTCCGAGGCAACGACTCTGTGGCAAGGCACATCGGGAGCAAAGGGATTGCGCCTGAGTGCCTGCCCCACGGCTTGGGCGCTACGGCATCCTATGCGCCGTGCCAGTTCGCCGTAGGAGATGGTTTCTCCACGTGGCACGTTCAGGAGTTCCAGATACACACGCCTTTGGAATGTGGTGATGTCCGTGGAGTGAAGTACCCTCTGCCTTATGTCCATGTCCTTGCTCATGTCTCAGGGCGCTATGACGAAGGTGGTGTGGTACGAAGGCATGGGGCGCTCGGCTAGGGTGAGTTTCATGCCCTGCATCACTATCATCTGCCGGGACAGAGACAGGCCTATGCCCGAACCGCTCCTTTTGGTGGTGAAGAAGGGGATGAACATCTCCCCTCGCACCTCTGCCGGGATGGGGGCGCCGTTGTTGCTAACGTACAGGGCCTTGTTCCACCTGATGCCCATGGCGGTGGCACCTGCCTCCACGGCGTTCTTGGTAAGGTTGGAGAGCACCTGCATCATCATGCTCTCGTCGGCACGGATGCACGTGTCGGGGGCAATGTCCGTATGCCATGTAAGGTCGGGGTAGAGCGACCTAAGCGAATGGCAAAGGTCTGCCAGGTTCACCTCCCTCATGTCCGGTTCCTGTACCAGGGTGATGGTTCGGAAGTTGCGCACGAAGTTGGAAAGGCTCTCGCTGGTCTTCTGTATGGCCAGTATGCCCTCCTCGTAGGTAGTGCCCTTTATGTTGGGGTCTGCCAGATAGGCCTGGCTGATGCTGCTTATGGGCGTGGCGGCATTCATTATCTCGTGTGTCAGCACACGGGTCAGTTTCTGCCACGACTCCACCTCCTTCTGTGCGGTAAGCACGTTTATATCCCTGCTCAGGTCGTTCAGCGCCTCCTGCATGGCACGCTCGCCGAAGAACAGTCCTCTCAGGGGCAGGCGGAAGGTGAAGTCGCGGTTTCTCACCGCTTCGCGCATCAGGTGAGCACGGTCGCGTAGCAGGCACTGGTGGCGGTAGAACCTTATGCCCAGATACACCAGGCACAGCACCGCCAGCGCGGCCGCCGCTATGTATATTTCCATCTCTGTCATCTCTTCATCTTGGCATAAAGGGTTTGTCGTGTGATGCCCAGCATTTCGGCAGCCTTGCTGATGTTGCCGTGGCACTTCTCCAGAACACGGTGGATGTGTGCTGTCTCCACCTCCTCCAGTGGCACAATCTCCTTGCTCTTGTCTATGGCATCCTTCAGTGTGCGCACCAGTTCGGCATTGTCCCAGGGCTTGGTGACAAAGTCTGCCGCTCCGTCCTTCAATCCCCTCACCGCCAGTTTGATGTCGGCGTATGCCGTTATCAGCACTACGGGCACATCGGGGTGCAGCTTGTGTATGCTGCGGAGCCATAGCAAACCGTCCTGCCCCGAGTTCACACCCAGGGTGAAGTTCATGTCCAGCAGAATAACGTCTACGTTCTCCTGATTCATGGTAGCAAGGATACCCTCCGGCGAGGCCAGCGTTATAACCTTCTCGAACACGCCACCCAGACATATCCTGGCCGCGGTGAGTATGGCAGGATTGTCATCCACCACCAGTATGGTTCCGTAGTTCTTCATCATCACACTTGTCTAATAGTTGTTTCCGTGACAAAGGTAAGTAATTTGTGTATGATTTTCATACAAGACGCTGTATGATTTTCATACAATCTGCTTCCGTGCTGTGCTTTTCTCTTGGAGGCAAGGGGAAGTTGCCATATCTTTGCTTTCGGAAAGCGCTTACACAAACATTATTAAACCCTAAAAACAACAAAAAACAATCGCATGATAAGAATAGAGAATATCACAAAGACCTTCCGTACCGAGGAGGTGGAGACCATGGCACTGAACGGTGTGAGCATGGAGGTGAAGGAAGGCGAGTTTGTTGCCATTATGGGCCCAAGCGGATGCGGCAAGTCAACTCTGTTGAACATCCTTGGCCTGCTGGACAATCCCGATGGTGGCACATACATGCTCGATGGCGAGGAGGTGGCAAATATGAAGGAACGCGAGCGCACACGTCTGCGCAAGGGACGCATAGGCTTCGTGTTCCAGAGTTTCAACCTCATAGACGAACTCACCGTGGAGGAGAACGTGGAACTCCAGCTCAAATACCTCGACGTGTCCAAGGCCGAGCGCAAGCGGAGGGTGCTGGACATCCTGCGCCGTGTGAACATGAGCCATCGTGCCAAGCACTATCCCCAGCAGCTCTCGGGCGGTCAGCAGCAGCGTGTGGCCATAGCACGTGCCGTGGTGGGCAAGCCACGCCTTATCCTGGCCGACGAGCCTACGGGTAACCTCGACTCTAAGCACGGACAGGAGATAATGGAACTGCTCTCCCAACTGAACGCCGAGGGCACTACCATAGTGATGGTGACCCACTCGCAAAAGGATGCCACACATGCCCACCGTGTCATCAACCTCTTCGACGGTCAGGTGGTGGAGAATATGAACGGGTTGCTATAGAGAGGGAGACCCATCCCGGCCTTCCCTGTTTTATCCACCCTCTCCCCCCTTCGGGGTACTCTCCCTGTCTCAGGGAGAGAAAGTGGTTGATGACGTTAGCAGTTGTTACATAAATAATACAATTACAACATGAAATCATATTTCGTTTTTCTAAAGCGCAACAAACTATACACCGCCATACAGGTATTCGGCCTTGCCGTGGCCCTGGGCTTTGTAATCCTGCTTGCCTCGCATGCACGTACAGAATATATGGTGGGCAAGACACAAGCCATGGCGGACAAGCTCTATGTGATGGGCTCGCACAGTTTGGCAGGCCTGACGGTGGGCACGGGCCCCGAAATATGCCCCAAGATACCGCAGATAAAGGGCTACACACGTGTGGGCGGCATACGTCCGTGGGACGTGAAGGTGGGAGATAACAGTTTCTCCACCAATGCCATGGCCCTGGACACCACTTTCTTTCAGTATTTCGACTATGACCTGCGCGGATGCGACCGCAAGAAGGTGCTGGCTTCGCCCACGGACATCCTCGTAAGCGAGGAGTTCGCCAAAAGGGCCTTCCCCGACGGGGACGCCATAGGCAAGACCATAACCCTGTTGGGGCAGGAGGAACCGCTGACCATCGTTGGTGTGATGGAGACTTTTGACGAGGATGACATCTTTACACGTTCGGAGATATTCTACTCCATGCTCGTGGAGGAGCAAAGCCGTAGCTGGTTGGACAACTTCGGTTCCATCGTTACCTTCGTCACCCTGAACGAGGGTGCATCCGTGGAGGAGGTAAAGGAAGCCTTGCTGGATAAGTATATGGAGGTTTGGAACATGTTCTGGACACGCGAACCCAAGGATGGAAGTTTCCTGGGCGGAGTGTCGCTTATCCCTTTGAACGAATTCTATTTCTCCAACATTGCCACCAACTCAGGCTTCCGGCATAGCGATAGCATCATGGTGTGGATACTGGTGTGCGTGGCATTGGTGCTCCTTGTGTCTGCCATGTTCAACTACGTCAACCTCACTACGGCCCTCATTGGCAAGCGTGCCAAGGAAATAGCCACACGCCGCCTTTTGGGCGATAGCATGGCAGAGGCCGTGGGGCGCAACCTGTTGGAGTCGCTGGTGTTTACGGCAGGGTGCTTTGTGTTCGGATGCATGGTGGCATTGATTATGCGCCCGTGGTTTGAGGAGTTGATGGATTTGGAAATACCCCTCTTTGACGACTTCTTCTCCATTCTGGCCGCCGTAGCCCTGCTTCTGGTGGTGTCGTTGGTGGCAGGCTTGATTCCTGCGGTGATAGTGGCTCGCTTCAAGCCCATTGATGTGGTGAAGGGTTCGTTCCGTTTCCAGGGCAAGATGTGCCTGAGCCGTGTCTTCATCGTTGTGCAGAACCTCATCAGCACCACCCTCATAGCCATAGGCCTCGTCATGCTTGCACAGATGCACCATCTGGCCACCCTGCCCATGGGTTATCGTACGGAAGGGCTGGCGGAGATAGAGTGTTATACGTATTCTTTCAATGTGGAACAACTGACTCCTGTCCGCGACCGTCTGTTGGCCATGCCACAAGTAAAGCGCATAGGGTGGGCAATGAACATGCCATGGCAATGTCAGACAAACGGAGTGCAGGAAAAGGGTAGTGGTGATGAACCTGTGTCTTCGTGGACCTTCTATTCCGCAATGGATACAACCTGCATGAGCATGCTCGGTTTCGAGATAGTGGAGCAGTACAGCGCCCCCGAAGACGGCAAGCATTACGTTACAGAGGACACGCGCGACAGGTATGGTGTAAGTGCCGACAATCCCCTTGTAGGCGGTCAGATATCGGGCACGGCCAGTTATCCCGTTTGTGGTGTTATCAAGGACTATCGCTCGTTTAATCCCGTCGTTGGCAACTCCATGGCCGACGGACACAATATCATTGCCGTAATGATGAACCCCTCCCGTTCCGCACGCATGATGGTGGAATTCTCCGAAGAAGGCATGAAGGACGTGGAGGAAAGTATCAAACAGATGCAGGAAACATGCCGTGCTGTAACGAAGGAGGCATGCGGAGTAGAAAAGGACTTCGACATCCGCACCGTGGACGACATCCTTGCCGAACCCATGGAGGAACTGGAGAGCCTGCTCCTGATAGTTCTGTGCTTCATGTTCGTCTCCGTGCTGATTTCCGCCCTTGGCCTCTTTGCCATGTCCATCTCCTACACCGAGCAGCAGAGCAAGCAGATAGCCCTCCGCAAGGTGATGGGTGCATCGGTGGCGAGTGCCTCATGGCAATTGGCACGCCCCTTCCTCCTGCTCTGTCTTCTGGCCGCCGTATTGTCCGCCCCCCTGGCCATCAAGGGTTCGCAAATGTATCTGGAACTCTTCCCCAACCGTATCGGCTTCCCCTGGTGGCTGCTCCTCGTCTCTGTGCTCGTTACCCTGCTCATAGCCTTCCTCTCCATCTGCTGGCACACCCTCTCCGTAGCACGCCGCAATCCGGTGGAAAGCATAAAGACGGAGTGAGGGACGAACGGAGGACCCACGGACCCCTCCCCAACCCTCCCACAGGGGGAGGGAGTGGTTACAACCGACTTGCCCCCACATCAGCAGGACATTATACTCCCCTCCCTTGTGGCGAATGGAGTCCTTGGAGGATTGACTGAATGTCAATCTGTGCTCCATGAGGGGAGCAATATCCATTGCGACGCGCGGACTGGCTGGGGACCGTTACTCTCCTCCCCCTATAGGGGGATTGAGGGGGTCCCCCAAAGAAACGCCCCGAAGATGTGATATCCTCGGGGCGTTGCTATATATTAAGGTATGTTCTTATCAATCGGCGATAACGTCCTTGATGCCGGTCTGGTCTTCCCAGATGATCTGGAAGTCGGTGTGGCAACCGGTAAAGGCCTTCTCGTCAACTTCTGTGCCAACGGGAATGTATGCAGCCAGCAGATTGGGGCAATTCTCCACAGCCCAGGCCTCAATCTTCTTGGTTCCGGCGGGGAATATTACCTCCAGTACGTTCTGATGACCGGTCATTGTCTCCTTGCCATAAACCTCGGCAGGAATCAGTTCTACGCAAAGTTTGGCAGAGGGGATGTAGAGGGGAGATGTGCTGTACTTGTCGTACACAACACCCTTGTAGCTCTTCAGAACCTGGTTTTCGGGATCCACGTGTGCCTCCTCAACATTGGGGGCATGGGTCTTCAAGCCGTAGATACCATCCTGACCAAGGCTGATGATGTTCTTGCCAATGTATATTTCCTTCACGTTCTCGGGCAGATCCTTTGTGGGGCTGAAGCAGTCAATCTTGTACTTCTCGCCATTGTTCAGTGTCACGCTGGAGGGTACCACGAAGGCATCCCCTGCTATGTTCACGGCATTCAGGTTCAGCTTCTCCTTGTCGTAGTTGTAGGAGTAGAGCTCTGTCTCCAGGAAGTTGCCGTCGGCAGATACGGGGATGAACATCTGCTGGTACTTGTCCAGTTCCTCGGCCTTGTATTCAAGGCTGTTTGTGGGGTCGCTCAGTCTCCATGCTCCGCTATAGTAGGCATAGTTCCATGCATGTCCCATGAAGGCACCGCTGTTCAGCCAGCCGTTGGCATTGATAACGGGGATTCCCTGGGTGTGGAGCATCACATTGAGCAGGTTGGCATAGCCCTGGCAAACGGCCTTCTTGTTCTTGAACACGTCGTATGGCTCGTTGCTCACGTAGCCGTCGGCATATTTCACGTTCTGTCTTACGTAGTTGTAGATGAGGCGGTAAACTCGTGCATCGGTTGTGGCGTCCTTGACCAGTTCATCGGTAAAGGCCTTGATTTCCTGGAGCTGTTCTTCTGTGGGAACCTTGAAGTTGCCCATTCTTTGGAAGAAAGCGCTGTCGGCACCCTGCAGTATGTGGAGGAGCCTCTCGGCAGGCATGCCAGGCAGTGACTTTGCACCGTCGTCCTCGGGGAAGGCACGGGTAAGGTTGGTCACAGGCTGTTCGGTGGACTCGTTGGGGATGATGTCGCCTGTGCCGTTGATGTCATTTGAACAACTGGCCAGGAGGCCTGTTGCCAATGCAAGTGAAAGGATGTAGTAGTTTTTCTTCATGTCTATTTATTGTGTTATTAGTTTGTAGTCGTTGCAAATATATAGAAATATAGTTTAATGTATGGTTGTGCGCATGTTAAATATTGCAAAGACGTGGCAAAAAATTACTAGATGTGCTGTATTGAGCTGCTAAAAAGGTAGAGGCATAGCCTCTGGTGGGGTAGTGCCTCGCTGTAGGTATGCTTTCTCTGTATGGTTTAGATGCTTTCGTAGTAATCCAGGAATTCCTTGGGGAAGCGCACGGGCTTGTTCCTGTCCATGTTGAAGTAGTAGCCCACCTGGTGAGCGGTGCAGTAGATGCGTTCGCCCTCCGCTATCTCTATTTCCGCCTCCCAGCGGCTTGCCCCGGTCAGTGTTACGTTTATCCTGCCCGTGGGTTTGCTTTCCAGGGTGAGTGGGCGCTTGTACATGATGTGCGTCTCGGCCAGGATGGGAGTGTTGTGCTCCTTCATCATCTCTTCCAGAGGGAAGTACTGGGCCAGGATGGCGTTTCGCAGGTCCTCGAAGTATTTGGGGTAGACGGTGTTGCTTACTATGCCCATGAAGTCGGTGTCGTAGGTGTGCACCTTCACTGGGGCTTCCAGATAGAATTTCTTCTTGCTATCCATAGTTATATATAATAAGGTGTAACGCATTTAAACGAAAGAGGAGAACCATTGCTGATTCTCCTCGTTTGCGGTGCGGACGGGGCTCGAACCCGCGACCCCTAGCGTGACAGGCTAGTATTCTAACCAACTGAACTACCGCACCATTGTTTGTTGTTCTTGTTGTTTTGCGAGTGCAAAGGTATGGTGTTTTTTTGAAACTACCAAATGTTTTGCAAAGTTTTTTAATTTTTTTGTGCGAAAGTCTCATTCGGTATCAGCATGGGTCATTGAAAAAGCTATTCTTCTTGTGCAAGGGAGAGCAGGGGAGGAGGAGGCTGTAGAGATGATTTATTAGTAGGTGTATGGAGCTTATGTGAGAAAAAATCAGTATATTTGATGCAGAATTGCATAATATTACAAACAATAAAGCACAATGAAGAAACTTTTTACTCTAATTTCCCTCCTTGTGGCGGTGGTTTCATCTGCCAGTGCCGATGTGCTCGTTTCAGAGTATATGTCGGTCAGGAAAGGGTCTCAGGTGAAGGGGTCTGTCAAGGCGGACACCTATTATGTGATTTCTGGTATAGACCAAGGTTCCAGAGAGTATTATCTTTATGACAATGGCGGTCAGGTGAAGGGCAGCGCTTCATTTCCTTCTGCCGACGAATCCACGGCTTCGCACATTTGGACCTTGAAGGCCAGTGGCAATGCCTGGGTGATAGTTAATGTTGGCACGGGCAAGAACATGAATCTGGGGTCCTCCAACGGCAGTGCCATAGGTATGTCGTCCACGGAGCAGGCAAATGCCATTCATTTCGACTCCAATGGTTATCTGACTATTCTCAACTCCAACGGCCAGGCCATAGACATGACCGCCAACGGAGCCAATCCTACTACGTGGGCAGGTACCACCACTCCAAACGGTTCCAGACGCCTGAAGATATATGCCGTGGAGGATGTCAAGGTGGGGCAGAAGAAGTCGTTGAGTCTTATTCCGGCACCTAAGTCGGCTGTAGTCGGCGATGGCGAGTTTGTTCTGAATGACGGCTTAACCATTGCTGTGGGACAGTTCTCGCAGAAGGATGCTCAGAATGCTGTCTTGGCCGATGTGGCACGTTTTATGGCCACCATTGGCAAGGCCACGGGTCTTTCCTGCCAGGCCGTTTCTGCCGGTGCAGACATCAGCATCAGCGAGAATGCTGACATCGCTCCAGAAGGCTACGTCATGGACATAACCGCCGAGGGTGTGAAGATACAGGTTTCCGGTCAGGATGGTGCATATTATGCCATCCAGAGCCTCATGCGTCTGTTGCCTCCCCATGTGATTTTGGGACAGGAGGGTGAGCCTGGTGCCACCTACGCACTTCCTGTGTGCCGCATTGAGGACGAGCCCCGCTTTTCCTACCGTGGCTTCATGCTCGATGTGAGCCGTCACTTCTTCACCGTGGAGCAGATAAAGAAGATGCTCGACCTGATGGCCATTTACAAGATGAACGTGTTCCACTGGCATCTGACCGACGACCAGGGATGGCGTGCCGAGATAAAGCAATATCCCAAACTCATCACCATTGGTGCCGAGCGCAGGAGCAGTTACGATACTCCTATTACCAAGGTGGAGGAAAACGGACAGGTCTACTGGACAGGCGAGGGTGCGCAGACCAACCGCAAGTACGGACCATTCTACTACACCCAGGAGGAGATGCGCGACGTGGTGCGCTATGCCGCTGAGCGCCACATCGACGTATTGCCAGAGGTGGACATGCCCGGACATTTTGTTGCCGCTCTGCATGCCTATCCCCAGTACTCCTGTCATCCCGATTGGGCTCCCGAGGTGTGGATAAACGGTGGTGTCAGCCAGGATGTGCTGAACGTGGCCAACCCCGAGGCCGTCCAGTTTGCCAAGAACATCATCACCGAGCTGTGTGATATTTTCCCATACCCATATTTCCATATCGGAGGTGACGAGTGCCCCACTACCCAATGGGAGAGCAATGCCCAGTGCAAGGAGAAGCTCCGCCAGTTGGGCAAGAGCAGTTACCGTGCCCTGCAAACCGAGTTCATACGTGAGATAAACGAGCATCTCGGTACTCTTGGCAAGAAGATTTTCTGCTGGAATGAAAGTATCACGGACAATGGTGCCGATCTGGAACTGATGAAGAAGTCCGGTGCCACTATCATGTGCTGGAATCCCTGCCAGAGCGGTGCAGCTAAGGCTGCTTCTCTCGGTTTGAATGCAATCATCACGGAGTGGGGAAGCGGCTGCTATTACATTAACCGCCGCCAGAGCAACGACTATGGAGAGCCCACTGGTGCCGGCTATGGCAACGACAATGTGGCGGCCACTTACAACTACGTGCCCGTTCCCTCGGGCGTGTCTGCTCAGGCTGCCAAGTATTATATTGGTGTGCAGGGCACGTTCTGGGCAGAGCATGTCAGCAGCAACGAGTATCTGGAGTATTTGGCCCTGCCACGCCTCATGTGCATTGCCGAAGCCGGCTGGACACCACAGGAGCAGAAGAGCTGGCCTTCCTTCGTGAAGCGCATGACCGTGGACACCAAGATGCTGGACCTCGGCCAGTACATCTATGCCCGTCACTGGATGGAGGGCTACGTACCCCGCCAGGCTCCGTCTTCGCCCATAGCAGACGGCAGCGTGGTTACTTTTACCAATAAGAGCGCCGACCGCGGTCAGTGCCTTGCCGACGAGGACGGCACACTGAACGGACAGGGCTCTGCCTGCACGAAGTGGACACTGGAGTCGGCCGGCAGCAACAAGTTCTACATCCGTAGCAACGTTAGCGGAAAGTATCTCTATGCCGAAAATGGCAATAGCGGAACTATGGTGACCCTGAGCACTTCCAAGACGGCATGGGCTTTCGACACTACCACCTCTCCCGGCTATGTTGCCATGTGCTACAACAGCACTTCGGGAAATGCCATCAACAACAATGTCAGCAATGCCACCCGTACCCGCCTCTTTGCCCATGGCACGGGCAATGGCGCATCATTCTGGGCCTTGGCCGGAGAACAGGACCCCAACCTCAAGGACGGCGAAACAGGCACTCTCGTGTACGATTTCTACTATCTGGGCATCAGCGTCGGACGCAAGGAGTTCCGCCTCGAAAAGGGAACACCGTATCCACCCTTCGTGGAGTACATCCCCAATGGATTCATGGCCCTGTCCGATGAGGCTCCTTCCGGACAGATACACCTTGTCAGCGAAAAGAAGGAGATACCCGTGCAGCGCATACCCGAGACGGGCAGATACTACCGTTTCCAGAACACCATCATGAACCGCTACCTCAGTACCGATGCCGCATCCCCCCAGACATTCAGCACCACTCAGGAGGGAGGCAATACCGTATTCTACTACGATGCCAGCCAGCTCCTTTCCTACGACCGTGGACAATACCTCCAGGGTGCTGTATTGGCTGATACAGAACAGGCAGGCACGGCAGTAGCCATCACCCCCAGTCTTGCCCAGGAGGCCTACAGATACAACATCGTCTTCGCTGGCACGGACTATCTCAGACTCTACAACGAAGACTCCACCCCCAATACCACTGGAGCCAAGACCTCGGCTCAAAAGGCCAAAGCCTACAACTTCCGTTGCGTGCAGGTTCTTACTCTGCCTGTGAAAATGAATGCCGATGGCTGGGCTGCATTCTCGGCCGGAGTGCCCGTCTGCATACCACAGGGATGCACGGCATACGTGGCCGAGGCATATAATCCTGCCAATGCCAGTCTTTCGCTGAAGGCCGTATGCCCTGGCACCGTAGTGGCGGCCAACACTGGTATGCTGCTTCGTGGCACGGCACAGGAAACGCTGGAGATGCAGATATCCGAGACGGGATACGGTTACGCCAACAATCTCCTTCAGCCCTCCGTACTTGCCAGCTCGGTATCTCCCCAGACACAAGCCTATGTGCTGATGTGCGAGAATGGCCAGGTTTCTTTCCGCCTCCTGTCTGCAGAGCAACGCTCTCTACCCGCCCATAGCAGTTGGTTGCGCGTGGATGCAGAGTCTTCCCCTGAGAGCATCTCCTTGGTTCTCCCTGGCGATGAAACAGGCATAGACGAGGTGAAAACGGAAAACGGAAAGCGGAAAGCTGAAATCTACGACCTCTCAGGCCGTCGTGTGCAGAAGGCACAGAAGGGTATCTTTATCCGCGATGGCAAGAAGGTTATTCTGTGATAAGGCTTGGCTGTTGGCCAGCGTTAGATATTAGCATATACACAATCCGCAGGCACTCCAGTGTGATGGCAAGTGTCTGCGGATTGTTGTTTTTGCCTGCAACATTTCTTCGGCTATGCATGGTACCAGATGCCGTGAGATGAGGCTGTGCTTCAGTGGGTTAAGGGCATAGCGTACGGTGCCTGTAGATTTTATAGGGATATGTCCTTTTATAAACGTTCATGCTCCTTTGCTTGAAGTCTGATACCCATATTTTGCCGTTATATATGGCTATGTGTCCCCAGATATGCTTTTTGCTGCGTTCTATAACCACTATGTCGCCAGTTTTGGGCGAATAGTTCTTTTTGCCTACTTCTCTGAATCCGTGCAAAGGCAGGACATACTTGTATGCCCATGCTGGATAGATGCTTATGGGGCATCCGCCCTCCTGCAGCGCACGCATAACATACCATGCGCAACAGGTCTTGGACTTTGGCGCGGCATTCTCGGTGGCAAATCTTGCCGCTCTCTTCATGTCAAGAGGGTAGTTCGTTACCAGAAAAGGAGTGCCTATGTATAGCAATACCAATACTCCTAAATAAACGATGGCTTTCTTCATGATTTATTCTATTTCTGATTTCTGATTTCTGATTTAATCCCGCTTTGCGGTCTTGAATCTGCTCACGCTCGGCAATTCAAACAAGTTTGATTGCTCTCGCTTACTCGCAGATTTCTCCTTTCTCCTTTCTCCTTTCTCTTGCTTCACAATCATTTGTAGGCGTAAAGCAGAATGGGTTTCTGGGTTTTCTTCTTGGTGTTTTTGATGTGCTCCATCATGGAATTGGAAACGGCGAAGCAGCCGTGGCTGACGGGCAGGCAGGGCAGGGGATAGGTTTGTATCTCCGGATTTCCATTGTGAATCAGAATTCCTCTCGCCAGGGCATTTGAGTTGGTGCTGTCCAGTCCATACAGGTTATACCCCTTTGGGTCGCACCATTGTGCGGTGTACATCTTTCTCAATGCCCCCACTCTGTATTTGCCCAGGCTCGAATAGTTGCTTCCTATCTTATTGCTGAACTTGGACGTGAAGATGTTATAGTTTGGCCCCATTCCCTGTGCGCACAAACTTCGGTGTATGATTTTCTTCTCCTTGAAACTGTAAATGAAGAAACGGTTTATGCCAGATGGTTTCGAGAAGTCAACAAAGAAGCAGTAGTCGGTACTATAGCCGTTTTTCTTGCAATACTGGTACGTCTCTTCTACGATGGTCTTGTCTATCTTGGATATGAATAGCATTTGGCTAAGGAGGACAAGAACAAGTGCGCCTGCTATCCAGATTAAAGCCTTTTTCATGTTTAATGTATTTAAGTATTGTGATATAAAGATTTCTGTTTGTGATTCTCTTTTTACTCCGCAAAGACCGCCGGCCAAAATGTAAGCCCAAGCAGCGCGATACCAACAACGGTAAGCATTTTCTTGATCATATCAATTGTGTTTTAGTGTGTTTTGACGATGCAAAGGTAGGGCATGATTCATATAACGCCAAGAATATCCCCGCCCGTTGTATGAAGTTGTGGGGTATGTGTATGAAATGAAAACTATGCCATGTTGCCCTGCTTTCGTTCCTGAAGACTAACTTGCTGACAAATAGGCGGATTTAAAGGCCAAGTCCCTCCTTCAGGACATGAAGGCACAGGACTTCGACACCGAGTTCGTCGAGGAAAAACTGGCATTGCTGGAGGAGATGATGAACGGACATAAAACAGAATAGGCTCTCACCCAGTCTCATTCTGCACAAACAGACAAGCGAGGCACATCCCCCCCCCACATGCGAAGGGGCTTGTGCCTCGTTCTGTTTGTATTAGCCTTAATATTTGTGGGAGTTTGAATGATTAGCGTTTATGCAACAAAGTCCGGTTTTGTTTTGTAGTCTAGGGAAATAGTATTACCTTTGCCCTGAATTCCGTCGCCACAGCGGTGGTGTGAGGAAGGATTTTACCGAAAAAGGTGTTATTGAAATTATCTTCTAAAGCCAAACTTCGCAACTTTGATTATT
>JAZRIA010000296.1:0-18556 GCA_045645045.1 Bacteroidaceae bacterium | reverse complement strand
ACAACGGCAGCGTGAGAGGTCATACCTCCACGTGCGGTCAGGATGCCTTGTGCTACGGCCATACCTGCGAGGTCCTCGGGAGAGGTCTCGATACGAACCATGATAACCTTCTTGCCATCCTCGGCCCACTTTGCAGCGTCGTCAGCGAAGAATACTATCTGACCTGTAGCAGCACCGGGAGATGCGGGAAGACCACGGGTAAGAACCTTAGCGCTCTTCAGAGCAGCCTTGTCGAATACGGGGTGCAGAAGCTCGTCAAGCTTGTTGGGTTCGCAACGCTTCAAAGCGGTCTTCTCGTCGATAAGACCCTCGCGAACGAGGTCCATGGCGATCTTCACCATTGCAGAACCGGTACGCTTACCGTTACGTGTCTGCAAGAACCAGAGCTTGCCCTCCTGTACGGTGAACTCCATATCCTGCATGTCGCGGTAGTGGTTCTCCAACTTGTTCTGGAGCATGTCGAGTTCCTTGTAGATCTCGGGCATAGCCTCTTCCATAGAAGGATACTTTGCTACGCGCTCTTCCTCTGAGATACCTGCGCGCTCGGCCCAACGCTGAGAACCGATCTTGGTAATCTGCTGAGGTGTGCGGATACCTGCAACAACGTCCTCACCCTGTGCATTGATAAGGTACTCACCGTTGAAGAGGTTCTCACCATTACCAGCATCACGGCTGAAGCATACACCAGTTGCAGAGGTGTCGCCCATGTTACCGAATACCATTGCCTGTACGTTAACGGCGGTACCCCATTCTGCGGGAATGCCTTCCATCTTACGATAGAGGATAGCACGGTCGTTCATCCAGCTGTCGAACACAGCGCAGATGGCACCCCAGAGCTGCTCGTAAGAGTCGTTGGGGAAGTCCTTGCCGGTCTGCTCCTTAACGGCAGCCTTGAACTTCTTAACCAGCTCCTTGAGGTCCTCAACCTCGAGTTCGTTGTCAAGCTTAACGCCCTTAGCCTCCTTAACCTCTTCGATGATAGCCTCGAATGGATCGATATCTTCCTTGTTTACGGGCTTCATGCCAAGAACAACGTCGCCGTACATCTGAACGAAACGACGGTAAGAGTCCCATGCGAAACGTGCATTGCCGGTCTTGCGAATCATACCCTCTACAACCTCGTCATTAAGACCAAGGTTCAGGATGGTGTCCATCATACCGGGCATAGAAGCGCGAGCACCAGAGCGAACTGATACGAGCAAGGGATTCTCAACATCGCCGAACTTAGAGTTCATCAATGTCTCGATGTTTGCAACGGCCTTCATTACGTCGTCCTTCAAGAGAGCAACAACCTGCTCCTTGCCTACCTCGTAGTACTCGTTACATACATCAGTGGTGATGGTGAAACCTGGAGGTACGGGTACGCCAATCAGGTTCATCTCAGCAAGGTTTGCGCCCTTGCCACCGAGCAGATTTCTCATGTCTGCCTTACCTTCAGCCAAACCATTGCCGAAGGTATAAACTCTTTTCTGACTCATGTGATTTTGTTATTTAATAGGGTTAATTATATTTTCTCGTCATGCAAATATAGCAATATATATTGAAAAGACATTGTAAATGCTTAATTAATTCGATAAAAAAGTGTAATTTTGCATCAAACATTATTAATATTATGGCAAGAAAAAGAAAGGAACTTCCCATTTTGGAACAGATAGAGATAACCGATGTTGCCGCCGAGGGCAAATCCTTGGCTCGAATAGACAATATGGTTCTCTTTGTTCCGTACGCCGTTCCCGGCGATGTTGTGGATGTTAGAGTCACCCGCAAGAAGCATCATTTCATGGAGGGCACCGTGCTCCGTTTCCACAAGATGAGTGAGCACAGGCATAAGCCCGTATGTCCGCATTATGGAGTGTGTGGCGGTTGCAAATGGCAATGCCTCAGTTATGACCAGCAGATTTACTGGAAGCAACGTCAGGTGATGGACAACCTCGCTCGTATTGGCAAGATAGAGTTGCCCGAGTGCTCTCCCATCCTAGGTTCGGCACTGACGGAGGAGTACCGCAACAAGGTGGAGTTCAGTTTCGCCAATAAGGTGTGGAAGGTGTTTGCCGACCAGCATCCCGAAGGTTTGACACCCCATGTCACCGAGATTCCAGAGGATGCACCCGGTGCCGTGGGTTTCCATGCCAGTGGTGCCTTTGACAAGATATTGCCCATAGAGGAATGCCACCTGATGGCCCCTCTAAACAATCGCATACGCAATGGTATCCGCGATTATTGCTACGAGAACGGACTGGCCTTCCACGACGCCCGCGAGCATGTGGGACTCATGCGCAGCATCATGCTCCGAATGAGCAATAGTGGCGAAGTTATGTTGCTGGTGCAATTCTGCATAAAGAGCGAGCAGGAGCACAAGCAGGCCATGGATCTTATGGAGTGGATCAGACAGAACTATCCCGAGGTAACTTCGCTCTTATGGGTGAACAACGAGAAGTTCAACGACACCTTTGGCGACCTGCCCGTGCAAACCTTTTCGGGTACCGACCATATCTTCCTGCACATGGAGGAACTGCGCTTCAAAGTGGGACCCAAGAGTTTCTATCAGACAAACACAGAACAAGCTTATATATTATATAAGGTGGCACGTGACCTTGCGGGGCTGACGGGCAACGAACTTGTATACGACCTCTACACTGGTACCGGCACCATAGCCAACTTCGTGGCAAAAAGGGCCCGTCAGGTCATAGGCATTGAATATGTGCCAGAGGCCATCGAGGACGCCAAGGTGAACTCCGAACTGAACGGCATAGACAACACCCTATTCTATGCCGGCGACATGAAGGACATCCTGAACAAGCAGTTCATAGAAAAGCACGGACGCCCCGATGTGATAATCACCGACCCTCCACGTGCAGGTATGCATGAGGATGTGGTTAACACCATACTCTTTGCCAACCCCGACAGGATTGTATACGTGAGTTGCAACCCTGCCACCCAAGCCAGAGACTTGCAGCTACTTGACCCACAATACAAGGTTATGCACATCCAGCCCGTTGACATGTTCCCGCATACACAACATGTGGAAAATGTTGTTCTATTGCAAAGAAGATAATTGTATGGGTACCAATATCGACATACAACCTATCATTGATTATGTAAGCAAGGATTGGCAATTAGGTCCCATCCATGGCATAGAGCATTGGAAGCGTGTAGAAAGGAATGGATTGTTATTGGCTACTGATGAGGTTAATACTACGGTCGTTCGCTTGTTTGCATATCTTCACGACCACAAACGTCTTAGCGACGGTTGGGATTTAGAGCATGGACAGAGAGCAGCAGAAAATCTGGACAATATCAGACAAAACCTATTGTCCAAACTTACCAACGAGGAATTCTGCATGCTCAGGAGAGCTTGTTTGGAACATTCATTAAAAGAGAGAACGGGAATACCAACAATTGATGCATGCTTTGATGCCGACAGGATGGATTTGCCCAGGGTAGGCTACAAGCCTGATCCTAACAAAATGGCATCTGCATTAGGTGCATCGTTCGCCAGGCATTGTGTCGTTAAAGATGATTGTTCCATATATTTTGAAGCTATGGAAAGAGCAAAAGCAGAAACCTTATCATTCTTGTTGAAGAACCATAAATAAGGTAAGTAGACATGGTACACCAAGTATTTATGCACTAAACCAGTTACATAAATACATAATACATCATTTTTGTCATCAATAATGGTAAACTTTACCATCAGTAATCGTTCGGCAAACGATCAATGATGATTCGTGTGCATCGTCGTGAGGCTAAGAAACAACAGCTATAAGAGCAAGTTATATTACCAATAGCACCAAAACACCACCAAAGGCAGACATCTCGCGAGAAATGTCTGCCTTATTTAGCGAATTTATAAAGCAATTAGTGAATAGCGGTTATATAACGGAAATCTATATGATAAGCCTCACAAAGCATCCATACCATATTGGCACATTATCATACTACAGCAATAAGTATTTATAATTGAATTATATACGACAAAAAGAGAGGACATGCCTTTTGAGCACATCCTCCTTTATGATTTCAGAATACATAACTTTGTGTAGCGTTACCTTAAAAAGGCAAATCCTCAGCACCTGTGGAAGTAAATGGAGCTGCCTCCTGTGGTGCTGCTGTTGGCATTGGAACTGCTGAAGACACTCCAAATGGAGTCGTGTCGGGAGCACCCATAGGCATCTGCGTCATTGGGTCTGCAAGATTGCGATCAACATTCCAAGCACGAATACTATTATACCAACGTCCCTGATATTCGCGTGCGTCTATATCAAAACTGACACGAACCATTTCGCCAACCTGGATATTAAACTGCTGCATCTTGTCCGAACCGAAGACCTCAAACATCATCTTGCGGGGAAAACGATCTGTTGTTGTCTCTAAAACGTATGAACCCATACGCCACTCACTGCCTGTACGAGCAGATGTTCCACTACGTTCCGGAAGCACCTGAATGATTTTTCCTATCAATTCCATAAATGTATATACTTTTTATTTTGGTACAAAGTTAACACAAATTACCTACATACACAAAAAACAGATTGCTTTTTTTGGCATTATAAAGATAAAAATGTACATTTGCAATGAAATACGTAAACATTATAATCATTATTACAATATGAATTTCAAAATATCCAGTTCGGCCCTCAACAGCCGTCTCGCATGTGCCAGCAAGGTTTTGGCCAGCAAGAATTCTATGCCTATCCTTGATTGCTTCCTGATAGAAGTGGATGATAATGGTCTGATGACGATAACAGCAAGTGATTCTGAGAAATGCTACATAGCCAACCTTCCTGTTCTGGAGCATAGTAATCCCTGCAAGTTTTGTGTCCCCGCCAAAACGCTGATGGAAAGTCTGCGTGAAATTCCAGAGCAACCCATCACATTGGAATTGAATGAAAATTCATTCGAACTCCGTGGAAAGCATGGTAGCGGACAGTTTACTATTATGGCACAAAGTGCAGAGCCCTACCCTGCCCCACGCCCTGTAACTGAAGGCAATGTATTGAATCTCTCTGCCGAAGTGTTACTTTCTGGTATCAACCGATCTCTTTTTGCCACGGCCAACGACGAAGTACGCCTCGTCATGAACGGCATCTATTTTGACATCAAGCCCGACCACCTTATATTTGCCGGTACTGACGGAAGAAAATTGGTAAAGAACATCGTACGTGGTATAACACCTGGATTCAACGGCAGTTTCATCCTTCCTAAGAAAGTGGCAACAATCCTAAAGAACGTTATTAACAAGGATGAAAACAACATACACATCATATACACCAACGACCGTGCCACCATCTCTACTGAAGACATGGTTATGCACTTCCGTCTGATAGAAGGAAACTATCCAAACTATAATGCCGTTATTCCCACAAGCAACCCTTACCACGCAGTAATTGACCGCCACGCCTTTGCCAGTGCGCTGAAGCGTGTGAGCGTATGCTGCAATCAGAGTAGTGGCCTTGTAAAGTTGGAACTAAGTCTCAACAACGTACATCTTACTGGTCAAGACAACGAATATTCTACTAGTGCAGAGGAGTTCCTGACCTGCGAATACAACAACAATCCCATAAGCATAGGCTTCTCCTGCCAGTTCTTGATTGAGATATGCAATATTCTGGATAGTGAGAATATTATCCTTGAACTTGCCGACCCCAGCCGTCCTGGCCTAGTCCGTCCTGCACAAGAGAAAGAGAATGAAGAACTTATCATGCTACTCATGCCCATGCGTGTAGAGGATTGATACTACTATGAAACTGAACTTAAAGAAACCAATAGTCTTCTTTGACCTGGAAACAACAGGCATAGACGTTGCAACCGACCGAATCGTTGAAATATGCCTGATACGTTTGGAGCCCAACGGCAACCGCCAGTCAATGACAATGAGGCTGAACCCTGAAAGGCACATTCCCGAAGAGGCCAGTTCTGTGCATGGCATATACGACGCCGATGTAAAGGATTGCCCTACCTTCCGCGAAAAGGCAGAAGAACTGAAGAAAATATTCGACGGATGTGACCTGGCCGGCTTTAACAGCAATCGTTTTGACATCCCCCTTTTGGCTGAGGAATTCATACGTTCTGGCGTGAACATTGATCTCAACACTCCACATCGTGTGGATGTACAAAACATTTATCACAAACTGGAACGCAGAACACTGGTGGCCGCATATAAGTTCTATTGCAACAAAGATCTGGAAAATGCACATTCTGCTTTAGCAGACACAGAAGCAACTCTGGAGGTGCTTGAAGCACAGCTTGACCACTATCCAGATGATTTGCAGAACGACATTGGTTTTCTGGCAGAATACAGTAGCAGGGATAATTTCGTTGACTTTGCAGGGCGCTTTGCATATAATGACAAGGGCGAAGAAATAGTCAACTTCGGCAAGCATAAAGGTCGCTTGGTAAAAGATGTACTAAGGATTGAACCAAGTTATTATAATTGGATGATGCAGAGCGACTTTACAATGAACACCAAACAGGTATTGACCCGTCTGAAGTACAAATACTCCATGTAAAGTATAACGTTTGGCCATCAAAAAAAGACACGGCAAAGAAAAATACAATGTTAAAAGGTAAGAAGATAGTATTAGGTATTACAGGTAGCATAGCAGCCTACAAAGCATGCATGCTCATCCGTCTGCTCATAAAGCAGGGAGCGGAAGTACAAGTTGTAATTACCCCTGCCCGAAAGGAGTTCATCACTCCCATCACATTGAGTGCCCTGACACACAAACCAGTCATATCCGAATTCTTCAACCAAAGAGACGGTTCATGGCATAGCCACGTCGACATTGGCCTATGGGCCGATGCCATGCTTATTGCGCCATGTACCGCCAGCACCTTGGGAAAAATGGCACATGGCATAGCAGATAATATGCTAATCACAACCTATCTCAGCATGAAGGCACCGGTACTGGTGGCACCAGCTATGGACCTCGACATGTATGCTCATGCATCCACACAGAACAACCTGCAACTGCTCAAGGAACGAGGTGTAACTATAGTAGAACCGGGCAGCGGTTTCCTCGCATCGACCCTGGAAGGCAAGGGACGAATGCAGGAACCCGAGGTTATCGTCGAGGAACTCCAGGATTTCTTTGCCCGTAGGGAAGGGCGTCTGTGTGGCCAGCGTGTGCTAATTACAGCAGGACCCACCTATGAGAAACTGGATCCCGTAAGGTTCATCGGCAACTACTCAAGCGGCAAGATGGGCATTGCTCTTGCCCGTGAATGTCTCCTTCAGGGTGCGGAAGTAGAATTGGTATTAGGACCGTGTTCCATAGAACTTCCCCATTCCTCCCACTTGCATACTACACACGTTGAAAGTGCAGAGGAGATGTACAATGCGGCAACCTCTATCTTTCCCACATGCTCGACAGGAATAATGTGTGCTGCAGTAGCAGACTTCACCCCGGATACTTGTGCAGAAGAGAAGATTAAGCGCGAAGGCGAACAGCTGGTGCTACGGCTGAACCCCACACGGGATATAGCGGCAGCCATCGGCAATATGAAGACAGACAATCAGAAACTATGCGGCTTTGCCCTTGAAACCCACGATGCATTGACACATGCCCAAGAAAAAATGCATCGAAAACATCTAGACATGATTGTGATGAACAGCCTTCAGGATGCGGGTGCTGGTTTCCGCGTGGACACAAACAAGGTCACAATCATCACTTCTTCTAATACGGAATCCTTGCCACTACAAAGCAAGGACGATGTTGCCAAAGAAATAATAAGGAGGTTAATGCCATGAGATTCCTTCTTGCTATATTAGCCTTTGCGACCTTGCCCTCTTGCGTCATGTCGCAGGAACTCAATGCAAAGGTTATCATAAATACATCAAAAATCGGTAACACAAACACTGAAGCATGCGAGACCTTTAGGGAGAAAACGCAGGAATTCCTCAATACCAAGCAATGGACCAGCATAAAGTACAATGAAGTGGAACGCATAGATTGTACGTTCAACATAACCATTGACAAGTACTCGGCACAGGATGGATCCTTCGAATGCACATTGCTTTTGAACAGCAGTCGTCCAGTTTGGGGAAGTTCATATACATCCGCACTATACAACACGCGCGACCAGCACTTTGACTTCAAGTTCGACCCCGCTGACCAGCTAGAGTATAATCCCGACAATCTAGACAACCAGCTCATGGCACTGCTTGCATACTATGCCCATCTGCTTATCGGCATGGACATGGATACCTTTGCTCCTTTGGGTGGCACTTCTGTTTTGCAGACAGCAGAAGACATAGTCAACAAAGCACAGAATCTCGGTTATAGTGGATGGAGTGCATTTAACGAAAGCAACAACCGCTTTGCTCTACTCAACGATTATATGGATGGTAGTCTTGAGTCCATGCGACAGTTAAACTATGTATATCACCGTCAGGGACTTGACCAACTTTGCGACAGCACTCAGAAGGCACACACAGCCTTGGTGCAAAGTATGGATTTGTTGGATCAAGCCCGCCAGGCGCGTTCTATGAGCAATGTCCCTCAACTATTTACAGAATACAAAAAGGAAGAATTGGTAAACATTTTCAGCAAACACGAGAATCAAGAGGAACGCCTCCGTGTATACGACATCCTGTTTGCCATCAATCCAAGCCAAAATACAAGTTGGGAGAAAATCAAGAAATAGGCACTATCCAACCACTTGAAGTTCTCAACACAACAAACACCCAAAACCAAAATGCTGAAACACCTACATATTGAAAACTATGCACTCATTGAGAGTCTTGACATAGACTTCCACGATGGGTTTTCCGTAATAACAGGCGAAACGGGTGCTGGCAAAAGCATATTGCTTGGCGCAATAGGCTTGCTGACCGGTGACAGGGCCGACCTTTCAGCCATACAATCAGGCAAACAAAGGTGTATTCTGGAGGCGAGTTTCAACCCAGAAGGATATAGTTTGGAGACATTTTTTCAGGAAGAGGATCTGGACTTCGACCCATCAGAGTGTATAATACGTCGCGAACTAACTGCCAACGGCAAAAGCCGTGCTTTCATCAATGATACTCCAACCACCATTACTGCCTTGAAAAAATTAGGCAACCGGCTTATAGATATTCATTCCCAACACCAGAATCTGCTTCTCGGCCAGGAAGACTTCCAACTTTCCGTGCTGGATACCGTAGCAGATGCTTCTGAACTTATAAACTCCTATTCCGAGGCCTACCGCAAATGGATACAGGCTATCAAGACATTGGACGAGGCTAGAAACAATCTGGACAATGGAAGAAAGGACGAAGATTATCTGCGCTTTCTCCTTACAGAACTTAACAACTTCAACCCTCAACCCGGTGAGGATGAGAATCTTCAGCAACAATGCGACATACTGGAACATGCACAAGACATAAAGACTGCCATGATGCAAGGCTATAGTCTTCTGACAGAAGGAGAGACTCCGGCCACAGACACAATGCGCCAGGTACGGAACATGCTTTCTTCTATACAAACTTATTTCCCACAGGCTGAGGAACTGGCAGAACGGATTGAGAGTTGCAGAATAGAACTTCAGGACATAGCCGACACTTTGGAATCAGAAGGAGAATGCATAGACTATGACCCCACGCACCTCAACGAACTACAATCCCGTCTGAACACATTATATTCATTAGAACAAAAACACCATGTGGGCACCAGCGAAGAACTAATCTCCCTCATGAAGCAGATGCAAAAGCGTTTAGACATGATGGACAATAGCGACGAATACCTCAAACAACTTGAACAAGAGGAAAAGAAAACACGTGCGTTGGTAGACAATATCTCAGCCAAACTTACGGAAAAACGTACTGCATCTGCCCAAAAAGTAGAAAAGGATATCATAAAAAGCCTAAAGACCCTGGGCATGCCCAATGTACGTTTTCAGGTATGCATCTCACCCACAAACACCCCCACCCCAAGGGGTATGGACAAGGTTAACTTCCTTTTCTCGGCAAATCTCGGTTCAGACATGCAAAGCATATCTCAGGTAGCCAGCGGAGGTGAAACAGCACGCGTCATGCTATCGCTAAAGGCTGTGCTATCTGGTGCTATGTCCTTGCCTACGATAATCTTCGACGAGATAGATACCGGTGTTTCCGGCCATATAGCAGAATCTATGGCGAAAATCATGCAAAAGATGGGGCAGCAGGGACGTCAGGTAATAAGCATCACCCACCTGCCACAGATTGCTGCTCTCGGACAACACCACTACAAGGTCTGGAAAGAAGACTCTGATAGCGTCACAAGAAGTCACATAACATACCTCACTCAGGAAGAGAGAATTTCTGAAATAGCCAACATGCTCTCTGGCACTAATGTCTCCCAGGAGGCAAAGAACAATGCCCGTGCCCTATTGAGACTTTAACAATGACTTTCAAAGAACTTTCCCCAGACAGACTCTACCTTGTTGCCCTGAGTGGAGGGGCAGACTCCGTTGCCCTTGCACTGATGATGAAGGAAGCTGGAGTGAATACCCATGCTCTACATTGCAACTTTCATCTGCGCGGTGAGGAATCCGAACGTGACGAGAAGTTCGTCCGCCGCTTCTGCCACGAAAACGACATCCCACTTGATGTTTGCCACTTTAATACCAGAAATCTGGCAAGGAAGCATGGTGTTAGTATAGAAATGGAAGCGCGCAAACTCCGCTATACATGGTTTGCAGAGCAGGCACTCAAGCTGAACGCGAAAGCAATCTGCGTTGCACATCACAAGGACGATCAGGCAGAAACAATTCTTCTTAATCTTATCCGTGGGACAGGTCTGCAAGGGTTGGCCGCCATGCATCCTGACCGTACCATCAATGGCTTGCGCATAATACGTCCTCTCCTCGACTTCACCAAAAAGGAAATTCTCGATTATCTTGCTTCCAAACATCAGGAGTATGTTACAGATAGCACCAATCTTGAACGCGATGCACTCCGAAACCGCATCCGTTTGGATCTCATTCCCATGCTCCGCGAACTTAATCCTGGAATTACCGATTGTCTGGCACGTACTGCTCATAATGTACGCATGGAACTTGACACCGATTCGGAAGAGGCGCATTACCACAGATGGCTTTCACCCCTTGGTTTCAGCCGCCAGCAAATACTGGACATATATGCTCATAGGCCAAAAGAAGGAGAGAACAATTCTGAATACACTGGTCGAACATGGCTAAGTGCCACTCATGTTCTTTTGATGGATAGAGGGAAGTGGGTTTTAGACGAAAGAAAAGGAAATACTGATTCTGATATGCCGGAACTTCTCATCCAGGAACTCCCTGACGGTTTCAAACCCGAACACAAGGACTTCCTAAACAAGAAACAAGCCTTCATTGATGCAGATTGCCTCAAAGGGTCACTTACCTTGCGCCATATTGTTCTAGGCGACCGTTTCCGACCATATGGTATGAAAAACGGCACAAAACTTATCAGCGACTATCTAACCGACCGTAAGGTCAATCGGTTGTGTAAACAAGAACAACTTGTTGCCATAGATACGGCAAATGGGAATATTGTCTGGCTTGTAGGCCATGAAATTGATCATCGTTATTGTATTACAAGCCAAACGTTAAATATTTTGCACTTAAGCATCAACAAAGGCTAATGCCCTGTTGAAATAACGTTTTAACAACTCTTTGTTCCTACTAGAACCTTATGCCCAAGGTGGCGATAAGACTGTGACGTTTGAGGTCTACAGGAATAAGAGATTCTTCCACATTACTATAGAAAGAGTCAAAGGCATGGTACTCGCCCGTCTGATGACGGTACTTGTAGGCAAGATCAGCATAGAACCACTTGTAACGGTAGCCAATACCGAAGGTGGCAATATGGGTGTCGGACAGGTTCATGTAATCAAGACCTGTGGGATATGCCAGGGCATTGTCAGAGAAATAGGGATCCCAATAGGAATCTGGTGTGGTGGTGGAGGTGATGTAGTTGTAGCCAGCACGCAAGGACAGGGCACTGATGGGCTTTACCTCTATACCAGCACGCAGGGTGTGCTGAGGCTTGAACATCATCTCGGTGATACCCTTGAAATCCTCGTCTACAGTGGTTCCGCCATATGAAGAGGGATACCTTGTGCTTGTGCCAGGATAGTTGGCATACTCGTATTCCAAGCCCCAAGCAAAGCAGGTGGAAACAGTACTACCCATCTGTGCACGCACCTTCCAGGGAGTGGTGATATGGTACTCTAGGAAATTGATATATGAGTCGGAGAGATCGTAGACATAATGGGTATAGTACTGACCAGGAGCGGGGTCATAAAAGGCTTTGCCTTGCTTATCGTCCCAATAGTACTTGGTAGTGAGGCTCTGGTCATCAACGTACTTAAGGTTATACCAGGTGGGTGTTTCCACGGTGAAGCCCATACGGAAAGGGCTGGATTCAAAGGGACGTACAATGGCACCGAACTTCAAGTTAAAGCCATTGCCGGTGATAATCTGCTCGTTAGCATAACCGAAGTCTTGAATCTGTCCAAACTCGTCAGTACGTTGTTCCCAATAATCTGTACCACGGCGGAAGTCCACATTGTCCACTCCAACGGTCATGCCCAGGAAATAACGGTTTTCGAGATTCATACTCAAATTAAACTCGTAGGCACTGAGCGAACCACGCGATACGGAAAGTGTGCTGTTTGGGTCATCGGGATTTTTAACTATCACATCGTCGAATAATCCGCTTGTCTCGGCCAGATTATACAAGGTGCTATAATATGTGTCTGGACGGCTGTAAATGAGTCCCCTATTGTCATACGCCTCTCCAGCCAAGCCATAGAGTTGGTCGGCCCATGATGCGGCAGTGTAGGTCTCCCCGAAGAAACTATTGTTGTAATCGGCCTTCTTCTGATAATTGAAGGAAAGATTGATATTGCGCAACTTGCCACTTCCCTTGAACGAGGCAACGGCACCAATCTGGTTAAACTGGCCAAAAGTGCCAGATGCCATTCCCTTAGCACTATTGTTGCCTAGCCAAGAGGCACCGGCGGTAAACGACATTTCATTCTTGCTGATCATGCCCAGACCTGCAGGGTTGCTGCTGATGACGGAGAGGTCGGCACCCAAAGCACCCATTGCACCACCCATACCCACAAAACGTGATGTGCCGAAGAGATCGGAAGTGTTGATGATGGTATTGTTGAGATAAGGGTCCTGAGCCATAGCATGAAGACTGATGGCAGAAATGACCAAAACGAGTATCTTCTTCATAATTGTTTCAAATGCTAGTATGATTTGCAAATACTGGTATGTGATTTGTCTGTAAATAAACTGTGGTAATGTGAGAAACGTGAGGATTATCTGCCTCGGCCTCCAGCGATACGAGAACCACCACCGCCACCTCGTGAGCCGAATCCGCCACTTCTGGAAGATGAACTGCTTCCTATGCGGGAAGACGTGGAAGAACGCTCGGCGCTACGACTAGAAGAACGGTTTACGGTAGTGCTGCTAGAACGGCTAGAACGTTCTGTGGAACGATTTACCATACGCTCGGAAGTGCGCTCGGAAGAACGGTCGGTGACGCGATTTGCCGAACGGTTAGTGATGCGGTCCGAGGAACGGTCTGTCACTCGGTTATAGCGATCTACCGCACGATCATTGAAACGAGAAGTACGTTCGCTGGTACGGCCAACAGAACGATTGGTGGTAGAGCCTCTGCCGGTACGTCCATCATAACGTCCGCGATCGCCAACACGATTGCTACGGTCCACAATACGTGTACGCCCATAGTCGTGATTGCGTGATGTGGACAAACGTGGGGCATGTCCGTAATACACTCCACCACTCCAATGATGATGATGGTGGGGATAGTGGGGATAATAGCCTGGCCAATAGGGATTCCAATAACTGCCACAATAACCTACACCCCACCCAACGGAATACCATCCGCCATAGTAATAGGGACGATACCAGGGATCCCAGTACCAAGGATCATACACAAAGGAAACACGGTTCCAATACCAGGGATCGTAGAAATGGCATCCGTGGAAACGTGCCAGACGAAGACCATAGAAGAAGTCCATGTCGTAGCCATCGGAGAAGCCTTCCTGGTATCCATCACTATATCCCAGGTCGTACAGACTTTGGGCAGATAACTGGTAGGTCTGAGCCTCTCGCGAATCTGAGACCTGCGCCTCAACGGAAATTGTGTCGGCCAAAACGGAAGAACTGCGTTTGCCACGTCTATTGTATTCGTCCACATCGCGGGTTTCCAAAACTGGAGCCGAAGCCACTACACGCGATACAGGTGCATCCGAGGGATCCTCTGTCTCGTAAACGACCTCAATCTTGTGGGTACTCTTCTCTGCCTTGGAAACTTTCTTATCCTTCTTGGAGGTAAAATACATATCGTCCTCCTGAGCCATGACAACAGGAGAAAGAACAAGCATCAAAGTGCCAAATAGTATTGTCAGGTGCTTCATATTTCTAATAATTTTATATTATTTACTGTATTCCACGTGTCAAAGATACCAAATTGCTAACAAAGGCCAATGGGCATTATCCTATTATTAAGAGGATTTTCCCTTTTTTAGCAAAAGCAGGGCCCAATTGGCATCCTGGCATTGATGGACGGGATACAAGTCATGAGTTGCGGCTTCGGATAGCAAAACAGGTACATCTTCGGTATAGAAACCGCTCAGCAACAGTTCTCCTCCCTCAGACAGGCAAGCAGAGAAACGGGACATGTCGGCCAACAGGATATTTCGATTGATGTTGGCAATGAGAAGTGTCGGGGAGAATGATGAGGCATTGGCGTGTACAGAATCTCCCGATACCGGTATAGGCAGGACACTACTGTCCCCGAGATACACCTCCACGACTTCGTGGATTTCATTTAGAAGAAGGTTGGCCTGGGCATTGCGCACGCTCCACTCATCAATATCGTAGGCAAAGACATGAGCCGCTCCAAGCATTCGGCACAAAATGGCCAAAATACCAGTACCTGTTCCAGCATCCACGACATGCCTGCCCGACATGGGCATTGTGAGCAATTGGCACAAAATCATACGAGTAGTTTCATGAGAACCTGTGCCAAATGCCTGACAAGGGTTTATGCGGATATCGTAGCGTGCCTGAGGAACATCGTTGTGAGCAGTATCGTGTATGACTATAATGGCGCTTTCTCCATCCTCACCAGAAATTACTATCGGGCGGAAACCTTCCTGTTCCCATTGCTGGTTCCAGTTTTCATCTGGAGCTTCGGAAACAAAATATATAATATCGGTATCTGGCAGAGGGAAGTTACCAACGATACGTTCTACACCCTCCTGGCAATACATTGTCTGCTGAACCCATGCCAAGAGGCCTTTGTCAGAAGGCTCGAAAGCCTCAAAGCCATCATCGGCAAGCAATGCACTGAGAATATCTGTGGCCACTTCGGAATTGGGCGATATTTGAAATCTGACTTCGTAATACTTCATTCTGATTAATATATCATTATTTATAAACAAACCCTATAATGATTACTCACAGGAGAGTTTCATCTGCATATCATTCAAATCTGATGCTTCGTACCGGATGAATACGGCTAACAATATGAGTGGGAAGTAGAAGAACCATCACACAGACAAGAAGCGTGACTATGTTGACAAGTACAATACTCCATACGGGGAAATGCACAGGAACGTGTGCCAGATAGTAACTTTCCGGATTAAGAGCAACGATACCAGTCACCTTCTGTATAAAAAGCAATGCAAAGGCTATGACATTGCCCAAGAACAATCCACGTATTACTATCATGGAAGACAGATAAAGGAACACAGAACGTAATTGTCTATCTGTCGCACCCATGGACTTCATTACACCAATGAAGCGGATACGTTCCAGAATGATAATAAGCAATCCGCTCATCATAGTCACGCTGGCCACACATATCATCAGGATGAGGATGGCAACTACATTGGTATCTAACAACGTGAGCCAGGAAAATATCTGTGGAAACGAATCATCCACACGGGGTGTGGCATAGTACTGGCCATAGGCGTCCTCTTTCATGAAAAACATAGAGGAAAGGCTTGTGCTGACGGAATCCATGGCACTGAAATCATCCAGGATTACTTCGGCTCCGCTATACTGGTTGCGTTCCCATCCTGACAAACGTTGAACCGTGCGCATATCCACATAGCACATCTTGCCATCGAAATCAGCCATATTAGTTTGAAACACTCCTGATACGACAAAACGGCGAGTTCGAAGACTATTATCAAAAAAATATGCATATATCTTCTGGCCAACCTCTACCTGCAATGTCGATGCCAAAGAGGCAGAAAGAAGAATGCTGTCGGATGGTGTATCGCCTCGTCCAAACGATGGCACAACGCCAGAAACCATATTGTCTGACAGGAAAGAGGAATCGAAAGCTGAATCTACGCCACGGAAATATATGCCCTGAAAAGCATTGTCCGTCTTGAGCATGCCCATACACAAGGCAAAGCGTTGTACATGCGCAACTCCTGGCAAAGAAGATATTTCCAGACAGAGTGAATCGGAAACTTCTATCGCAGCAGGAGAATTGCGATAAAGAGTTTCCGAATTTACAACCTGTATGTGCCCTACCAGAGATGCTACCCTACCCTTAATCTCACGCTGGAAACCTATGGTGACACATATACTGATTATCATAACCAAGATACCCACGGCAACACCAGCTGTGGCAATGCGGACAGCGGATGCTGAGGCACGACCTGCCTCGCCGCCCTGATATATCCTCTTGGCTACAAAATACATATCATATATCAAAACAATGAACCATCTATTCTGTACGACCTGGATAAGCCTCCAAAGCCTTACGCAGAACAAACAGGGCGCGCACGAGGTCGTCCTTCTTCAACACGTAAGCAAGACGAACCTGATTTCGACCAGCGCCTGGTGTAGTATAGAAACCTGAGGCAGGAGCCATCATAACTGTCTCGCCCTCCCACTGGAACTCGCTCAGACACCAGGCACAGAACTTGTCTGCATCGTCTACTGGCAATTTGGCAACGGTATAGAAGGCACCCATAGGAATAGGACTATATACACCAGGAATACGGTTGAGTCCGTCAATAAGGCACTTGCGACGCTCCACATACTCGTCATACACCTCACGGCTATATTCCTCTGGTTCGTCTAAAGAGGCCTCGGCTGCTATCTGACCTATAAGTGGAGGACTGAGACGTGCCTGACAGAACTTCATCACTGCTTGGCGCACCTCTGGATTTTTAGTAATAAGGGCACCTATGCGGATACCGCACTCGGAATAACGCTTGGACACAGAATCAATAAGCACCACATTATTCTCTATGCCTTCCAGATGGCAAGCAGAAATGTAAGGAGAACCGGTATAGATGAATTCACGATACACTTCATCGGAGAAGAGATACAGGTCATACTTCTTAACCAGATCGCGGATCTGATTCATCTCACGACGTGTATACAGATAACCTGTCGGGTTATTGGGATTACATATTAGGATGGCACGTGTATGTTCGTTGATAAGTTCCTCGAACTTCTCCACCTTGGGCAGAGAGAAACCTTCTTCAATTGTCGTGGAGATGGTACGAATACGTGCACCAGCAGAAATAGCAAAAGCCATATAGTTGGCATAGGCAGGTTCAGGCACGATAATCTCGTCACCTGGATTCAGACATGCCAGAAAAGAGAACAGTACAGCCTCAGAACCACCACTTGTTATAATGATGTCGTCGGCAGAGAGATTGATATTGTATGACGCATAATAATTGACCAGTTTCTTGCGATAGCTGAGATAGCCTTGTGAAGGACTATACTCTAGAATCTTTCGGTCAATATTGCGGATAGCATCAATAGCCGATTGCGGAGTTGGCAGATCTGGCTGGCCTATATTGAGATGATAGACATGCACACCACGCTTCTTGGCATCATCGGCCAAAGGAGCAAGCTTTCTAATTGGAGATTCGGGCATCTCCTGACCTCGAACTGATATCTGTGGCATAATCTTTATACTTTATAGTAATGTTGGATTATCTATATTAATTATATCTGTAGAAATAATAGTTCCAGTATGTATGAGGATAAGACCTGACACAAGCCTTGTGTTGTAGAGGAAAATTTCCCTTGAATTGTTCCTGCAACTCTGTATACTTAGAGAAAACACTATCCGTGGGCAAACTCTCAACTATACGCCTAACTTGAGGATTCTGAGTGTAGTACATGGATAAGGCCTCGCTATAGTGTTTCGGTAAGAACTCATCCTTATCATAGAACCTGAACACTTCTTCGGAGAAACGTGGCAATTCCCTATCCAATAACAGGGCACACAGATAATAATCTATCAAGGGTTGGCTTCGAAGACTGTCCGCCAATGTAGCAGAAGTGTCACTCAAAACAGCCATGCGTCTTGCCAAAGCTTTCTTCAAAAAGACTGAGGCCTTCAAATTACGTCCCACGGGAATAGCCTGCAAATGTCCGTATACCAACGTAGGAGTATGATACAAGACTGATGCTGGCATGGTATCTGGCAACAAACTATTGCTACCATCTAAGTATGGCAATGAAAACAACTTATCTGCCAATTGGCCACGCTTGCTCAAACTCAACACCTGAATGGCGGTAATTGTTT
>JAZRIA010000295.1:0-16602 GCA_045645045.1 Bacteroidaceae bacterium | reverse complement strand
CTTCATGCTGCCCGACACTCTGGGCGTGCTCAATCCCATGCAGGTGAGCCTGTACGTCAGCCAGATGGTGGCACGCTATCCTGAGGCGCATTTCGATTTCCATGCACACAACGACTATGACCTGGCCGTTGCCAATGTGCTGGCTGCTGCCAGCGCAGGATGCAAGGGCATCCATACGGCGGTGAACGGACTGGGCGAACGTGCAGGCAATGCCCCCCTGGCAAGCGTGCAGGCCGTGCTTGCCGACCAGGCTACGCTTGACACGCATATCAACGAGGAGCAGCTTGGCGAGGTGTCGCATCTGGTTGAGACATGTTCCGGCATCATAGTTCCGCCCAACAAGCCCATTGTTGGCGAGAATGTCTTCACCCAGGTGGCTGGTGTGCATGCCGATGGCGACAACAAGGCTGGCCTGTACATGAACGACCTCTTGCCCGAGCGCTTTGCCCGCAAGCGTGAATATGCCCTGGGCAAGACTTCCGGCAAGGCAAACATCCTCAAGAACCTTGAAGAACTTGGTCTGGAACTCAGCAACGAAGAAACCAAGCTCGTTACGGACCGTATCATAGAGCTTGGCGACAAGAAGGAGATTGTTACCCAGGAGGACCTCCCCTTCATCATCTCTGATGTCGTGCGCCATGGTGTTGCCGATGAGGATGTGAAACTCTTGTCCTACGTGGTAACAACGGCTTATGGCCTGAAGCCCATGGCAAGCCTGCGCCTGGAGATTCATGGCAAGACCTACGAGGAGCAGGCAACGGGAGATGGCCAGTTCGATGCCTTTGTGCGTGCCATCCGTCATATCTATCGCGAGAAACTTGGCCGTGAGTTCCCTTGGCTGGTCAACTATACCGTTGGCATTCCTCCCGGCGGACGTACCGATGCCTTGGTGCAGACCGTCATAACATGGGACTGGCAGGACAAGGTGCTTCGCACCCGTGGACTGGATGCCGACCAGATGGGTGCAGCGATAAAGGCTGTAATAAAGATGTTGAATTTGATAGAGAAAGACCCCTCCCCAGCCCTCCCCTCTATGGGAGGGAGTGGTTACAAACGACAATGAATATTAAGCATAAACAAATATATTAACCCTTTAATAAAATCCCCAATTCCCCAGTGAACGTCGTTCAACGTTCAACGTTCAACGATTAAGGGGGTGAGGGGTCCAAAGTATATGAAACTGAAGATTGCTGTCCTTCCGGGCGACGGAATAGGTCCGGAGATTATGGAGCAGGGCGTGGCCGTGTGCAGCGCCGTAGCTAAGAAGTTCGGTCACGAGGTAAGTTACGAGACCGCTCTCTGTGGTGCTCATGCCATTGACGAGGTGGGCGACCCTTTCCCCGAGGAGACCTTCCAGATTTGCGAGCAGGCCGATGCTGTGCTCTTTGCCAGCGTGGGCGACCCCAAGTTTGACAACGACCCCACCGCCAAGGTGCGCCCTGAACAGGGCTTGCTGGCTATGCGCAAGAAGTTGGGCCTGTATGCCAACATCCGCCCCGTGGAGACCTTCGAGTGCCTGATACACAAGTCTCCTCTGAAGGACGAGATTGTGCGTGGTGCCGACTTCATCTGCATCCGCGAACTGACAGGCGGCATGTACTTCGGCAAGAAGCAGGAACCTACTATCAATGCCGATGGCGTGGAGGAGGCACTGGATACCAACTACTACACCCGTCCCGAGGTGGAGCGCATCCTGCACGTAGGCTATCAGTATGCTCGCCAGCGCCGCAAGCACCTCACCGTGGTGGACAAGGCCAATGTCCTGGCATCCAGCCGTCTGTGGCGCAAGGTGGCACAGGAGATAGCACCCCAGTATCCCGATGTGGAAACCGACTTCATGTACGTGGACAATGCCGCCATGCGCATGATCCAGGACCCCAAGTTCTTTGACGTGATGGTAACAGAGAACACCTTTGGCGACATCCTGACCGACGAAGGTTCCGTTATCACCGGTTCCATGGGCCTGCTCCCCAGCGCCAGCACAGGCAGCAGCACCCCGGTGTTTGAACCTATCCACGGCTCTTGGCCTCAGGGCAAGGGACTGAACATTGCCAACCCCTTGGCGCAGATTCTCTCCGTGGCCATGCTCTATGAGTACTTCGACCTGAAGGAAGAAGGCGCCCTCATCCGCGAGGCCGTCAATGCCAGCCTGGCAGAGAACGTCCGCACTCCCGAAATCCAGGTGGAAGGCGCTCCCAAATACGGTACTCGCGAGGTAGGCCAGTGGATAGTGAAGTATATAGAGGAAAAAGCCTAGGCACAAGGCATAGGGCTGGAGCAAAACCTGATGAAATGATAATCCCAAATCGATTGGCACATCGATTTGGGATTATGTTTTTACAGTCATTTGGGGTAATGTGGTCAAATAATAGGGCTGTGCGGAGCGAACATTCAAAAAATATGTATAAATTTGTACGGAAATAGGTCCACCTAATATAAAGAAAGAACATAGAAAGAAGTGCTAGAAATGGTAGAATGTGTGAGAAGACTGCTGGATAGCGGACTGGACTTTGCGCTGTACAGGTTCCCTGGTGAAAAGGAACCTCATCTGGTGTTGCAGACAAGCGGTGAAGCCCAAGCGCTGAAACTGCCGCACGACGGACCATCCCATGCCAATCCAGACAGCATGCTACCCGGCAACGAGCCTTCGGGCTTTATCTTTGCCCCCTTCACAGAAACTGCAAAAATACCCACACTGCTAATCAGGCCCGACGTGGCAGTAAGCGGCTGGGAACTGATAAACCTGGAAACACAAGAACTGGGCAAGCACAGACGCGTCTCACTTTCAACCATAGAACTGGAAGACAGGAGGACGGCTGACATAGAGGAAAGCGACGGATACAAAGTGGCTTTCCGCTCCTTCAAATACCAGCTGGACCGGGAAAACTACCAGAAACTGGTACTGTCCTTCTCACAACTGAAGGAATGGGAAGGAGCCGGACGGGAGGACGAACTTTTCGTGCGAGCAGCAGAACGTTTTCCAAACTCCATGGTGTACCTGGTCTACACACACTACGGAGGCAGGTGGTTCGGGTGCACACCGGAACTGCTTCTGGAAGGGTACGGACAGAAGTGGCACACCATGGCACTGGCAGGGACACGGACCTGGGAACACGGCGACTGGAACACAAAAAACATACATGAACAACGCATAGTAGCTGACTACATAGAGGGACAACTACAGGGACTGGGAGCCAGAATAACACGACATGGACCATACACCTCGAAAGCAGGACACCTATACCACCTGCGCACGGACTATACCTTCCACCTGCCCAAGCCAACTCCTCCACTGAAAATACTGAAGCTGCTGCACCCCACCCCAGCCCTATGCGGACTGCCTAAGATGGAGGCATGGAACTTCATACGCCTGTTTGAGCGTAACAAGCGCCTATACTATGGCGGGTATCTGGGACCTCTGAACCTGAGGGCGGAAACAAATATCTTCGTGAATATACGTTGCGCACAGATACGTCCCGGAGGCAAGGCTCTGTTCTTCGCCGGAGGCGGACTGACCCGAAACAGCATCTTCTCCGAGGAGAAGGACGAGATAAAGAGAAAGATGGATACTCTGCTTGCAGCATTGTCGTAAAAAGAAAGATATGCTAAGTTCCAACAGACTGATCCTTGAAACCATAGCTGTACTTCGTGAACACGGAGTGATGGATTATGTACTATGCCCTGGAAGCAGGAATGCCGGCATAGTTCACACTATATGCGAGGCTGAGGATTTCTGCCACATGGCAACAGACGAACGCAGTGCCGGCTTCATGGCTATAGGAATGGCGCTGTCGTCCAGTCTGCCCACAGCGGTCATAGTTACCAGCGGTTCCGCCCTTGCCAACCTGTACCCTGCCGCCTGCGAAGCATACTACCAGCATGTGCCAGTGGTATTCGTCTCTGCCGACCGCCCTGCTGCCTGGATAGGACAGATGGACGGGCAGACCATGCCTCAGGAAGGTGCACTGGGGAAGATGGTGAAGATGAGCGTAAGCCTGCCCGAAAATAATCTCTGGCATGCCAACCGAATGCTGAACGAAGCAATGATGGCATGCAATGAGCGTCTGCCTCAAGGCCCAGTACACATAAATATCCCTATTAGCGAACCAATATACGAGTTCACCGAAGAAAACCTTCCACGAACCAGAGGAATCCACCTCTGCACCACCCTGCCACGCCGTGCCTCCATAGACCGCTCCACACTGATTATCATCGGACAGATGCCGAAAAGAGAAGCAAGTGCATACAATCAGCTTGGAGAAGTGGCGGAACGATACAGCATAGTGGCAGAAAACCTGAGCAACATACCACTGGAATACTATACCAATGCCTCCTGCATCGACTGGAACAGGATGAAACCAGTGGACAGGGTTATCACTCTGGGCGGTCACATCATCAACAAGGAACTGAAGCACTTCTTCCGCATCCACCGCCCAAAAGAGCATTGGCACGTAAGTGAGGACGGTGCCGTCGCCGACCTGTTCTGCTGCCAGACACTGGCCGTGCAGTCTTCCGTACAGAACTTCATGCAGGAACTGCTGCTATGCAAGAGAGATACACAGCCAAGCCCCATAGACCTTCCCCTGAAAACAGCAAAGGACATGGACCGAAGAACAGGTATCATAGCAGAGTTCTTCCAGCTACTGCCCCAAGGAGCTGCCGTGCATCTGGCCAACAGCTCCACAGTACGACTGGCACAGACTGCAATGGAGCAGTCACGAGACAGAGAGGGATTTACCGCGCCCACCATACTGTGCAACCGTGGCATCAACGGCATAGAGGGTTCGCTGTCCACGGCAGCAGGCTACGCAAAGGTATTTTCTCACGAAGAGGTATACATAATCATCGGCGACCTGTCGTTCTTCTACGACCAAAATGCCCTTTGGGCCAATCCACTGCCACGGAACCTGCACATACTGCTGTTCAACGATGGACACGGAAGCATCTTCAACACTCTGCCCCTGCCAAAAGATTCCCAGACAAGCCGCAATGCCATAACGGGAGCACATTCCCTGCATGCCAAGCATCTGGCAAGCCAGTATGGCATACGCTACATGTCGGGGCAGGAGAACCTGAAAGACTTTATTGATTCAAAAGAAACTTGCATACTGGAAATAAATGAGACAATGGAAAACTGTTAAGGAGTACCGCGAGATACTCCTGGACGAGTGGCAAGGCATAGCCCGCATAACCATAAACCGTCCGCACGTGAGAAATGCCTTCACCCCACTCACCACATGGGAACTGAGCGATGCCATGCGCTATTGCCGCGACTCCAGCACCGTGCGTGTGGTTATACTGACCGGTGCTGACTCTCCCCGCAAGGAGGGACAAAGCGAAGAGGAATGGATGCGCACAAATGCTTTCTGTGCCGGTGGCGACATGAACGTGAAGGGACGTGGCGGATATATCGGGGAGGACGGAGTACCTCATCTTTCCGTCCTGGACGTGCAAAAGCAGATACGTTCCATACCCAAGCCCGTGATAGCCATGGTAAACGGCTTTGCCGTAGGCGGAGGACATGTGCTGCATGTTGTGTGCGACCTCAGCATAGCTGCCGACAATGCCAAGTTCGGACAGACTGGTCCCAAGGTGGGCAGTTTTGATGCAGGTTTCGGGTCGTCGTACCTGGCACGCATCGTAGGTCAGAAGAAGGCCCGCGAGATATGGTTCCTGTGCAAGCTATACACCGCCCAGGAAGCATTGGACATGGGACTGGTGAACAAGGTAGTACCCCACGACCAGCTGGAAGACACCACCGTGGAGTGGGCACAGCAGATGATGCAGCATTCGCCCATAGCCCTGCGCATGATAAAGCGAGGCCTTAATGCCGAACTTGACGGACAGGCTGGCATACAGGAACTGGCTGGCGATGCCACCATGCTATACTACTTCTGCGACGAGGCACAAGAGGGTGGCAAGGCATTCCTGGAAAAGCGCAAGCCAGAGTGGGGAGATACGTATATACCATAGGACCCTCCCCCAACCCCACCACAAGGGAGGGGAGTAGTTACTACAGACTATCATAACCAACAACTCATAGCCCACAACCCAGAAATAAACTGGCCCATATCCTCCAACACATTATACTCCCCTCCCTTGTGGCGAGCAAGGTCTTCAGAAGAAGCACCAAATGTGCTTCTGTACCTTGTGAGGGGAGAACTTCCAGTTCGACGTGCGGACTGGGCAAGGGGGAGGGTCTTCAAACCATGAACATCAGCCTTTCACACCGCACCCTGCACTTCCGCAAACCGGCACGTACCAGCCGTGGCGAGTATCTGACACACGATGCCATCATCATAACCATCAGGGATGAGGAGGGCAAGCGCATAGGTCTGGGCGAATGTGCCCCGTTGCCCGACCTCAGTTCGGACCGCGATGCCTATACACGTATGTCCGACGTGGCACGCCTAATAGAGCAGGCCCTGGCAAGCGACAACTATGCAGAGACTCTGCGGCCCTACCCTGCCCTGCTCTTTGCTCTGGAGTCTGCCATGTACGACTACCAACAGAACCCTCTGCTCTACGACACTCCATTTGCACGCTCCGAAGCGGGAATTCCAATGAACGGACTGGTATGGATGGCAAGCTACGACGAGATGCTGACTCAGGTGAAGCAAAAGCTTCGCCAGGGATTCCGCTGCATAAAACTGAAGATAGGGGCTATAGAATGGGATGAAGAACTCAGGCTCATACAAACCATACGCTCACGTTTCAGCAAGGACACCCTGGAACTCCGTGTCGATGCCAACGGAGCATGGACTCCCTCTGAGGCTGAGGAGAAGATTAGGGAACTGGCCACCTACGACATACACTCCATTGAACAGCCTATCGCTCCATATCAATGGAAAGAGATGGCACACTTGTGCCGTCTGCAGGACGAGGCAAAGGAACAGGGAGAGAAACATCTGCCCATAGCTCTGGACGAAGAACTGATTGGTGTGAACACCCTGGAGGAAAAGCGTCTGTTACTGGACACCATCCGCCCGCAGTACATCGTCATCAAGCCTACCATGCATGGTGGCATGACTGGTTCCATGGAATGGGTCAGTGAAGCAAACAAGCGCGGAATAGGTTCGTGGATGACAAGTGCCCTGGAGAGCAACATAGGTCTGCGCAACGTGGCACTGCTTGCCGCCAGAGTCTATGGTCCGCACATCACCTTCCCACAAGGACTGGGCACCGGACTTCTGTATACCGACAACATAGAAATGGACCTGGAGCTGCGAGGCTCCCGAATGTGGCGAGCACTGGTGGAGGAAGTATGACACTGGAGGAGTTTCTTGCCAAATGGAACGATGACTCGCCCTGCATGGAGGTGCAGACAAGCGGCAGTACGGGCGTGCCCAAGCGTATATATATAGAAAAGGAACGTATGCGCGCAAGCGCGAGGATGACATGCGACTTCCTCGGACTACGCCAAGGAGAGACCGCCTTGTTATGCATGCCTCTGGACTACATAGCAGGCAAGATGATGGTGGTGCGTGCCCTTGAGCGTGGGCTGAAACTGCTCTCTGTAGAGCCCAGCAGTCATCCGCTATGCAGCACCAACATGGAAAGCATAGGAAACCCGTCCTGCATAGACTTTGCCGCCATGGTTCCCTTGCAAGTATGGAACACACTACAGGTTCCTGAAGAGCGCGAGGCGATGTGCAGAATACGTCACCTTATTATCGGAGGTGGAGCCATCTCGCAAGCGCTAGAACAGGAATTGCGCACATTGTCCATCAATGTTTGGAGCAGTTACGGAATGACCGAGACACTCAGCCACATAGCCCTCAGGCGCATAACCGAGGACTGCTACACTCCACTGCCTGGCATCACGCTCTGTCGGGACCAAGACGGATGCCTCATCATCGATGCGCCTCATCTTTGTTCCGAGGCACTCTACACCAACGATATTGTACGTTTCATCCACGAGGACCACTTCCAGGTCATAGGCCGCCGCGACAATACAATATGCTCGGGTGGCATAAAGATACAGCTCGAGGAGCTGGAGGCGTGGTTGCACACCATAGGCTATGGCGATGTGATGGTAACCTATCAGGATGACACCGCCTTGGGTCAGGCACTGGTCTACCTTACCACCACAGACATCGACACTGATACCCTCCGCCAACACCTACCCGACCACACACCATCTGCCAAATACTGGCTACCTAAACGTGTTATAAAAGTAGCATTGCTCCCCATCACCCCCACCGGCAAGCCCGACAGGGCAAGAGCCAGACGATTAACGGCGAACGGATGAGCGGGGAGCGGGGAGCGGGGAGCGGATGAGCGTTGAACGTTGAACGTTGAACGTTGACTGCGTAGCTTGATGAGCGTAGGCGAATAACGATTAACAGCGAACGGATGAGCGGGGAGCGATTAACGGGGAGCGGGGAGCGGATGAGCGGTTAACGGTTTGTTTTCGTCATCGTTTCTGTACTATCTAATAATATTCAACAAATGGAATGGCTTAAAATATCCACATCAACGGAACTGATAAAGGTGAAGACCGAGGACATTGCCTTTGTGAAAGCAGACGGCAACTACTCCGACCTATATCTCTTCAACGGCAAACCGCATAAGGTAACCTTCAAACTGCATGTCATAGACGAGACCTTCCAGAAACTCAAAAGCAACATATTCGTCAGAGTGGGAAAGAGCCTGATTGTAAACAGAAACTACATCTATGTCATAAACATCACCACACAGGAACTGCTCCTCAGCAACAGCCATCTGCAAGTCGACTTCAAACTGAAGGCTTCCAGAGAAGCACTGAAGGAACTTAAGAACACTATTGAAGAAGAGGGGGACAAGTCATGAAAGAACTGAACGAAGAAAAAGACGAGAGAATAGTTATAGTCATTGATGAGAACGACGAGTCGCCAGTTGAACAGCACGATACAGAAACACCCGTAATCAGCATTGAGAGCGACGAGGACAACGATGAAAAGGCGAACAAGCCTGTCCTCTCATCTCGGCACGGCAAATTGTCTGTGGCAATAGTCAGTACACTGCTCACTGCCGTAATATGCCTGATGGCGGCTTATGGCTATCGCTATTACCGCAGGTACATAAACATCGGTGTACCCGTGTCTGTCACCTCCAAGGAAAACATCGGCAAACTTGCCGAGATTCATCAAGTCCACGAGATGCCAGAGGTTGTCAAGTCCAGCGACTCCATCTTGGGTGTAGCCATAAACATGTACCAACTCATAGGGTTGAAAGCAGAAATCTCCTTCACGGAACCTACCGCAGACGATACCGACGTGTATCTATATAGCAGATGTTGCGACCAGACATCCTACGACCCCGAGACCAACCGCTATCTGGGCAGTTTGGTACAGAACGGCAAGGAACTGCAGAGCGACAACAGCCGCCTCGGCTACTGTGCCATGGCAAATGACAACATTGTCATCGGCATTGCGCGAGACGAAAGGGTGAAGGACTACTGCATAGAGCAGAAGGGCAGTTTCTTCCGCCAGTTCATTCTTGTCTCCGATGGCGTACTGCCCGGACGCTTCTACCTTCATGGCAAGGTGGAGAGAAGGGCACTGGCACGCATGGGAAAGAAGCTCTTCTATGTAGAGAGCAAGGGAAAGGAAACCATGTGGGACTTTGCCGATGCCTTGCGCGAATATGGTTTTATTGATGCCATATACATCACCGGCGGTACAGACTATTGCTTCTACCGTACCGCGGATGGCACCGTCCACGACATCGGCGACAAGGAGAAACACCCCAACGGCCATAAAGGCAAGAGCATAGTGCCATGGGTGGTGTTTAAGAAACGGTGAGAGGTGAGCGTTTAACGTTTAACGGTGAATCTTGTCCAGTTTTCAGCTTTCACCTTTATTCGCCTTTGCACATCAAGCTCCGCAAGTCCGTTTTCCGTTCGTATCGCCTCTGCGTTCTCTGACGGGCTCAGCAAGCGACTACTCCAGCTACAGCGCAGTTTGCTTTGGAATTCTGCGTCCTTTGCGTCCTTTGCGTGAGATAAAAGATAAGAGCGATTTTGTTTTTCACGCAAAGAGCGCAAAGAGCGCAGAGTTTTTATTTCCATTCCTATTTCACGCTTGCACTGAAGGAGTCGCAAACTTCGTTACGACAAGAGAGCGCAGAGAGTTTATCCACCCCCTCCCCCCCCCTGCGGGGTACTCGCCCCTGTCTCAGGGGGAGAACGCCCCCCCTCAATCCCCCTGCAGGGGGAGGAGTCAGTCACAACCGACTTGTGCCCACACCATACTTACTGTCCCCCTGAGACAGGTGGGACGAGCGCGGAGCGCGGAGGGGGTGGATAGCTTTCCGTTTTCACCTTCCCACTTTTTGCTTCATACAACAAACAAGGGTGTTCATACAACGCACCCTTGTTTTCTTTTCTATGCGATTTCATATCCATATCTTTGCATCATAAAAACAAGACAAGACAAGCAAAGTAAAAGTATGAAAAAGACAATTATCGCTATCCTTATTTCCCTCGTAGTTTTCCTTGCCATTGGCGGTATCTGGGCGTATTACATCTGCAAGACCAGCAATCCGTGGAATGCCCACACGATTGGAGAGATTCCGGCACCTTTCGGTTACCATCGCGTGGAGGCACCTGCTGGAAGCTATGCCGAATACCTGCGCAATCTGCCTCTGAAGGAAAAGGGTGCAAAGATAATGCTCTACACTGGTGGTCAGGCCAACTTTCAGTTCCTGGGCACTGGCGTCATTGACCGTCCCCTCCTGAGCAACTATGAGCAATGTGCTGATGTGACCATGCGCCTGCGTGCAGAATACCTGTGGAAGAAGGGGAGGTACAGCAGTATCTGTTTCCGCGATGTCAATCGCAAGAAGGTGCAATACACTGGCGGTCCCTCACGCAAAGCCTTCGAGAAATACATGCGGGGCATATATGGTGTATGCAGCACCTACTCCCTCTATCACGAGACCCAACCACGTGCCATCAAGGATGTACAGCCGGGCGATGTCTTCGTCTACCCTGCCCGCCCAGGGAGGAAATACGGACATGCCGTCATCGTTGCCGATGTGGCAAGGAGCAAGTCGGGTAAAGTTGCCGTCATGTGCGTGGAGGGCAACACTCCTGCCCGTGACCAACACATAGTGCGCAACCTTAACCCCATCTGCAACCCCTGGTTCTTCTTCGACGAGGACGATACCGTATTCTGGATAGGTCCCTTCCATTTCAATAAGAATGAACTCAGACATTATTGATGGAAGAACGAGGGACGCTGCATGCAGCGTCCCTATCATAGCAAATTATTTTATAACAACCTTTCCATTCACAATGTACAGTCCCTTCTGTGCATTCTGCACGCGACGACCGGGAAGGTCGTAGATTTCCGTTTTCACCTGTTCTTTTTCCACTTCAACTATGCCAGTGGCATTATTCTTCTCCATCGTGAAGGTGAGGGAAGAACCGCCATCGGTGGCTGCCTGGGTTGTTACCCAATAGCCCAACTTGCTGTTGACATCGTTCAGATAGCCAAGGCTATTGGCCGTGTTGCGCAATACCAGAACACCGCTGTTGTTCTCCAACACAAAGGTGGGGGCAGAGTCAAAGTCTACAGGCGATACATGGGCATTATTGGCAACGTTGCCACCCACGGCCTTCTCCTTGCCAAGAGCAAGGTTCTGAATCTTATAACCGGTATAGGGATTGCCCACGAAGGCAAACAGGGCCTTGTCGCCGCTGGGCTTTGCGGTGGCACAGGGGAACTGCTTTGCGGCGGCATCGTAGTGGGGGTACTTGTTACCACGGATGGTGAGGGAGTACCACACACCTTCATCGAAAGATGCAGAAGGCAGGAAGGGTATGTCATCGCTCAGCGTACATGTGATAACGTAGTTCTTGCCGGCATCTTCGTCACTTGCCTTACCATCTGGAGCACCGCTGGTCTCTACGTAGGCAGGTTCCAGAACAGGAGGGAATGTTTCGCCCACATAGGCAACTTCCTTCTGCTCGTACCACACGTTGTTGCCGTACGTATATGTATAGGTGATGTCCACGGGGGTGGCATCGGTGGGCTGTGCATCGCCTACTATGCGGACGTACTTGCCGTTGGTTATCTCGGATATGCTCAGCGAAACGTACACCATGGAGTAGCCACCGGGGGTCTCTTCATAGAAGAAGCCTATGCGGCCGTCGTTCTGCAGGGTGAAGGTGCTGTAGGCAGAACCCGACTGTGTGGTGCTCACCACCATGCCCTTCTGCCAGCCGTTGGCAAAGGTTGCCACGTCGTTCTTGCCGGCCTTCTGGTAACTGTTGGGGCTGGTGATGTCCTTGTAGTAGAAGCCTACGTTGCGGCGCACATCGCCAGAATATTCGTTCAGGCCGAGTGGCAAGGACTGAAGCACGATGTTGCAGAGGTTGCCGTCCACGTCCTCCACCTGGTAGGTGGTAATCTCGCCGTTGGTACCGTTCCAGTCGCTGGGTGCAGGGATGTTGCTATCGGTGCCTGTGCCCCAAGAGCCTTGTCCCTTCTCTATGTCGGAGTATGTGAAGATGTTGTAGTAACGGCCATGGGGTTTGCGTGCAGACATGATGACGTCGCCGTTGGGCAGTTCCTCGCACTTGGGCTCGTTGGCATTGCCGAAATTGGGGAAGGGCATGTCCTGACGAGTGCCTAGGATGTGCCATGTCATGCCGAAGTCGTCGGAATACGCCACACGGTTGTGCATATCCTTGCTCCACAGTGCGGCATAGATACGGTAGTACTCGCCCACCTTTATCTTGGAACTCTGGAATATACGGCCAGAACCAATGAAGAAACTCTGTGCGGTGTACTGGTCGGTACTAGTCTTGTCGCCTGCCTTGTATGCCTCGGTGTCCCAAAGGGAGTAGAACTCCTCGGTGATATCGTCGTAGATGGAGTCGCGACCTTCCACAACACTGTGGTAGGTTTCGCCACCGTCCTCGCTGTAGAAGCGTGCCATACGGTTGGGGTTCTGACGTGTAGCACTGCCGCATACGGTATGACCCGTTACAGCCATCAGCAGCACACGACCTGTCTCGCGGTCGATACAGATGGCAGGATCTCCAAAGCCGTCGTTGCCGTTCCACTTGTCTCTCTCGTTACCCTGGATGATAGTGGTACCCTTCTCCCACTTTGAGCCGTTGGGAGAGCCTATACGCTGAACCAGGTCCACACGACCAAAACCAATGTCGCCACCACAGGGACGATAGTCGTTGATGGCCAGCAGTTTGCCGTCCTTACGCTTAGCAATGGCAGGAATACGGTATGGAGGATTGTTGTGGTACCAGAGGTACTGGTACTCGCTCTCCATATCGCCAGCGAAGGTGACGGTGGTACCTTCCTCGGTCTCTTCTACACTGCCGTTCCAACCATGATAGGTCCAGGTGCTCATGCTCACCTTTTGGCCATAGGGCAGATACATTTTCTTCTTCTGCCCGTCCAGTTCCTTGGTAACGGTGGTGGTGGAGGTGGTACTGCCGTAGGTCATGCGGAACTCGCCAATGCGGGTGTTGGTCTCGGGATACTTGGTCTCGCCGGTTACGGCAAAGGCAATGTTCACAGGGTCGGGATTGATGCGGCTGATGGTCCAGCGCGAGCCGCCATCGGTGATGCCGTAGAACTTCAGGTCGCCACCTGCGCCGCCATACATGTTAAGCGACTGTCCGCTAGAAACTTTGGTGGTGATGCCTATGCCGGGCTTGCTCTCGGCCTGATTCTGGCTCATGTCCAAGAACCACTTGGCGGCGGTGCCGGTGGTCCATGATGCTGCGGTACCATTGCCGGGAGAGGTGCTGGCGGTGAGTTTGTACTGCTCGCCCAGAGTCTTGCTATAGATAACAAAGCCATCGGTGTTGTTGCCCACGAAGCAGAACAACTGATTCTCCTGGCTCATGTCCATCTGTGCTGTACCTGCCTTGCTGGAAGAGGGTGCACTCCAAGCATAGCTGGAATTGTTGCAATTGCTCAGGCGCAGCCACTTCTCGCCATAGGTGGCAGAGAAGATGGGAGGCAAGGCGTTAGGGTCTGCCACGTTCACCTTGAAATAGGGCAGCCAGGTCTTCTCACCACCGGCATAGACCTTAGGACCGTAGTTGCCGTTTGCATTAGAAATGGCAATACGCTGACCGCACGATGCTACGCTGGTGTTGGAGGTGGAAAAGAACATGTAGTATGTCTTGCCAGCCTGCAGGGTGATATTCTCGAACTTGTACTCCACAAAGGCATTGTTCTGAGGTTCGGGCTTGTTGGTGGAAATGCCCACCTTGCCGTTGATGTCCTTTGTGGACGAGATAACCATGTATGCGGTTTTCTCGTTAGAACCGTTCGTGTTGGTGCACAGGTGGATGTTGTGCAAGGGAACCTCGGTAACAGCATCGCCTTCATCATTCAGTTCGGGAACGGCGAAACCAATCCATGTGATGTTGGCCTTGTCGTTTGCGCCAGTACCAACTGACCACGAGGTGTTTGCTTCCTGTGCCCAGGTCGCTACCACACCGCAAAGCATGGCAACGAGGAGGAGATAAAACTTCTTCATTCTGGTTGTTTGTTTAGGTTATATTTTAATTGTTCATAGTACTCTACGACTGACAAAGATATAAAGAATATGCACAGTTTCAAAAGAAACCGTGCATATTCTTGTCTTTATATTCTTATTTTTAATGACTATCTTACTCCAAACCCTCCAATATGCGTTTGAGCACCACGGTGGCGGAAATCTCGCGGTTGGCGGCTTCGGGGATGACGAGAGAGGTGGGGGCCTCGATTACCTCGTCGGTAACTATCATACCACGGCGAACGGGCAGGCAGTGCATGAAGCGTGCATTGTTGGTAACTGCCATCTGACGGTCGGAAACGGTCCAGTCAAGCATATCGTGATAGTCGGTCAGTATCTTGCCATAGTCCTCGGGACGGGTAACACCGGAGCATGACCAGTTCTTGGCATAGACGAAGTCAGCACCCTCGAAAGCCTTCATCTGGTCGTACTCCACACGGGCATTGCCGGCAAAGGCAGGGTCCAGTTCGTAGCCCTCGGGATGGGTGATGACGAAGTCCACGTCGGCAGCATTCATCCACTCAGCAAAACTGTTGGGCACAGCCTGTGGCAGAGCACGGGGATGGGGAGCCCAGGTGAGCACCACCTTGGGACGTGCCGTCTGCTTGTGCTCCTCGATGGTGATAAGGTCGGCAAAGGCCTGTAGGGGATGCACGGTGGCGGTCTCCATGGCAAAGACGGGCTTGCCGGAGTACTTCACAAACTGGTTGTAGACGGTCTCGGCATAGTCATACTCGCGGTCGGTGAGGCCGGCAAAGGAACGGATGCCGATGATGTCGCAGTAACTGCTCATCACGGGAATGGCCTCGAGCAGATGCTCGCTCTTGTCGCCATCCATGATGACGCCACGCTCGGTCTCCAGTTTCCATGCACCAGCATTGACATCAAGCACGATGACATTCATGCCCAGGTTCTGTGCAGCCTTCTGGGTGGATAGGCGTGTGCGCAAACTATTGTTGAAGAATACAAGCAGGGCGGTCTTGTTGCGGCCAAGTTCCACATACTTGAAACGGTCCTGCTTGATTTCGCGTGCCTCGGCCAGTGCCTGCTTCAGGTCGCCAAGGTCTTGTACATTGAGAAAAGTTTTCATATGCTATGTTTTAACGGATGAGCGGTGAGCGGATGAGCGGGAAAGGTAGGTACGCTGTGTGCAGCGTCCGAATTGGTTAAAGGCAGAGGGTTTTGCTAGTAAGGAGGTTTAAGCGTCTGAATTATCTCTTCCTGTTGTCTTGCGGACGCAGCACGCTGCGTCCCTACTGTTGGGCGTTAACTTTTCCGCTTACCGCTCATCCGCTCCACGCTCACCGTTTTCCGATTTCCGATTTCCGATTTCCGATTAATTTCGTGTCTGTCCGTTACCCCTTATTATATACTTGCTGGTGGTTATCTCTTCCAGTGCCATGGGACCACGGGCGTGGAGTTTCTGGGTGGAGATGCCTATCTCGGCACCGAGTCCGAACTGTGCTCCGTCGGTGAAGGAAGTAGGTGCATTGTGGTAGACACAGGCGGCATCCACCTCGAGGAGGAAGCGGTCGGCGGTATGCTGGTTCTCCGTAACTATACTCTCGCTATGCCCCGACCCATGCTGGCGGATGTGCGAGAGAGCCTCATCCAGTCCGCTGACGATACGTATGCTCAGGTCGTGCGAAAGCCATTCGCGGCCATATTCGCCATAGTGGAACTCCACCTGTTCCTGCATGGGGGCAAGCAACTCGGCAAGGCGAGGTTCCATGTCCTTGTGCACCAACAGGCAGTCCAAGGCATTGCACACGCTGACACGGCGGCACTTGGCATTATAGACGATGCGAATGGCCTTGTCCATGTCGGCGTCCTTGTCGACATAGCAGTGTACCACACCGGCACCTGTCTCTATGACGGGAACCTTGGAGTTCTCGCGCACATAGCGTATCAGTCCGGCAGAACCACGGGGAATAATCAGGTCCACCAGTCCCTCGGCAGAAAGGAGTTCGGCCGTTGCCTCGCGTGTGGCAGGCAACAGGGTAACGGTGGCAGGGTCCAGTCCGTGCTCGAACAGGACATTGTGTATAACGGCACAAATGGCCTTGGTGCTTTCCTCGGCAT
>JAZRIA010000294.1:0-9998 GCA_045645045.1 Bacteroidaceae bacterium | reverse complement strand
TGGCGGCGTGTGTATGAGGTGGATTTCATAGTGGTAAGGACCCACAGACCCCCTCTGCCTTTCAGGCATCCCCCCCTCTATGGGGGGAAGGCTGGCGCGGTGCTTCTGCGCAACAAGAGGGGGGGGAAAGTGGGATTTTGTTAAAGGGTTAATAGATTAGCGGTGAGAGATGAGCGGGGTGAGCGGTGAATTGAACACAGATAACACTGATGCGACAGGATTTTCACAGATGGCGGTTGTAACTACTCCCTCCCTCACAGGGCGAGCGAGGTCTTCAGTAGAAGCACTGAATGTGCTTCTGTGCCTCGGGAGGGGCGAAAAGGGCCTTTAGAGAAAGTATTAAATATACTTTCGTGCCCTTTGAGGGGAGCACTCTCCAGTGCGACGCGAGGAAAACTCCCCATTGCGACGCGCGGACTGGATGGGGTGGGTCCTCCTGCCAGGTTCAATACTTGCTCCACCGAGGAGCATTCGTTCACGATGCCAAGCCTTTTGGCGGTGTCCGAGCGAGTGAACTCGCCCAGACGGAAGTTGGTTGATAGTTGCATGTTGTGGTGTGTTTATCCGTTCAAAAACTAACTGTCAGCTGTCAGCTGTCAGCGTTTGCCGATTTTAGTTTCGCAAGGTACCATTCCGTTTTGCTATAGCGTTGGCGCATCAGTTCCGATTGCGGCACTTCCTCGCCGTGCAGTTCTATGTAGCCTCGCTTTTTCCATTGGCTAAGCATGTCACTCAGGTTACCTTTCTCCAAGCACATCTTCTGCCTTAGCAGATGCGCCTCCTCGCGGGTGAAGATGTCGGGCAGGAAGTCCAGCAGGTTGCGGGGCCCCTTTCTCTTGGAGATGTTCATGGCACTATCTGCCAACTCTATGTCCTGGCCAAAGAAATGCATCTTGCACCAGAGGTCGTACTGGAGGCTCCAGCGGATGAAGTTCTCCACGGTCTTGTCCCACTTGCCACCGCTTGCCACGAAGAGCACCATGGCCTTCAGGTAGGCAATCACATTGGCACGGAAGGACAGGTTTTCGTAGACACGGCTCTGCGACAGGCGTGAGAAATCTGCACACTCCTCTATGAGCCGCTTTGCCAGCGTGCGAGCCTTGGGGCAGTCGATGAGTCCACGCGCCTTGTTGAGGTTGTCTATGTAGGGACGGAGTTCCTCGTCAAAAGCCTCGTCGTAAGTGCCGTAGACGGGCATGTCGGCACCTATCTCGCGCTCGGGTATGGTGCAGAAGTTTATTCGGCTGATGGGGCCGTCGGTCAGCACCTGAGAGAAGTAGCGTCTGCCCTTCTGCACGGTGGTGGAGGCGTTCCAGTTGAAGCGGATGCTCACACGCTCGCTCACGGAGCCCGTACCTATGCGCGTCTGTCCGTACACGTTGCGGGGGTCGAAGGCCAGGCACATGATCTGGAACTGAGCCTTGCTCTTGCCCGAGCCCTTCAAGGCATCGAACTGGTCAATCTCGTTCATCTTCGTATAGAGGAAACGGTCCTCGGCATCTGCCAGGCGCTGAACGAAGGCAGCGTTTGTCATGTCGGGGTCTATCTCCTGGATGACCAGGCCCTCGGGCCTTTGGCGCTTGTCCTTGTTGGCACCCTTGCTCTGCACCTCCTTCTTCCACTCGCGCTCGCGTCGGAGGTTGTCCATGTCGCGCTGGCGGATGTCTGCCATGATGCGGTTTATGGGTTCCGAGATGCAGTTCTTGCCGGCACCAGTTCCTGCCATCAGCACGTTCATCAAGGTTGCCTCGTGCTCCACGTTGTCGATGTAGCGGAACCTTGTCTGCCACAGATGTGTTGCCAAGGCTGGGAACACCGCATGCGCCACGGCGGGCTTGTAGATGTCGGGAGTCTTGCTGATAAGAAGCCTTATTAGCGGAGGCAGTATGCGAGGCATCTGCGGTGGCATGTCGGGGTTCTCCTCTGCCTCCTGCTCCTCACGCTCACGCTCCTTGCAGATGGCGAGCACACGTTGCATCACTCTGGACATGTGCGGTGTCTGGTTGCGGTTGCAAGCGCTCCGTATCGTTGCCATCCATTTCTCGCGGTTCTCGCCGTATGTGGGCAGTATGCGTGCTATCCACTCTGGATCATCGTTGCAAACATACCTGAGGTGGCATGCCATGGTGAAGATGAAGTTGTTGCGGCTGCCGTGGGTGGGGATACCGCCGAGTTGGTCTTCGAGGATGGGGACTAAAGACCCCCTCTGCCCTTCGGGCATCTCCCCCTCTATGGGGAGAAGGGCTGGAGCGGTGCTTGCGGTTGTAACTGACTCTACCCCTAAGGTAGGGGTAGTACCCCGCAGGGGGGAGGGGGTATGCGAATCTCCGCCATTGTCGGTTGTAACCGCTCCCTCCCATAGAGGGGAGGGCTGGGGAGGGGTCTGCTCCCATAACTTATCGCTCATAAACAGCACATACCCCCTCGGCACTATAAACGAGCACCGTGCATAGTCCTTCACGCACTCGTCGTATTTCTGGTCGCCCAACTGCTCTGCCATCCAGCGCTGTGCCTGGGCAAGGTTCATGCCTTGGGGAATGATAAAGATAAGTCGCAGGCCTTCCGTGCTTGGCGTGATGTGCGCCATCACTATGCCCAGTTCCTCCTTGCGAGGCTCTATCTCTCGCCAACGGCCTTCTGGGTCGGGGATGTGGTCAAGGTCGTACATGCTCAGTCCCGAGGGCACGGCATCGGCATTGAGGCGTCGGCCGTTCTTGAACGTTGCATGCGGGGTGAGGATGGGCAACTGCTTCTTCAGGCGGCCTTTAAGTTCCTCAAACTCCTCAAGGGTGATTTCCCCACGTTTCTCTTGCTCCCATGCGTCTTTTATCTCGGCGCACACCTGTGCTACAAGTGGCGAATCCATTGCCTCCCTCAGCATCTCAGGGGTGCATATCTGCACCTGCTGAGATTTTACACTATTAGAAATTCCAAATGCCATAGTTAAGGACCCCTCCCCGTACCCTCCCCTGTATGGGAGGGAGTATATAGTACTGGGGTTAGGGATTTTGTTTTGATGTTAATAATAAATTAGGTTAGTTCTATAGTCTGCTCCCCCTCCCTTATAGGGAGGGATGGGGTGGGTCCAAGGGTCTGCTGGGTCCTCCCATTACAAAATTGCTTGCGGTGGCGCTTTCGTAGATTATAATATCTGCTGGGCAGACATGCGCCTCGTCCAGGTTGATGTTCAGTGTCAACCGAATGTTCTCGGAACTCATCGACACCCTTCCGTGGGGCAGTTTGCGGAACTCTCGGGCAGACGGGTTTCGTTTTCTGCTATGCACATTGAAATTTCCCTCTCTGGGCGATACCAGTGCTATGGTGCCTTGTACTCGGGCGTTGCCCTTCAAAAGTGATGCATATACAGCATCGGGTAGTTGTAGTTTTATTGTCATAACTTAAGATGTTTTGTGAGAGAAAGCATTGGGAAGGTGGCCACCTTTTGAACTCCGGAGTTCCCTCACTTCCATCTCGAGGTTAAGGACCCCTCCCCATACCCTCCCCTGTATGGGAGGGAGTATAATGTACTGGGGTATGTGGGTCATTGTTATATCATTGATTAGTCGGTTGTAACCGCTCCCCTCCCTTGTGGAGGGGCGTATGATGTACTGTCTTGTGGGTACAAGTAGGTTGTAATCACTCCCTCCCATAGAGGGGAGGGATGGGGAGGGGTCCCTTATATCGTCATTATCTCCTTTGCAAACACGTCCTGGTACCATGCCCCGTTGTGCTCGTGCGCCTGGAAGCGCAGTTTTGCCAATACCGTGTCGCCCGGTTCGAACTTGCACAGGGCAGTGTTGCCAAACAGGGTTACCGCCAGACAGTCCTCGTACTTGCCTCCCAGTGCCTGAAGCACGATGGTGCACCTTGCCGTCTGTCCCGTACCCTCCTTGTTGGGCACCTGAGTACTGGGAGACTGCGCTACTACTTTGAAAAACTTTTCCATAAACTTTTTATATTTAAATTAGGTTAATATTCTATTGTCGGTTGTAATTACTCCCTCCCCCGTGGGAGGGATGGGGAGGGGTCCGGAGGGCCCGTGCCATGATCACCTCGTCCGGTTCGTCCGCCCTTGCCACCATGTATCCGCCCTGCTTGCGGATGGAGGGGAGCACCTCCGAAGTGACCCAGTGCTTGAAGCGACGGGCAGCCTCCAACTTACTTGAAAGTATCAAGGAGTAGAGACCTGACTCGTTGATGAAAAGCATTTGCTGGATTCCGCTTGTGGTGGGGGTACCCTGTTTTAGGGTATCCCCTTTTTCAACATGTTGTGCCAATGCATTCTCGGGTTTCTTATACCCCAGCGCCTCTGCCACATCCCTGCCACAGAACCAAGTCTGTCCCTGCTGGTCACTCATGGTGCGGATAGCACCAAACTCCTCGTTCTCGAAAATCTGAATTGTATTATTCATAATATATATAATGTTTAAAAAGGGTTTGTTATAATTGATTTGATTCTACCTTAAATCGGTGAGTGCCTTCACCCACCTTTCAACGGCAATGGTTGTGCAATTTCGCTCACCACTCACCACTCACCGTTTATCATTGTGTCAGTATGTCAAAGAACAATTCGCTAAACGCTCACCGCTCACCGCTAATCGTTTAACTGATGCAAAGGTACGACACAAAAAAGCCGAATGGAAGTGAATTCCACTCGGCGTCCTGTTTCGTCCTGTTTTGCGTCCTGTTTTGCCCCTTTTCCTCTACTCTCGTCCTGTTTTGGTCAAAAATGCGTCCTGTTTTGTCCTGTTTTCGTCCTGTTTTCGTCCTGTTTTGCCCTTTTTCCTCTACTCTCGTCCTGTTTTGGTCAAAAATGCGTCCTGTTTTGTCCTTTTTTCCCAACGCTATTCCAAAATATCCTTCACCTCCAGGGCTATGCTATAGTATTCGTCAAAGCGAGAACCCTGCACTGGAGCATTGTACCTGTCCCATAGAGGCAAGGGCTTCTTGAAACTGTACGCGTTCGCGCGTTGCATCTGGGATACTGTCGGCAGTGCCGCATGGTTGGGCACCGTCTGCTTTACCAGTTCTATGAATGAGGTAAAGTCATCCCTCTGCAATGCCCCCGTGTCCACCAGCACCCTGTACACGGCAAACCACTGGCGTTGGTACACCACTCTGTCTGCCGCTTTCCTGATGGCCTTTGCCACCTGCTTCTGTGTTGGAGGCACCACCTCCTCGTTCTTCTTCTTGGCACGCTTCATTATCTTGAGCATGCCCGCCGTGCTGGTATGCGGATTGTCCGTGCGCACGGCAATCACCTTGCCCACGATGCGCCAGGGAATGTCGTTGGTCAGTTGTATGGGCGCATACTTCTCGTTGTGCGGCAGGAGCCAGCAGTCGCCCTCCTCGTCGCGGTAGAAGGTCTTCACCGTCACCCCGCCGTCCACATCGGCCACCACCGTATCTCCATCGCGCACACCGCACATCCCGTCCGTGAGCAGCACCTCTATACGGTTCCCATCGTAAATGCCAGCATCCACCATGGAGTCGCCCCTCACGTCCACGCTCAGTATCGTACCCATGCGCAGGAGTTCCACTGGTATTGCCCTATATCGTGTGGGGTCCACGTCGCCCAGTTCCGTGGGCAGTCCGCACTGTGCCGACACCTCCAGGTGCGGCACCGCCATGTTGTGATGCACGGGGTTCAGCCCCGCATCCTCCAGCCATTGGAAGATTTCTTTTTCGTATTCGTTCATGGTAAGGGTTGGTTTTAATGCTTTGTCTCAACAAAGATAACGAAAAATACCCGTATTCCTCCAAACTTTCCAAGCAAAAAAATGCCCCATTCCGGGGCAAATTTCAGGGGCGTGTGAAAATGAGGGAGATAGGGTTAGGGGGCTTAATTCTTGTGCTCCCTTTGCAAAAGATCCAGCGCTATGCGCTTCTCTTCCTTGCTTAGAGTTCCAATCATATGGCTAACCTTCTCTGCCACATCACTTGCATTTGGATTGCAATTCATATTAGCAAGCAATGCCTTGCCGCTGTCCGTAAGAAAATACCTTTGGTTAGGGCTGGTTGGTTTGTCTGGGAAGGTCATGCCTACAAGTTGCGCTTCTATCAGAGGAGTTATGTATTTAGTTCTGAACTTAGTTGTGTTGGCCCAATGATACAAGTCCTTGAGTTCGGTCATAGTCCTTTGATTCTGAAGGGCCATGAATAATTTCACAACTTCTTCCCATCTTAGTCCCAACTTAGCCCCAACTTGCTCCCAACTTAATCCCGCCTTGGTTCCTGTTTGACATTGTTCGTCCTGCCTGCCGATTGTTTCGTATGCCATTGAGTATATCGTGGTCATAAACTGGCTGGTTGTTGAACGGAATACGGGTTTGAGTTCTTCTTTGTAACCTTCCAGAAACTTTGTTTCATTGCAGATACGCTTCAATCCGCTACCCCGCTTCTCCATATAGCCAAGTTGAGCCATTACATCAGCAAGAACAGGATTTCTTCTGTCTGACGAAATCTCTTCTATGGAGAGGTCTTGTATCGTCTGCCCGCTATACATGCCACCAGGAGAGGTAATGGATAATCTGTCATCATATATATCCAAATGTACCTCGCTGCCCATTACCGTATAGTCACGATGGATGAAGTGATTCACTAACGCCTCAAGCACCGCTCTTTCTGCGTATTCTGGTTTGTTTTTTCTTCTGTCTGGCAGTTTCTCCCAACCCTTACGTGTGTTTGCCCTCACAAAGTTCATCGCTTCACGGAGCAAAAGAAGTATATTCCCCTTAAATTCAGAATCATTTATAGCATCGTTTTTTTGCTTACCGTCCCATCGCGTACAATACAGACGTGATTGCCACACAGGAGTGTCATCGGCAAACAATGCACCAGCATTGGTCAGATTCCCTGCACTTGTTACCAACCCAAACGACAATAGGTATTTCTTGTCCCATTCCTGTTGGGTGCGCTCCTTGAAAGCGTTTGCCAATATTATAAAGGAATAGTCCTCGTATTTATAGTTGGTATGCAGGGAGTCGAAAGTCTTGTTTGTGCCTTTCAGCACCAAGCGTACCATTTGCTCTGCCGTTGCAGGAATGCTCTCGTCGCCTACACGGACGAATGCCACCCTTTGGCCATCTCCAACATAGTAATATGGAGTATAATGACCAGCGTATACTTTCAGCTGTAATACGTGTAATCCATCTATTACCTGTGGGAGCATTTCAACCTCGGGCAGAGGGTCCATATAGTCCCGAATCTTACTGCTGATCGTTTCGCAAACACGTTGCACATCATCAAGTCCTTTGACGATGCCGTCATTGTCAATGCCGAAGAAAAGGGAACCACCCAAGCCATTAGCAAAGGCGCTTACGCTCTTCAACCAACTCTTGGATTTCTTCTCCTCCAGCATGACTTTGAAATCGTATGCGGTACATTCCGCTATCAGGCAATTCAAATCCATTTCGGCTGCTAAACTTATGATATATAGTGCAAAGATACCTTCTTTGGATGAGATGGGCAAGAAAACTGCCACTAAAATATAGCATCTTCGATTGTTTTTCCTCCAAATTTTCCAAGCAAAAAAATGCCCCATTCCGGGGCAAATTTCAGGGGCGTTTGAAAATGAGGGAGATAGTGTCAGTAGCGGATGATCTTTACCTTGGTGCAGTCATCGAAGGCGTATTCATGCACATAGCACCCCTTAGGGATGCGCACTTCGGTGAGGCTGGAGCCTTTTTAGATTTGGCAATGCCCCGCTGCATACTATTTGAAATCTTTTGGGGTTAGTTTTTTGCCTGTTGAGGACAGGTTGTTAATTCTTGGGCTACGGGCAGACGGCGCGCACGGAGAGACCGTGGCCGCGGTTGCAGGTGTTGCCGTTGCTGCCGTAGTACCTACGCCAAACGCCCGAATCGATGTAGAGGCGGTACGCGCCGCGTTCGTATTCGGGGCGGTCCCCCGGGTAGAGCGAGGACGACCAGTAGCAGGCGTCATAACGGGCATCGTGGAGGTCACCACCCTGGCGATAGCCCGCAGTCGGGAGGAAAATCTGACCTCCGTTTTTTCCAGTCACAAGGATACCATAAACTCCATTCTGCTGAGTATAATTAGTTCGGGTGCAATAAAGCATGAGTTCTTGTATCTGAGCCCAGCTTGGCATTCTCCAAGAACCGCCCATTCGAACATGAGCAACATCGTATGAAGTGCCAGCTATGTCTGAGCCAATGTTAACAGCATAGAAGGGATAACCATCATAACCAAAATAACTACCATCGCCATTAAGATCTTGCCCATTGAAATATGAATAAGTGACTTCATTGTACACACTCTTCTCACTTGTCTCACCCCAAGCGTAATAGCCGCCATACTCCTCAGGTGAAGTGGCGCCGACGTTACAACAGGCCCACTTTGTACCGCTTGGTAAACCAAGATCGATTATATGAGGGTGATTGTTATCGGGACAAATATTATCTGTTATTGCAAGATGATATTTTTCTTCATCAAAGAACGTCATTGATGGTAAACTATTCATATAAGCTATGAAAGGGGTTATAGTAATCTCAGACAAACGTTCATCATTCAAATACTCTATGTCACTTTCAATAATCTCAACATCACACGTAAAACTTTTTTGCGTAGGTAGAATATATGTTCCGGTCACATTTACATCATTTGAATAATAACGTTTTTCATAATTCCCCGATTTTGTCCTAACATCAAAACCCCAATTGGCCAAATCATCAAACAAGCCGGGAATAGATGCATCTATTGTAAATTGGACATTATACTTGCTACCATTTTTAATACATTTCACCTGTTCAAAATTTGACAACTCGACATTACTGTCTATAAACTTTTTAGCCTCGCCATAGCGGATGCAGGTTGCAAAGTCTGGCAATAAATCATCTTCGTGTTGTATTTTTGTTTCTGGTATCAAAAATGGACGAAAATAAAAGACTTCACCAGGGGTCTCTTCCATATAGAAAGTAAAGGAAAAAGCTTCTTCAGAAACCATTTGCAGGTTAGTACAATTTTCATTCAGATACAACCCTGGATATGCATTTTTTCCAACGGCAACACCATAAAAAATCTTATTAGAGGTATAACCCATCTGTCCATCTGCAACAACCAAGCGATTTGATGGAATTGAAGATATATTTGAAATTTTTCCTTCAACGGTTATGCTCGTTTTGCTTGTACGTTTTACAGATGAAATCTGAATATCAGCATTACCCATAAAACCTCGCTTGGCTTCCTCGTAATGCCATTCTAATATACCCTTTATTGTTAGTGGGGGAATGATGCGACCGAAGAATGATTTCACAGCACCGGTCATATTCCCTAAAAGGAGATCTGCGACCACGTCGCCATAATTTCCTTCGCTTAAATTATATACATTACCTAATACATTTGTCACTTTTTCACCAAACTCGGCAAAATTCAATGTCTTAGAAACACTGGAATTCCCTTTGCTATAAAAAAATGGCGAGCGTGTCATCGACATTGACAACGTGTCTACTTTTATATATGGAACGCTAAAAGCCCCCTGTGCTTTACCTTGTACATCATATGCGATGAAATCCACTTTTTCTTCGTAAGACTGTGCGTCTAAGCGATATCCTGGAAGTAAAACTCCAAGAACATCACCTTCTTTTGAAAAATGAAATGTTAAGGATTTGTTGACATCTGTATTGTCTGTTTGATTCAGGCATACAATGATGTCGCCATTGATGGAGTCGGTGCTTGATACGATGTAATATGGGCAATTGCTTCCATCCTTGTTAGAATAAAAGAATCCTTCATCCCACCCTGATAAGGAATTTTCAGCAATCTGATATAAAGCAAACGAAGTCGTGTCGTTTTCTTGTTTATTGAAATCGCCGAACGAATTATCGAAATCAAATTCATCACACGAAGTAACACTGAGAGAGAGTATCAGTACTAATGTGCGAAATAATGCAAAAAAATATCTATTCTTCATATGTATTTATTGTGATTAATATACTTTATGGCAAACTAATTTTACAAGTTATTTTGTATTACATAGT
>JAZRIA010000293.1:0-2447 GCA_045645045.1 Bacteroidaceae bacterium | reverse complement strand
TCACCTTGGTCTGCCGTATCAATATAAGCGCAGATTTCTTCCACGACTGACTGACCCTTATCATCCTTGGGCAAGTCGCTATAGGTCTGGAAGCCCAGACTGTAGAGCCGACCCACCAAGTCAATCGGACGCTGGTTGTAGTTGGCCTCGACAATCTCGCGACCCATCGTCTTGACGATAAGGTCATATGCCGCTCTATCCAGAACAGCGTCACAGAGCATCGTGCCGTCATCCTGAAGAGCCTTCTTCGTGATAAGGCGGTACGGCATTCCAATGCTGGTGTAGTGGGCGATAGCCCGTCCGCTCAAGTCCTTGGTATTCCAGCGAGTGGCGATAATAACCAGCTTGCCGCCCTTTTCCAGACGGGAGAGCATGGTGTTGGTGAACCACGTCCAGTGGTTTTCCAAGGTGGTCTCGTTCATGGCCTCCTCGGCGTTCTTAACGATATCGTCCAGAATCATGACGGTTGCACCGAAACCAGTGACCGTACCACCGGGGGAAGTCGCCAGATACGAGACGTGCTGACCAACCAGCGTCCACATGTTCGCCGCGCCACTGCCCTTCTTCAGAGTGGTGCGCGGGAAGATGTCCGAATAGACGGTGCGATCCCGGCTGGCCTTGCGCTCCATGATGGAGTCGCGGACGTTACGGGAGAACGTGGTGGACAGTTGCTCGTTGTAAGAGCCAGTGATAATCTTCTCAGATGGATTCTTACCGAAAATCCACTGGGCAAACAGACCAGCTGTTCGACTTTTACCATGACGGGGTGGCATGTTGATAATAAGCACCTTCTCGTCGGTCTCGTAGAACTGCTGGAGTGCCACACAGAACTCCTTTAGATAAAGGCGGTCTTCCTGATAGAAGTCCGGCGCGAGAAGCCTGCAGAACTCCCAGAAGTCTCTTCGTGCGAGTTCCAGACGCGCTTGGTATCGCACTTCTTCATATTGTGCCTTGGTGATACCAAGTTCTTCCCACTTTTCCATAGTTGCCGTCCTCCCACAAATAAGAAGGAGCGGGGTCTCCGCTCCTTGAGTGTGCCGCAGTGGTCACACCGCAATTTTATAATCAAACCACCAACTGAGTGGACTCAATTGACAATTTGTCTGAGGGTTTCCAAGTCCAGATTGGAGATGTCGGTGGAGTCCTCGTCCATTCGCTGACCACCAGCAATGTATTCGCCGTCCAGCTTGTTGAGTACGTCCATCGCGCGGCAGACATCTGCGTTGCTGGCCTCCGGGTCATCAATGATTTTCCAGAGACGTTCGCGCTTGCGGTCGCGGTCGCGGAACGACTTCGCCCGGATGGGCTTCTGGAGTTCCAGCAGATAGTCCTGAATCTTGGGGTTGCGCATCAGCTTGTAACTTTCGGTACGCGCCGCCCCGCCGCCCTTGGTGTCGTATGCGCGGGTGTATGCCTCAAAGGCATCGCCCGTTTCGATGTAAGCGTGGCAGAAGTTGCGCTGCTTCTCAGTCAGTTCGAGTGCTGCGGACATCTGAGTCCCTCCTTTCTGGCTTGCATAATTCTATCTAATTATCATTATGTGTAGTTTATGCCCTAAAAGTTATAGTGGTTTTATAATTGTTTTATAATTAGATATATGTCCTTTTAGGCATAAATGGAAATGGAGCAAAAATTTTTTTGAGTACGGGTCCCATACGGCGAACGCCCGTTCTCTGCCCCTCCGGTTAGTTATGTCTAACCATCCTGTTAGTCCTGTCTAACTCTTCTGATCTCGTCACTGTTAACCTTATTTAACTATAAGTGTTAGTCCGCTCTAACTGTTGTGATATCAATACTGTTTCCATGATAGAAACACATCTGCTTCATAAGTGTTAGTTGACTCTAACTGTTGTGTACTCGTCATTGTTGTCCTGACGGGGTTTATGATAGTATTATATATAATATATAGAGTAGTGGCGTATATGTATGCCGTGCATAGTGTGGGCTACATGTATCCTGTACTGGTATGCTGCCCGTATATGCATACCACGAAAACGATTGAAATTAGGCCTGTAACGGCCTGTGATGCTGACCTTGACATATATACCATCCCATGCTGGAGGCCGTTAGAAGGGCTTTTTCAATCGTTTTCGTAAAGTGGCGGTAGATGAAGGCCTGATCTACCCAGTGACCAGCTATACTTTCACGCGCTAAAGTGGCAAATTCCACAGTGGTGGTATACTTTATCACGCTAAAGCAGTGAAGTCCAGTGCAACAGTAGACTTTAACACGCTAAAGCGCCAAACCCAGTAAAATGACGTACTTTAGCACGTTAAAGCGATGAAGAATACATGAACAATTGTTCATATGAACACGCGTTCAGGCGTGAAAACGGTTCATGTACCGTCCGCCGATATATCGTCCGCCGATATACTTCAACAGGCGAAATACCTTGCGTATCGCGGTTTACAAGCACTTTACAAACCAGTTAACAAGGCCTGATCTGT
>JAZRIA010000292.1:0-2174 GCA_045645045.1 Bacteroidaceae bacterium | reverse complement strand
CCGCACACGAGGGCGAATCCATCGAAGTACTGAGTCGGGTAGCCTGAATGTCAGCATTCACATAGCAATCGCGAATAATGTTGTAGTCCGTCTGCGTGCCATCGCGTGCAACACGGCCGGCCAGTCCGCCCACCTCGCTGTCGCTGGCAATCCTGCCCGTCACAGCAACCCGCTCCAACGTGCATGCCCCCATCATAGCCCCGGTAATGCCTCCCGTAGGTGCCATGCCGGCAATATCCACATCCTCGAGCGTCAGGTTCCTGACAGTCCCGTGGTACAATCTTCCAAAAAGACCTTTGAAGGCCTTGGCATTCCTTATCGTAAGCCCCTTTATGGCATGGCCTCTGCCGTCCAGAATACCGGAGAAACGCTCCGGATTCGTATCGTCCATGCTCGAAGCACCAATAGGCACCCACTCCACACCCTCAGGAATCTCAATGTCGCAGGCAAGATAATAGTTCTGCGTCAAGTCCTCACGAATGGCATTCAACTCCTCGTAAGTGCTGACAGGCTGAGGCACCTTCAGCGACGGGTCCTCAGGATTCTTCGAATCCATCAAGGCGCCCCTGTCGCCCTGCTGCTCCATCCATCTGTGCAACTCCCTATACATTATGCCGATACGTTCCTTATGCTCGGGCACATACGCCAGGTTGTTGAGTTCCCAAGGGTCGGTTTCAAGGTCGTAAAACTCTATGGCCGGACGGTTCTCAAACTTCTCTACAAGCCAGGCGGCATAGTCATCCGTCTGAGCCGTCTGTAGCCACGACTGCCACATATTGTTGCCCTCCCCCATCATGTGCTTTTCGTAATAACTGCTCTCCGAAGAAAGATTCTCAATAAGTTTGTAGCGCTTGTCCTGAATACTGCGAATGGGATACGGCGGCCCCTCAGGACTGTTATTGTGCATGCCATAAACCCACTCACGCTTCTCCGACTCCTTTCCCAGAAGAACATCCAGTTGGCTGACGCCATCCAGTCCCTCCACCGGATTGCCACCGGCAGCATCGATGAGAGTGGGCAGTATGTCCTCATACTGCACCAAAGCATCGCTCACACTCCCCGCCTTCACCTTGCCCGGATATCGCACTATCATCGCACTCGACTGACCATAGCGATAACACGTCCACTTGGCAAAAGGCATCTGCGGACCCTGCTCGCTAAGCACAATTACAAGCGTGTTTTCATCCGCCCCCGCCTCCTTGAGGGCAGACATCACCATTCCCACCTCATCGTCAAAAAGGCGTATCTCCGCCAAATACCTGCAGAAATCGCTTCGCGTCTTAGCATTGTCCACACAATTAGGCGGCAGTTTTATCTGCGAAGACGTAAACTCCGAAGCATCCCCCGCATCCCAAGGCATGTGACTATTGATGCTGCAAACAAACAAACAGAAAGGCTGCCCAGCATCGCGCCTCATAAACTCCAGAATACCATCGGGCGTGGATTTGGCAGGACGAGAAGCAGTACAACCAACCACAAAGCCCGGTATCTTCTCGAAACCATACACCTTAGGCTGATTCACCGGATGGTCCTTTCCCGCTCTGCCTACCCGATAACCAAGATCGGAAAGATAGTGCGTCACACTCTTCACCCGAGAATAAGTCGGTTTGTGATTCAAATATGAACCATGGCGAGCAGGATATAGGCCGGTATACATAGAAGCACGAACAGGAACACTCATTGCCACAGAAGCAAAATTGTTAGTCATAAGCATTCCCTCGCTGGCCACTTGGTCAATGTTCGGTGTAGCAAGGTTCTGACCACCATAGCACCCCAATTCACATCGTGCCAAATCATCCGCAATAATCACAAGGATGTTCGGCTTCTGCTGTGCCCAACTTGACAATGCAGGAATGGCAGACGCCATTGTCAGCATCAAACAATTGTTCTTTTTCATATCCTATTTCTCTTTTACCTGTCTACAAATCCATTTCCGCACCCCTGTCGCCCTGTTCCTTCATCCATAGCTCCAACTCGTTCTGCATAGCACGAATACGCTTGGCATATCTTGGCTGAGATGCTAAATTGTTCAGTTCCCAGGGATCTTTCTCCAAATCATAGAACTCCTGCCTCGAACGATTACGATACTTGTCCATCAGCCAACGAGCATGCTCGTCTGTCTTAACGGTCTCAAGCCAAGAAGTCCACATGCGGTCCTTGTCCTTCATCATCCT
>JAZRIA010000291.1:0-2362 GCA_045645045.1 Bacteroidaceae bacterium | reverse complement strand
GAACGCTGCGAACGTATGGTACTCCAGCCGAGGCTATGATGTGGAAATTACTAAAAGGGAAACAATTGGAAGGAGCAAAATTCCGAAGGCAGTTCAGCATAGGACCATATGTTCTTGACTTCTACTGTCCTGAATTTCGTATCTGCATAGAATTAGATGGCGATGGTCACTATAGTGCCGATGGTTATGAACACGATCAAACACGAAACACATACCTGCATGAAGAGCATGGCATCACGACACTTAGGTATGAGAACAAGGATGTGTTCAAAAATCCAGAAGCTATATGCAGACAGATTTGCGAAATTATCAAAGCCAAGAGAGAGGAAACACCTTCCGCAACCACAGCGCCAGCAAACTGTCCCCCTGAGACAGGGGGACGAGCGAAGCGGAGGGGGTGGATTAATACAAAAAAGTAAATAACGAAATGTAGAAACTTTTATCCACCCCCTCCCCCCTGCGGGGTACTCCACCCTGTCTCAGGGAGAGAGTGGCTGGCGCGGTAAAAAATAATTGAGCATATACCACACTGCAAAGGCGAGGCAAGGCAGAGGCAAGGCAGAAGCACTCGAACACTTACATTTTACCTGCTTCGTTTCATATTCTCATTTTTTTTTATTATCTTTGCCGTGATTATGAAGCAAAATAATACACCAAAGATAGCCAATGTTGCACAAAAAGCAACAAAAGAGAGGAAGCCTCTGCTCCTGCCCGTATTGCCCATACTGTTCGTACTGACATACCTGTGGGCAGCATGGTACTTCGGCGATGTCCTGCGTATGGCACGTGAACGCAGCTTCTGGGTGGCAAGCACAGAACAGATGGATTTCCTGTTGAGCCAGAAGTTCGGTGGTCTGTGGTACATAGGTAGACTGCTGATGACCCTGTTCCGCTACCCATGGATAGGAGCACTGCTCCCTGCCACAATGATAACCTGGGGAACATGGTGCATAGGCTACGGAATGAGACTGACAGCACGTTGGCGCTGGATACAGTACCTGCCTGCAGGACTGTACTTCACATGGCTGGCACACGAGGGTGTGAACAACTTCTTTGAAAACGAGTCTGGAAAGATTCTGGGCATACCCTTCTGCGCAACGGTAATCCTGACAATATGGGCCACCATGATTGCCAGCTTCTCCAGAAAGAAGTCTCCAGCAATAGTTTCCATTCCAAAGGACGAGACCATTTGGCAGAACAGACTGCAACTGCTGATGGTGGTGCTGATATTTGGTACACATGTGGCTGTGGACAAGGTATGGCGCCCATACACCAGAGTAATAGCAAGCATGAACGTGAGCGTGCTGAACAGCGACTGGCAGGGAATAATGGAAACCGCACGCGAGAATGCAGACCTCTCGTACCGCCCCATTGCCGCCAACTATGCCATAGCACTGGTGAATACAAACCAGATTTGCGAACGTCTGTACGACATACGCATGGACTACGATGAAATGTACATACATAACCGCAGCAATGAAGGAATTGTACAGGAACTGTCGCTGTACCAGGAAGACTGCGACTACTATGCCGGCTTCATACAGACATGCATACACCATGCCATGGAGCGTATGACCATGATTGGCCCAAACATACACTCCCTGGAACTGCTAACAAAGTGCGCCCTGATGACAGGAGAATGGGAAGTGGCAAGAAAGTATCTGCGTATACTGAAGGACGTACCTTTCGAAAAAGCTTTTGTAGAGAAATACAGCACATACGTGGGCAAGTCCGAGGTTGTAAATGCCGACAAGGAGATGGCCTTCATACGCCAGCTGGAACCTATACACGATACGTTTGAAAACAACTACCAGCAGCCTGTGTTCCTGGGATACAATGCCGCACTGACCGAGGGACGAAGCAAAAATGCCCTGATGAACTCATTGGCTGTATGCATGTACTCCAAGTCCATGCCTGCCTTCATGATGCGCACGCAACCCCTGGAAGGCACCATGCCTCCGGAGAACGTGGCTGACGCTCTTTGCCTGATGAGCTCCAAGGATCCCGACATAATGAGACGTTTCCCAAGCCTGCAATTCAGACAGCAGAAACTGGCCAACGTACTAGGCGAGATGAAACCCTATATGAAGGACAGACCTGCCTTTGCACGCGAACTGTTCCCGAAATATAAAGGATACTACCCATACTATTACTTCTTCGGCAACCTGAAAGCAACACGAAAGACTCCAAAGAACGAGGGCTCAAGTACAGCTGGTGTGAATTAAAACGGAAAAAAGACTCTCCCCCGCTCAATCCGTTTTAGCAGTAAAGACGCTGCAGCGTCCGAAAACAAAAAAAAAGAAGCACCCACCCCCACCCCCCTGCGGGGTACTCGCCCCTGTCTCAGGGGGAGAGTTAGTTA
>JAZRIA010000290.1:0-3884 GCA_045645045.1 Bacteroidaceae bacterium | reverse complement strand
CACGAGGGTTGATACGGGGGGATACGGAATAAGTTACGTTTCTTGCCATGTTGTTCTTGAATTAAAAATTGAGAATTGAAAATTAAAAAATATTTAGTGTGTTGTAGGGACGTGGCGTGCCACGTTGATTGATTTATGATTTATGAATTATGATTTCTGTTGTAGGGACGCAGCGTGCTGCGTTTCCTTTTCGTGCCACGTTTCGGCTGATAGTTTCTTGTTGCCGGCAGATGTATCAACTATCAACTGACTGACACTGCAAAGATACCACCTCAGAAACGCGATGTCAAGTTTTCGGGACGATATTTTCCCGCTGATTCACGTTCGTGAAGGCGAATTCTTGAAACGCGAAGGCTAATGCCCTGAAACGTGAAGACGAGTGCACTTGCAGGCGTTCGTAAGGGTCAGATAGTCAGATAGTCAGATGTATGGAATGGGTATCTGAGGTGGGGAAAAATTTTATCTTTATATATATAAAGATAAATTTATTTTAGGTAGAATATTTCCCTTTCTTTTAATTGACCATCCGACTATTTGACCATCCGACTGCTACCTTTTGCAATTTTTCTCCGGTAAAATGTGACGGATTAAGAATATTTTACTACTTTTGTAAAAATCTTATACGGATTAAGTTGAAAAGAACTTACTACTTTAAAAATAAATACTATGGAAAGTAATAATGAACAAGAAGCCCTTTACAGAAAAGCGATAGGGTTGCGGGGTGCAGGCAACACCGATGAGGCTCTCCAAATTTTTGAAGAACTGGCAGCGCAGGGCGATTTCGACGCCATGATTTGTGCCGGCGAAATCCTTTTACAGAAGGAAGAGCCGGAAGCCGACAAGAAGGCATTCAAGTATCTGCTGGAGGCGGGCAAGCACACCACGAGTGCGTACGACCATCTGTGCGTATGCTACGGCTACGGATTGGGTGTCAAGCGGAACATGCCCGAGGCAGTACGCTACGCCAACTTGGCATTGGAACACACTCCGGAAGAGGATATCAACCCCGGTGTGTACCTGATATTGGGCAACTGCTATGCCAATGGAGAAGGAGCGATAAAGGATGTGTGCAAGGCATACAGATACCTGAAGATGGCCGAAGAGCAAGGGCTGGAAGAGGAAGCGAAGTCGCAGCTGGATGTGCTGTGCGCCAGATATCCATTTACGGAAGACGGAGAGATAGATTTGTCCGTACGAAAGCGCAGCAAGTGGGCTACCTTCTTTGCTTGGGCAGGTATATTGAACAGTGCGTTTTTGTCTGTTATGATTACGTTGGGCTTGAATGAGTATGGAGCTGCGCTTATCGGCGCATGTCTTGTCGTTGCTTATGTGTTGTTGCTGTTTTGGAAAAAGTGGGGCGTTTATATGTTGGTGGGGATACCCGTACTGGCATATATGGCTCTGATATGTTCAGGAGATAATGAACGTTTGATAGTTATGCTCTGGGTTGCGACCAGAAACACCTTTTGGGTGATAATGACATTGCTGCTCCTGCAGAAAAGAAGAACGGGTTATGCCCTGGCATGGAACTCCCTGATGGGCAAGCGCGATGACGGCAGGAACAGCTTCAGGAAGTTCATGGACAAGTTCCTGCAGTATGGCACAGGTCCCGAATACTCGCCCGAATCACCTCAAAGCAAGCGTCTGCGCATAGCTTGCTACATTTTGACAGTGCTTGCCGGTGTCTTGGCTATTTGGTCGGCTATCGGTATTGTCAGACAGGAGTGGGAAGTGGTAGTGGAATGGAACTGCTTCAAGAACGAGGGATTGTTGGGCTTCTTGGCTGTCGTGGGTTTCTTCCTGCAGTTTCTCCCCAAGATGTGGCAGCACACCTCGTACGATACCTATATTGAGTACGAAGACCAGTATGGCAACAAGAAGAGAGAGAAGGATTATGACGTATTGACTGTTACCGAAGGTTCGCTCTTGATGCCTTTGCTGAGTCACTTCATCCTCATACCACTGATTTATGGTATCATGCTATATTACCTTCTCATGGCAGGATTTGCTGTACTGCAAAGTGTTATGCCGTACATCATAGGCGCATTGGTTCTTGCATCGGTATGGATGGTGTACCGCTTGTTCGTCAAGACATTTGCACGCAAGTACCGCGTAGGCCTGGTGGGGTTGATTGTTTGGGTTTTCGTCCTTTGCTATGGCGGCATCATCGTTTTAACCGATGTGGGCATTCCATTCTCATTCGGAAATTCCGACATCATGAGCGAGAAGTTGGAAAAGAGGCCGTTCCAAAAGATTGTAAAGGTGGAAGACAACGTGAATTTGCGTAAGGCACCCGATGCAAAGTCAGCCAGACTGGAGCTCTATCTTTACGATTATTATGAGCCTGAATTGGGATGGTCGGATAATCCTAAATCCAATCGGAGCAAACCCGCCAGGGCCAAGTATCTGCCTGTCCTTGGTGAAGTAGGCGATTGGTATAGGGCTGCCTACTATCTACCTGATGTAGGCCAGTGTATAGTCTATGTCAAGAAGGAATTTTGTAAGAACGTGGGTCAGAGAGCCCTGAACTTTCCTGCGCCTGAACATGAAGGCCAGTTCCATGAAATAACCCAAGGCAAGTACAAGGGAATCTTGCTGAATTGTAAATCTGGTATGTTTGATGCGCAAGAATTTAGAATAGGAAAGAAGTATGGTGATTGTATCGTTTATGGCTACATGTGCAATTACTCAGGAGATGATCGGGAGGACGGGCTCAGTAGATTTGAAAGAATAAATGGAGTCTATGGCTACAATTTATATTTAGCTTCAAAGTTTATTACAGAAGTAGCGCCTTACAAATTTAGCCTCGATTTGAAGAAGCTTGCTTCGGATACAGAGGTGATGGATTTAATCATGTCCAATCTGGGTCACATGGATATAACTGATGAGTATGTTTATGCTGTAGAGGGTGAGTCCGATTGGTTCTACCTTGAATGGATTGATTGAAGGAATTGGCCTGTTCGTGTGGCACTGTAAGTGAAGCGGGTGTGTGGTTATGTAACGGTTTACATGATGGCACACCCGCTGTTTTTCCCTAACTCCCGCACAATGAAGCCCCTACAAAAAAGCAAGCAAAAACGCTGGAAACTGAATCTGTTATATAACATACTCCGCACCCCTCGAAAATGCAAAAAAAACTTCAACTTGTAGTACGTATTGAGACAACTTGTCATTACCTTTGCACCCTCCAATCAGTAGAAGTTAAATAAGTATGAGTAAAATGAAATTAGAAGTGAGGGGAGCAACCTATGCCCTGTTCCCCCAGTACAGCCAGACAAGCCCGGGAGGGGAAGAGATGGTAGAACAGACAAAGCAACGCCTCAAGCAGTTCGACCAGGAACGGCCGGAGGTAATCCTGATGCCCGAACCCGAGAACATGAGAGACCCGAAGGCCATACGCGTGTATTGCGGAGGGATGCCCATGGGATACGTGGCGCACGAGCAGACCGACACGGCGCGGCTGCTGTTCGATGCACTGCACCCCATGGTGCAGGCACGCATCGTGGGGACGGACATCAGCAAGCGGTTCTTCTACATCGAGGCCGATATGCCCGAGGGGGCGTTCCGCAAGCAGTTCGCCAAGCCCGAAGCCGTAGATGCGTGGAAAGACTGGCAGTGCAGCATCCCCAAGCTCGCCATGCCCGATATGTGGAAGTGCTGCCGGGTGCTTGAGTTCCAGATAGAGAACCAGTTCCCCGTACAAACGCTGGAGCAAGTGAAGAACCTGAAGACCTACATCAAACTATGGATAGACAGGAGCCTGCACGACTTCAGCGTGGAGGCCATGCAGCTGCGTAAGCGCTACATAGACCGTCTGCGGGGCATAGGGAACGGTGCGCTGGAAAACGAAGCCCGCCGACTGGAGAAGCAGTATGCCGCCATCT
>JAZRIA010000289.1:0-2672 GCA_045645045.1 Bacteroidaceae bacterium | reverse complement strand
AAGGAACGACTGTATATCCCATGTGGCCATGAACAGGGCAAGCAACAGACCGATCATACCGCTGACCACAGATGCCCAACGGGCTACCGAAACCAACTGCGAATCTGTTGTGGATCTGCGGAAACGCTTCCAGAAGTCAATGGAAAAGGCTGTCGCCACACTGTTGATATTGCTCGAAATGGTACTCATGGTTGCTGCAAAGATAGCCGCAATGAGAGCGCCTGCTACACCTGCCGGCATCTGGCTCATCATGAAGAACGGAAAAATGGCATCAGATTGTCCCATTGTCACGTCAAGTTCTGTCGGGTGGGTCTTGTAGAAGGTGTAAAGGCCTGTACCTATCATGTAGAAGGCAACAGACACGAATACACTCATAAGTCCGTTGACAAGAATTCCACGGCCGGCAGATTTCTCGTCGGCTGTAGTGAGGTAGCGTTGGATGACTGTCTGGTCCGAGGTATATGAAATAAGGTTGTTGGCCAAGCCGCCGAGTATGATTACCCACCACGTGGCCTGCGACCAGGTGCTGCTCAGGTCGAACAGCCGAAGCTTGTCGTTTTCCAATGCGATGTCAATGCATCCGCTTATTCCACCTTCAGTACCGACCGCCAAATATACTGCTGCAAAGATTGCTCCGAAAACAAGTATCAGGCCTTGTACTACATCGCCCCAGATAACGGCTTCCACGCCACCCATGGTACAATAGATGATTGTGACCAGTCCCATAAGGACTATACACATATAGATATCGATACCGGTTACGGCTGTAAGCGCCAATGACGGCAGATAGAGCACGATGGCCATGCGTACTATCATGAATATACAGAAGAACGTTGAAGCCAACATACGGGTGAAGAGGTTGAAACGTACCTCAAGAACTTCGTATGCGCTGGTGACGTTGAGTTTGCGGAAGTAGGGGAGATAGTATTTGATGACTGGGAAACTTACTAAGAGTATCATCCACAGCATCGGGTAGTATGTCCAGTCGGTAGAGTAGGCTTTGGCAGGAATGGTCATGTAGGTGATGGCAGAGAGCATTGTGGCGTATATGCTGATACCGGCAGCCCACCATGGGATGCGTCCACCGCCTTTGAAAAAGTCTTCACTGCCGTTCTCTTTGCGCATGAAGTAGAAACCCATGCCCAACATTGCAATAAGGTAGAGTCCGAGGATTGTCCAGTTGAGCCATCCGAAGTTCTTGTCGTTGCTCACTTCAATGTGTGTCACGTCGGCACTTCGCACACCGGGCATAAGTTCGCCTCCGCTGTATATCCATCCCTTACCGTCCTCTGTGGGGGTAAGACAAGCTCCGGCACGGGCCAGTTTGCTGTCACCGGGGATCAGCCCCCATGAATCGGTGATTGTATGGTAGGTGAGTACTTCCTTGCGGAAACGGTACCATTCCGGGTCGTGACGCAGGTACATGCTGTCCTTTTTCCCCTCTATTGCATTCAGGAAGATATCATGGTCGACACCACCGAAGAACACTACATGGCTGTAACCTACAGGAGTGCATGTACTGCCCACAATGGCCTGTATCTTCTGCTCCTGTTTGCCGTCGACACTCTTGCCTGTTCTTGCCAAAGTCGGTGATGTACGTTTCCATTGCTTGGCTCTCACGTCACCTTTTTTAAGTTCTGCAATGGGGATGAATACGCCATCGGTATGTACCATCGGGTTCATTCCTTCGTCCTTGGATTGGTATCCGCCGAATATAAATAGGTTGTAGCCTGTGGCGGTGTTCTGCACCGCCATGCATGGCTGTATGCGGCAATCATCGGGTATCGTGCCTACTTTGTCCCATGCTTTGCCATTGCAGGGGATTGGTATTGCGTATACGTCCTTGTTGGGGATGCTGTTGCTTTTTCCCCCGGCAACCCAGAGCATGCCGTCATGGTAGGTTGCAGCAAAGTTGTCCAATGCTTTGGGTAAGGATGGGAATGGGGTGGATGTACCATCTGTGGCATTGATGAGAGTACACTCACTTAGTGAACTGGTTTCGTCCATTCCACCCAAATAAACGTAGCCATCGGGAACTTGTACGCTTGCTCCGTAGGCACGAGGGTAGTATACTTTCTTCCCACCGTCGGCGCATGGGACGTCAGGAAAGTCGCATCCTCCGTAGGTGCTCAATTCGCCATTGACCAGGCCAGCATAATGACCCGCAACGGCTCTTTTAATGGGCTTGGCAGATGATACGGTAATCCTGTTCTGAGCCATGCAAATTATGGAGCATAACAAGAGTGGCAGTATGAGATATTTTTTCATAAGCAGGTTCTCATTTTGTCAATATGTTACACAACTCGAATGATTTTATCATCATTCGTGGAATGTGGAAAGGTCCTTTGAAAATGTTGCCTTTTGCAGGCTGTGCCACAGTTCCGTCACGGTGCAGATAGCCATACCACTCTCCGAATTCTGTATCGGGGAAGTGTGCATATGTCCACTCGCTTATCTGCTTGTGCCATATGAGGTACTTGTCGTCTCCGGTTGCCTCGTATGCATACAGTGTGGCAATGATGGCTTCGGTCTGCGGCCACCAGAACTTCATGTCCTGCGAGTAGTCCTGCGGTGGCAGGTTGCGGCAGTCGCGGAAGTTAATTATACCTCCGTAATGCTTGTCCCAACCCCATTCCCACGACCAGTCAAGAATCTGAAGGGCCTGTGCGGTA
>JAZRIA010000288.1:0-2612 GCA_045645045.1 Bacteroidaceae bacterium | reverse complement strand
GCATCATCTACATACCCCGTAGCGTGGAGCATATCGGTGTGTCGGCCTTTGATCCGCACTTCTACATCGAGGGCTTCGTGGTGGACGAGGCCAACACGGTATATGATAGTAGAGAGAATTGCAACGCCATCATCGAGACGGTTACAGGCACACTCCTGTATGGATGCAAGAACAGCGTCATCCCTCACGGCGTGGTGCGCATAGCACCCGCAGCCTTCATCGGCGCACCGGGCCCCGAGCGCCTCGACATCCCCTCCACGGTGACGGAGATAGGCAAGAAGGCCTTCTTCCACTCGGGCGTGAAGGAACTCACTATACCCGAAAGCGTGACAAGGATCGAGGACTACACCTTCCAATGGTCGGAACGGCTGCAGCAGGTGACACTGCCCTCCACGCTCACAAGCATAGGCTATGGCGCCTTCTCGCACTGCGCATTCACCGAACTCATCCTCCCCGACGGGGTGACCCACATCGCCGACTTTGCCTTCGACTGCTGCGAGCAGCTGCAGACGCTCACCATAGGTGCAGGCGTGAGAGAGATAGGAACGGCCGCCTTCGAGGGCTGCAGCAGGCTCAGCAAGGTGGTGTCGCACATCCCCGCAAGCGCACTCTTCGCCATAGACCGCAGCACCTTCGACCGCATCGACAAGGAGTGCACCCTCTACGTCCCTCGCGGTGCCAAGAGCACCTATGCCCGCACACCAGGATGGGCCAACTTCACACGCATCGTGGAGAAATAAGAGCAATAAGCGAAATATCAAGTTTTCTTGACAGAGGGGTGTTTTTCGCGATTTTATTCGTACCTTCGTCGCATGGCAAAGGCGCATTGGACTGCAGAGGGGTGGCGATGTGAAAAGAATGGCGAGCATCTACACAGAGCACAATGGATGGACTATCGGTCTCCATCCATCCAACTGTTGACCATGGTGACATCGGAGCGGTTGCCAATACTGGGAGAACTGAAAGGTGAGCACATCGTCCTTACCGAACTTGGCCGAAAAGTCGCAGAAGAGATTGAACGCATCCCCACATACAAAGGCGCCTCTTCTATAGAGATTTATGGCTATGTGGTAATGCCTGATCACATACACATTCTATTGCGCATCCATGATAGGCTGCCTAAGCACCTTGGGCAATATGTCCGCTGGTTTAAGTTGAAGTGCAGCGATGCCTGTCGGGCACTCGCGGCTGTCCCCGCGAGCAAGGGTTCATGCCTTTTTGCCAAGGAGTACCATGACCGCATACTGACCGGAAAGAACCAACTCAAGCACATGGCAAGATACATCATGGATAACCCTCGGCGATTAGCTCTGAAACGAGCGAACCGAAACCTGTTTCGTATCCGACAAAACGTAACGATTGGCGACATCCCTTGCACGATACTTGGCAACATATTTCTTGCGGAATATCCACAACGCCAACCGCTTCAATGCTCACGCAAACTGACAAGCGAGCAGATAACAGCCTACAAGGAGGTGTGTCTCGCTGAAGCTGCCAACGGCACAGTGTTCATCACTGCCGCAATCTCTGAAGGCGAAAAGGTGATTGCCAGAGCACTTAGAGAGGAGGGGTACCCTATCATCATCCTGCTGGAGAAGGGCTTTCCAAACCCAGATAGCCCCCACTATCGCTACTTTAAGCCGCAAGGTGTCTATTTTGAGGCCTGCGCCGTGGGCAAGTTGCTACTGGTGGAGCCCAAAGCAGAGACCTTAGAGCGCCAAGACATCGTGGAGCGCGTGGTAGCGAGGATAGGCAACATTCCCCACGAGACACAGCGCTATCGTTTCGTAGCGATGAACGTGATTGCTGAGCACATGTGCTATGACTCGGCGGAACAACGCCGAGGACAGGACGGATAATCTCCTAAAAGCAACACTTTTGCCAGTCCAGACGGCTTTGGACTCGAGTCCAGACGGCTATGAACTTCAGTCCAGAACTGTCTGGACTGAAGCGAGGTGCAGTGTACTGAATAAGCTGACGGAGGAGAGGGATTTAAATTCCGATACAGGATGAAGGACACAACTCTTTTAGTTTGCAGTCTTCCTTGCTAGGGCAAAAATGAAACTTTTTTACTCACTGGGATAGTTCTCACTGTAGCAGCGGAGAAATCAGACAATGGGGTATAACGCAACAAAGCCCACCATATGGCGGGCTTTGTTTATTGTGATAGGACCGAAATCCTAACAACTTCGAAGCAGTGAATTACTCAGCGCGGAGTGTGAAGCGCTTGAAGGCAACAACCTTGAGGTCAGCGTCGATCTCCTTGAGAACGTCGCGTACGCTCTTCTTAGCCTCCATGATATCCTCCTGGTTGAGCAAGCAAACCTCCTTCAAGAACTTGCCAAGACGACCCTTAGCGATGTTCTGAATCATAGGCTCGGGAAGGTTAGCAGACTTCTCAGCAGATACAGTAGCGATGATCTCCTTAGCCTTGGCTACATCCTCAGCAGTGATCCAGCCCTTGGTCATGTTGCTCTCCATGTGATCCTCAGAGTCAACGTGAGCGGGGTTGATGCCAGCCTTAGAGAGAGCAGCGTCAACAGCCTTCTGTACCATCTCAGCCTTGGTCTTCTCTACAGCTACAGCGATCTCCTGGTTCTTGATCTCCTCAG
>JAZRIA010000287.1:0-1101 GCA_045645045.1 Bacteroidaceae bacterium | reverse complement strand
AAAACAGACGCACCAATGGCAAAGTGGTCCCCATTACTCAATTGCGCCATTCTACGATTCAATACGAGTCCAGCGCCACGTTCAAGGTGGAACACATCTATTGGTTTGCCTGCGCCAGCCTGCTGCTGATAGCCTGTGGTTTGCTGAACTACCTGACGATGTTCATCAACCGCCTCTTAATCCGCAAGCGCGAGATTGCCCTGCGCACGGTGTTCGGTGCCACGGGTAGTAACCTGATGGTGCAGTTCCTTACAGAGTATGGTCTGCTGCTCCTCATTGCCATGTTCTTCGGCAACTACGCGTTGAAACTCCTGTTGCAGGGATTCCTCGAACTGACCGAACTTCCTTATGACCTGGGATACATCTATAGCGAGAGCTTCCTCTACATGTCAGTGGTCATTGCCGTGTCGTTGCTCATCTCCGTGCCACCCATCTGGTTCTTCCGTCGCCAGTCGTTGCAGAACAGTATCACGGGTGTGGGCGGATTGTCGAACTACAACCTCTTCCGCCGTATCAGTAGGGGTGTGCAGATTGGTATCAGCATCTTCAGCATCTTCTGTGTGGTGGTGATGCTGAAGCAACTCGATTCGCTGCGCCACGAGGACATCGGCTTCAAGCGCGAGAACCGAGGCTATCAGTACGTAACAGGGACGATTGGCGAAATGGTGGAGAAGTCCCAAGCCCTCAGTTCCTTCTTGCGACAACAACCCGAAGTGGACACAGCCTTTGTACCCGATTATCCCATCTATCCTATCAGTGGATATAGTCCACAAGAATTAGAACCCGAAGATTTTCCCCAATTGACGGAACCTTTAGAATACATACAGATGGAGACAACGGTAGAGACCGCCCAATTCTACGAGATGACGCTGATGCAAGGTGATTGGCCTGATCCCTACAAGCATGGTCCATGGAGTGTGGTGGTCAACGAGACATTTGCCCGCCGCATGGGATGGGATAACCCTATCGGGCAGGAGATAGAGATATACAAGGTGGTGGGTGTGTTCAAGGATGTGTTGAACAAACAGCCTACCCAACGGGCGGAGCCTTGGATGTTGGTGGCACAAGACTTGCGCCTAACCGAAGAACAAAAGTATTTCA
>JAZRIA010000286.1:0-3636 GCA_045645045.1 Bacteroidaceae bacterium | reverse complement strand
GATTCCCGTGTCCACATTCTTCACAAGAGTCAGTGTGGAAGCATCAACAATGCTCACCGTTCTCTCATAATCGTGGTCCTCTCCCACGCCAGAGTATCCCCCCGAATTAGGAACAAAAAGGTAACCCTTGTATAAAGCTATGCCCTCTGGCTCGTAGCCCACCTCGCATGTGGCAACAACCTTAAAGCTGTTGATGTCAATCTTTGCCACAAAACCCTTCTCGAAGTACACCGTTCCGTTGGCCGTCTCACACTCATGTCCGTAACTCGACACATAAACAAACTTGCCATCAGTGCATAGTTTACGGTTATTAGGAATGCCTTCGATGGTTGCAACTGCCGTTCCGTCGGGACGAATGAACTGGATGATGTTCGACCAATTTACATTTATCGCAATGAGATTATCGTTCACCTGAACAATATCACTGGGAGTATCGCCAAGTTTATAACCATTCTTGTCGCGAAACCACTGGTTGCTTACCACCTTGCCGTCCTCGAAATAACTGATTCTTCCATTGTCGGACTGCCAAAGACCTTCGTTCAAAATAATAATCTTCTCTTGCGCACATACATTATTATATATGTGCATTGCAAACATCACTAGGAATGTTAAATGTTTCTTCATATCCCAAAAGTTAAAGTTAGTTTATAATTTCTGCCCGGCATGGGATAGCGAGGCAGGTGTTCATACTGCATGTCGAGTACATCACAAACCTCCAGACAAAGACCTACCGAAGCCTTTCGGATGTTGTGAGTATAGGAAAGTTTCATATCTATGTTGTGATAAGGCTCGAGAATGTCCTCCGGATCTGCCATACTCCACATTCTTTCTCCCACATAAAGGTAAGAGGTTGTAAACTGAAGCGAACGCCAGGCTGCAATACCCGTGATGCCTGTGGAGAATGTTGGCGAGTAACATATGGGCTTATCGTATACCTCTTCGTCCTCCGGGTCTGTCCTATCCACATCTCTTTGCCATGTGAACGACGAAAGCAGGGAGAAGTGCCACTGCTGTTTACTGTAGTGTCCTTTGAGAGTTGCATTGAGTCCTCGGCAGAATGTCTCACCATAGTTCATCATCGACCATGTGTAGGTGCCCTTCATCGGCAGGCAGACTATGCGGTTCTCTACCTTATTCTGATAGATATCTGCCTGCATATCGACCGCCCATTGCTTTTTGCTCCAATGGTATTCTAAGCCCAAATTGAACTGTTTGGTGTACTCTGGCTTCAGGTTTCTATTGCCTACCTGGGTATAATAGAGGTCGTTGAGTGTGGGCACACGAAAGATTTCCTTGTACCAGGCGCGTGCCGTAAGTCCTCGGAAGGTATATGCCAACGAAGCAGATGGTGTCCATTTGTAGAGCGGATCGGCAGCTCCTGCATTGGCAAAGGTCCAGTCTATGTAGCGTTGATGCAGTGCTGATGCGGCTACTTGTATGCCCTTCCAGTTCAGTTGCGTGGCAAGAACGACTTTCTGGTCCACTCGTTCTACGTCGTCGAAGCGTTTCAGGTCTGCTCGAAGCAAGCTGTATCTGAAGTCGTAGCTTGATGATATGGAGAGCCAGGACCATGGCATGTAGGCTGCACAGATAGCGGCATATGCATCCTGCTGACGGTAATGATTGTCCACTTTGGCTGTGTTTTGGTTCTCCGGGTACTTGGTGTTATAGCGCAGATACTCGTTGGCGTATTTGGCATTGACTTTGAAGAGAAGTTTATCGAAGAAGCGGGCTTGATAACTTGCCTCTGCAAAGAAGTCGCGATCCCATTCGCGTCCGATGTTTGTGTACTTGTCGCTCAGCCGTCTTACTATGCCTCCCGGGCAACCTCGCTCGGAGTCGTAATAATATATGTGTGAGGAGAAGCCTCCCTTGAACAAGGCTGCTTCCACTCGTCCGTAACGTATGTCGCTGTTTGTTCTGCGTCCTACGGTATCTTCGTACTCCGAATGGTATCGGAAGGGGTAGTTTCCTTTTGATGTGTTGTACTCTCCGTCGATGAATCCTTGCCATCCTTTCCAGTTGAACTGTGCGTTCATCTTTGCCATCCAGGTGGAGAAGGAGCCGTTTCGCAGTTGTATTGAGATGGAATCGTTTGTGGGTCGTTTGGTTTGCAGGTAGACTGTTGCGCCGGATGCATATTCGCTTGCCGACTGGCAGTAGTCGAGTTTGTTGGCATTGAAGAGCGAGACGGACTCCATGGACGAGAGGGAGAACTTTCCGAGGTCAACGGTTCCGTTTTGGGCGTTGGAGATACGTATGCCATCGATGTAGACTCCTACGTGTTGTGCTCCGAGGGACCGTACGTTGATGGTCTTCAATCCTCCCATTCCGCCATAGTCTTTTATCTGGACGCCTGCAAAGTATTTGAGTGCATCTGCCACGGAGGTGGTGCTGAGGGCTTGCAGGTCGGCACCGCTCAGTGTTTGGGATGTGGCGATGGTGCGCACGGGTTGCTTCACTGTCACTGTCACTTCGTGCAGGCTGCGTATGCTGTCCGCGCCAGTAACCTCTATTTTGTTTATCTCCTTGGCTTTTTGATTCTGCGCATTGGCACCTGCTGTCGCAGCAGATGCCAATGCGATAGCCAGAATCGCATGCAGATAGTGTCTTGTCCTTTTACTCATTATTATATTATATTTACGCTTCTTGGTTCCTTTCCTTTCGGAAAGGGATATAATAATTGTTTGAGTCTCCATCGGGGAGAGCAGACAAATAGAGACAGACTCCCTCTATTAGAGAGTGGAGCAGATATGCATGTCCATTGGTTTCCGCTCATCCTTGTCCCGAGGATGCTTGTGTTAGTTTTGCGAAACGGCAGGTTTCCTGGCTCTTGCCCGGCAGCGTGTCTTCCCAGGAAGGTGTCCCAGTGACGTTGGTACGCTGCACGAAAAAGGCAAATACAGTAGCGGGCACTGCTCCGGCATTTCACCGGATTCCCTCTCTACCCTACACCTCGCGAACGAGGTTCGAGTATCACCATTTGCGCTGCAAAGTTACAACTTTTTTTATTCCCCACAAGAAACATGAAGAAGAAATTTGGTGACTTATATCCTTTGGTATGGCCTTGCAAAAAACATCTACTGCCAAGTCGGGCAGAAAGGTTAACCATTCCGGACAACTTGGCGTGCCTAATTGGGAATAATGGTTAACCTTTCTGTAGGACGTTCCACGGGATATGGGAAAAACATGGCTGCCATCATTCGACACCATGTATAACTGCCTGCTAAAAAAGAACATAAGTCTGCCGAATTACTCAGCAGACTTATGATTGATGCAAATGCCCTGTTTGTACCATTCGAAAAGGCGATGGATGCCTTCGTCTATTTCAATCGTATGATGCCAGCCAAGCCTGTGGAGTTTGCTGACATTGGTGAGCTTCAGCATTGTGCCGTCGGGTTTCGTATCATCCCATAGCAACTGACCTCGGAAACCAATCTCCTCCACAATCTTCTCCGCACATTCCCTAATGCTGAGCTGCTTGCCCGTGCCTACATTGATGTGGCAGTTGCGAATCTCCTTTATGCCATCATGATTGACGCGGAACTCGGTATTCTCCACCACATCCTTCCAATCAACATTGAGCAGACAGTGAACACTGGCGTCGGCCATGTCCTCGCTCCACAAGAAGTCACC
>JAZRIA010000285.1:0-1568 GCA_045645045.1 Bacteroidaceae bacterium | reverse complement strand
TGGACGAGAGGGACATGGAAGTGAGTGTCCTGCCCATGGAAGAGGAGGAAGAAGAGGAAGGAGAGGAAGAAGAGGTTAAGGATAGCATAATATACATGTCTGGACGTGCCATGAACTATGACGGCACACCCCTGAGAGGCGGCAGGGTAACTGCCACAGCAAGGAGAATGACCTGCTGGTGGTGGCGAGGGATGTCTGCTGACGAGAGCCGCCACTTGGATACCGTCTATACAGATATGGAGGGAAGATTTGTGCTGGCGGTACCTGTGAGCCGGGCCTATATCTATCGCTACGCTCCCAGGGTGAAGGTGGATGTGTCTGTGCTTTCCGCCCAGGGCGAAACTCAGACCGACTATGCCTTCGTGCGCCTGTTTGCCGATCCCCCAATGGTGGAGACAGGGAAGAGGGCCAAGGAATGGGTGGAGTGTCCTGTGGATTCCTTTGATGCCACAACACCTGCCAGATTGGAATTCAGAATGCCGGCAGGAGAGCAGCGCTATGTCTTCCTGACTGGATTTGCCGGCGAGAGTGTGGCAATAGATACTGTGATGCTGTTGACGGATACACTGACATGCATGGATATTCCATATAAGGACAGTTATGCCGACGGCATTCGCCTGATGGCAACATACGTGCTGGATGGCATGGTGCGTTCCAAGAACATACTCTTGTACAAACGACTTCCCGATACCAGACTTCATCTGCATTGGGAAACTTTCCGCGACTTTACCCAACCAGGGGCCACGGAGCAATGGACCATGCGTGTGACTGATGCCAAGGGACAACCCGTTGATGCCAATGTGATGCTGGGTATGTACGATGCGTCCTTGGATGCGTTTGGCGCTAATGAATGGAAGTTTGTTCTGCCCATGAATCACAGTTTGCCCTATGCTCAGCAAAGTAGAGAGGGATGGTTCTATAAGTTGGACATGTTATGCGAAATGAAATTCTATGTCTGGTATCCCAAGATACCCCAATATGAGTATAGTGCCTTTAACCAGGATTACTTTAATCGAAAGAATGTAACCATGCTGTTTGAAAGGGAATTTTCTGGTGGCACTCAAAGGTATTTGAAAGTTAATAGTCCAGGTGCTGGCATGGCAGAGGTGGAAGAATCGGCACAAATTCAGGAAGATGACATTTTTGCTGGTGTGGATGTGAGAACAGACTTCAGCGAGACCGCCATGTTCATGCCCCAGTTGCGCACCGATGCCGAGGGTAGGGTGGCGATAACATTTACCATGCCACAGAGTCTGACAACTTGGCAAATGAACGGTTTGGCACATACCAAGGACATGCGCTCCGGCACATTATCGGAAAAGGTGGTGGCACGCAAAGCACTGACCGCAAAGCTGCACTTGCCCAGGTTTGTGCGCGAGAAGGACCATCTGGCGTTCTCGGTACAGGTGTCCAATACTGGCGAGGCGGCTCAGCAGGGCAAGGTGCAGGTTCAGGTAATGGATGCACAGACCGACAAGGTGCTGGTGAAGAAGACCATGGCATTTCAAGTGGACAAGGACAGGGACAGTGTCCTTGTGTTCTCGTGCGACGTGCCCGAAGGTTTGAAG
>JAZRIA010000284.1:0-3292 GCA_045645045.1 Bacteroidaceae bacterium | reverse complement strand
ATTGTAACCACTCCCCTCCCTTGTGGAGGGGTTGGGGGAGGGTCCGTTATAGGTCCGTTATAGGTCCGTTACCTCTTTTCCTCCCAAGCCTCTATCTTCCCCTTGTTCTCCAGCAGGAAATCAATATCGTCCAGAGCGTTCATCAGGCAGTATTTCTTGTAGCCATTGATTTCGAACGACTCCGAATGGCCAGTTGCCATGTTTGTCACCGTCTGATTGGGCACATCTACCTTTACCTCGGCCTGTGGATTGGCAAGCACTGTCTCGAAAAGCTCCTGCTGGAACTCCTTGCTCACGATGACTGGCAACACAAAGCAGTTGAGCAGATTGTTGCGGTGAATGTCGGCAAACGAACTGCTGATAACCACACGCACGCCATAGCCAGCAATGGCCCATGCAGCATGCTCGCGGCTGGAACCTGAACCCCAGTTCTGGCCGCCGATGATGATTTCGTGGACACCCTTCTTGGGTTCCTCGCTATACTCTGCCTTGTTCATCACGAAGTCTGCCACAGCATTACCCTCTGCATCAAAGCGCAGGTCGTGCATGAAGGCATCGCCAAAGAACTTGGGGTCGCGTGTGGTACTTGCCAGATAACGTGCTGGTATGATGAGGTCCGTATTACAGTTGTCAATCTGAATGGGAATACAGGTTGACTGTATTATATCGAATTTCTGTTTCATATAAAAGACCCCCTCTGCCCTTTGGGCATCTCCCCCTCTATGGGGAGAGCCTCCGGATAGTTTAAGCCTGAGGGTAAGGCTTTTTTATATTTATACTTATTAAGGTAAACACCCCGCATGGTTCTCCCCATAGAGGGGGAGATGCCCCCCAAGGGGCAGAGGGGGTCTGCTTATCACACCAGTAATAGCCGAAGCGGCAACAACAAGGGGACTTGCCAGAATGGTGCGTGCACCGGGACCCTGACGGCCTACGAAGTTACGGTTGCTGGTGGAGATAGACAACTTGCCGGCAGGCACCTTGTCGGGATTCATAGCCAGGCAGGAAGAGCAGCTGGGCAGACGGAGTTCAAAACCTGCCTCCTCAAGGATCTTGTCTATACCCTCGTCGATAATCTGCTGGCGCACCAGCCACGAACCTGGCACCAGCCAGGCAACAACATTCTCGGCCTTCTTCTTGCCCTTGACAACAGAGGCAAAGGCACGGAAGTCCTCTATACGGCCGTTGGTACATGCACCAAGGAAACAGTAGTCCACGGGAGTACCTTCCAGCTTCTGGCCAGGCTGGAACTGCATGTATTCCAGCATGCTCAGGAACTGCTGACGCTCGTCCTCGGCAATGTCTTCCAATGCAGGGATGCACTCGTCAATGGCAATGCCTGCACCGGGGTTTGTACCGTATGTGATGCGAGGCGCAATGTCCTCGGCACGAAATGTCACCTCCTTGTCAAATACGGCATCCTCGTCGGAATATAGTTTCTTCCACTCCTCCACTGCCTTGTCCCATGCCTCACCCTTAGGGGCATACTCACGACCCTTAAGATATGCGAAAGTTGTCTCGTCAGGGGCAATAAGGCCTGCACGGCTGCCCATCTCGATGGAAAGGTTGGACAATGTGAGACGGCCTTCCATGCTCATATTGCGCACGGTAGAACCGGCATACTCTACGGCATAACCCGTAGCGCCAGATGTTGTCAGCTGGGCCATGATGTACAGAGCCACGTCCTTGGCCGTAGTACCTTCGGGCAGAGTACCCTCAATATTTATGCGCATGGTCTTGGGCTTGCTCTGCAGGATGGTCTGAGAAGCCAGAACCTGAGCCACTTCACTTGTGCCGATACCCATGGCAATAGCACCCACGGCACCATGTGTAGAGGTGTGCGAGTCGCCACACACGATTGTCATGCCAGGCAACGACAGACCCTTCTCAGGACCAACGACATGGATAATGCCATTGTCCTTTGTTCCCATGTCAAAGTGTCGTATGCCAAACTCGGCACAGTTCTTTGCCAGCGTTTCCACCTGCTTGCGCCCGATAGGATCGTCGATGCGTTCCTGCTGGTCGCTGGGAGTATTATGGTCGGGCATTGCCACCACCTGCTCGGGACGGAACACACGTATGTTCTTGTCTCTCAATGTATCAAACGCCTGAGGCGTAGTCACCTCATGGCAATACAGCCTGTCTATATACAACTGCGTAGGCCCATCCTCCACCTGCTGAACGACATGAGCGTTCCAGATTTTGTCAAAGAGGCAGACCCCCACTGCCCTTTGGGCATCTCCCCCTCTATGGGGAGAGCCATCCGGGGTATTTGATATTACAATTTCCTTCATTTTATAACGTATTCTTTAATTTTGCTAATTACTGACTCTGTTTCATTTATTACCTCCTCATTGGTAAAGCGAAGGATTTTAAAACCAAACCTTTCCAATTCTTCTGTTCTGTATGCATCGTGAATCATCTGTTCATCTGTATAATGATACGCACCATCTACTTCTATAACCAAGTTCTTTTCCAAGCATATAAAATCAACTATATAATCATAAATAATATGCTGACGTTTGAACTTTACACCAAGTGTCCCACATCGCAATTGTTGCCACAAACATATTTCTGCTGTTGTCTGGTTGTTGCGATTCTTACGTGCAAAGACCTTTAACAGGTCATATCGATCTGGACTTGCTGTTTGGAAATTACGAATCATGGTATTGCCTTAGTAATCAATACATCCACAGATTATCATTCCGCCAGGTCTCCCCCTCTATGGGAGAGCCATCCGGAGTATTCACAAACATATTTCTGCTATTGTCTGGTTATTCCGATTCTTACGTCCAAAGACCTTTAACAGGTCATATCTATCTGGACTTGCTGTTTGGAAATTACGAATCATGGTATTGCCTTAGTAATTTCTGCTATTGTCTGGTTATTCCGATTCTTACGTGCAAAGACCTTTAACAGGTCATATCGATCTGGACTTGCTGTTTGGAAATTACGAATCATGGTATTGCCTTAGTAATCAATACATCCACAGATTGTCATCCCGCCAGGTCTCCCCATAGAGGGGGAGATGCCCAAAGGGCAGAGGGGGTCTTAAAACTTATTTATACAATCAATATACGCCTCCACCGAAGCCGTTACTATGTCGGTATTGGCACCGAAGCCGTAGTAGATGTGACCATCGTGCTCTACCTGCATGTGCACCTTGCCCATGTCGTCAGAACCCTTGCTGATGGCCTGGATGGTGAACTCCTTCAGGATCATCTCGCGCTTGATGATGGTCTTCACGGCACGGATGGCGGCATCCACAGGACCGTTGCCGCTGGCGGCGGCC
>JAZRIA010000283.1:0-22219 GCA_045645045.1 Bacteroidaceae bacterium | reverse complement strand
ACCCGGCAAACTGGCCGACTGCTCCGACAGAGATGCTGCAAACTGCGAACTCTTCATTGTCGAGGGTGACTCTGCAGGCGGCAGTGCCAAGCAGGGACGCAATCGCCATTTCCAGGCAATCCTTCCCATACGCGGTAAAATCTTCAACGTGGAACGCGTAATGTGGCACAAGGCCTTCGAGCACGAGGAAGTGAACAACATAATCCAGGCTCTTGGTGTACGTTTCGGACTTGGCGAAGACAGCAAGGAGGCAAACTACGAGAAACTGCGCTACTACAAGGTTATCATCATGACCGATGCCGACGTCGATGGCTCTCACATCGACACACTTCTCATGACACTATTCTACCGCTATATGCCCGAGCTCATCCGCGACGGCCACCTCTATATAGCCACCCCCCCACTCTACCGTTGCACCATTGGCAAGCACGAGGAGTACTGCTACGACGAAACAAGTCGTCTGCGCTTCATCCAGACCTATGCCAACGGTCGTGAGGATGCCATCCACACCCAGCGCTACAAAGGTCTTGGTGAGATGAACCCCGACCAACTTTGGGAGACCACCATGGACCCTGAACGACGTCTGCTCAAGCAGGTTACAATCGACGATGCCGCACAGGCCGACTACGTCTTCTCAATGCTCATGGGCGAGGATGTTGCACCCCGTCGAGAGTTCATCGAACAGAACGCCACCTTCGCCAACATCGACGCTTAATCACTTTTCTAAACACAATAGCCATTGGCAGGAAGAACAGAGCCTCTTCCTGCCATTTTTATTGCTAAGTTTACCAGGATTTAATCATGCAAACAAGAAGCTTTGTCCTCAGTGACGGTAAAATGTACCGCCAGTGGCGGTAAACTTTATCACTAGTGGCGGTGAACTTTATCACCAGTGACGGTGAACTTTACCACCACCGACGGCTCGGCATGAGCACATGTATAATAAACACCATGGCCAATAACACCCATTTATAAAAAAAGATTGGACCAGCCTAAGCCAATCCAATCCTCTTTATAGGTCACCTGTTCTTCAAATTAGCCGAATAGGAAATTTTGCTACTCTGCACTCTCGTTATTCTCGTGATTTCCAAAGTTGGGACGAGGACGACGCTCACCTCTCTCACCGCGCATGGGGCGGTCGCCACGCATAGGACGCTCGGGGCGTTCGGGACGGGGACGACGCTCACGCTCCACATATCCCTCGGGCTTTTCGATGAGAACACGACGAGAGAGCTTGAACTTGCCAGTCTTAGGATCAATTTCCAGGAGTTTCACCTGCAGCTTGTCACCCTCCTTGATACCGGCCTCTTCCACAGTCTCCAAACGCTTCCAATCTATCTCACTGATGTGCAGCAGACCATCCTTACCGGGCATGAATTCCACAAAGCATCCGTAAGGCATCACTGAACGTACAGTACCCTCGTAAACCTCACCGATCTCAGGAACGGCAACAATTGCCTTAATCTTGCTCATGGCAGCATCAATAACAGCCTTGCTAGAACCAGATACCTGAACCTTGCCTACACCATCCTCCTCGTCGATAGTGATGACAGCACCGGTCTCCTCCTGCATACCCTGGATAATCTTACCGCCAGGTCCGATAACAGCACCGATGAACTCCTTGGGAATGATAATCTGCTCAATACGGGGAACATGAGGCTTCAACTCGGCACGAGGCTCAGACATAGTCTTCATCATCTCACCCAGGATGTGCTCACGACCAGCCTTGGCCTGCATCAGAGCCTGCTCCAGGATCTCGTACGACAGACCGTCACACTTGATATCCATCTGTGTAGCAGTCAAACCGTTGGGAGTACCAGTAGTCTTGAAGTCCATATCGCCCAAGTGGTCCTCATCACCGAGGATATCGCTCAATACAGCATACTTGTCCTCACCGGGATTCTTAATCAGACCCATGGCAATACCGCTCACAGGAGCCTTGATGGGCACACCAGCATCCATCAAAGACAGACAGCCAGCACAAACGGTGGCCATAGAACTTGAACCGTTGCTCTCCAGAATATCGCTCACCACACGTACAGTGTAGGGATAGTCGGCAGGAATCTGACCCTTCAGGCCGCGCCATGCCAAGTGGCCGTGACCGATTTCACGACGACCTATACCACGCTGTGCCTTAGCCTCACCCGTAGAGAATGGGGGGAAGTTATAGTGCAAAAGGAAACGCATATAGCTCTTGTCCAACACATTATCCACCATCTTCTCGTCAAGCTTGGTGCCAAGTGTGGTTGTGCTCAGCGACTGAGTCTCGCCACGGGTGAAGATAGCGCTTCCGTGAGGCATGGGCAGAGCACTTACCTCGCACCAGATGGGGCGGATATCAGTAGTCTTGCGGCCGTCCAGGCGGATACCTTCGTCCAGAATACAACGACGCATTGCATCCTTCTCCACGTCATGATAGTAACGGTCTACCAGAGCGTTCTTCTCTGCCAGCTCGTCATCGGTCAATTCGGGATGTGCAGCAGCATACTCCAGTTTGAAGTCCTCGCGGATCTTCTCGAAAGCCTCAGCACGCGCATGCTTCTCCAAAGCCTGCTTGGTAACGTCGTAAGCTGGCTGGTAGCAAGCGGTCTTCACCTGTTCGCGCAGTTCCTCGTCGTTAACCTCATGGCAGTACTCACGCTTCACGTCGGTACCAAGTTCCTTGGCCAGTTCCTTCTGCAACTGGCACATGGGCTTGATAGCCTCGTGGGCAGCCTTCAGAGCGCCAAGCAGATCCTGCTCGCTAACCTCCTTCATCTCGCCCTCAACCATCATGATATTCTCCTCGGTAGCACCTACCATCAGGTCCATATCAGCCTTCTCCAGCTGTGCGAAGGTGGGGTTGATTACATATTCGCCGTTGATACGGGCTACACGAACCTCACTGATGGGACCATCAAAAGGTATGTCGCTGCAGCTCAATGCTGCACTGGCTGCAAAACCTGCCAATGCATCTGGCATATCCACGCCATCTGCAGAATAAAGGATAACATTCACATAAACCTCTGCATGGTAATCGCTGGGGAACAGAGGACGCAAAGCACGGTCAACCAGACGACATGTCAAAATTTCGTCGTCATTAGCCTTACCCTCGCGCTTTGTAAAACCTCCGGGGAAACGTCCAGCTGCACTGTACTTTTCACGATACTCTACCTGCAAAGGCATAAAATCTGTGCCGGGAACTGCATCCTTGGCACCGCAAACAGTGGCCAGGAGCACGGTGTTATTCATACGCAACATCACGGCACCATCGGCTTGTTTTGCCAATTTTCCGGTCTCAATGCTGATGGTACGTCCATCAGGCAGAGACACAGTCTTTGTAATTACATTCATCTTCTTGTTTCGTATTGTTTATATAAAACGTCTTTTTCCACGCAAAGATACGGAAAAGTTCTATATACCTTATTATATATATGAAACAATATCCTTAAAAAAGGTCAAAAAGGAATAAATTAGGCAGTTAGTTATTGTTTATTCGGTTTAATGTTATACCTTTGCACCGCTATCCATTCCAAGAGAGAGCACAAATGAAGGGTTCTGGCCATTCGGTCGGGATTCTTTTATTTTGCAACCTTTAAAAAGCACTACTGCAAAAACGTAAAACAAGTAATAATAACCAAAACAAACATATAGATAAACATGGCATATATGTCACAAAAAGGTTACGATGATCTCGTAGCCAAGCTCAAGCACATGGAGAGCGTGGACCGTCCAGCTGCCAGTGCCGCTATTGCCGAGGCACGCGACAAGGGTGACCTCAGCGAGAATGCAGAATACGATGCAGCCAAGGAATGGCAGAGCAAGTTGGAAACCCAGATTGCCCTGCTCAAACAAACCATCTTGGATGCCAAGATTATAGACACACGCCACATGGACACCAGCAGTGTCCAAATCATGGCAACAGTTGGCTTAAAGAACACCAAGAACGGTATGGAGATGAAGTACACCATCGTAAGTGCAACCGAAGCCGACTACCGTGCAGGTAAGATTAGTGTTGAAACCCCAATTGCACAGGGACTGCTGGGCAAGAAGGTGGGCGACACCGCAAACATCCGAGTTCCTCAAGGAGAAATCGAACTGGAGATTACCAGCATCAGTTACGACATCTGATTATGAGCATCTTTTCACGCATAGTTGCAGGCGAGATACCCTGCTACAAGATTGCCGAGGACGAAAACTACTTCGCCTTCCTCGACATCAATCCTCTGCAAAAAGGGCACACACTGGTTATCCCAAAACACGAGGTTGACTACATCTTTGACCTCAGCGACAAGGAGATTGCCGGTCTGCAGGTCTTCGCAAAAAAAATAGCCATCGCCATCCGCAAGGCCATCCCATGCGTCAAGGTGGGCCAGTGCGTACTGGGGCTTGAGGTTCCCCACGCACACATTCACCTCGTGCCCATGCAGAGCGAGGCAGACATGCGCTTCACCAATCCCCACCTCACACTCACACCCGAGGAGTTCAAAGAGATTGCCGCAAACATACGCGCACAGTTATAGGACACACAAACTTAATCTATAATAGTAAGAACCGCACCTCTGGAATATTCCATTGGTGCGGTTCATATATTTCATATTAGCGGAATCACATGAACTTTGTATCCGTATGCATACGCCGCATGGCAGAGGCCTCTTCACGAGGGCATATCATCAGAATGTCGCCCTCTTCAGCTATGACATAATCGCTGAGCCCCTTTATCACTGCAGTACGGCCCTTAGGTATACGGACAACGTTGTCCTTACAGTCATAGAGATATGCCTTGCTGTCCATGAGTACATTTCCGTTGGCATCCGCAGGGCAGTCGTCATGGATGGAGGTCCATGTGCCAAGGTCGGCCCAACCAAAAGAGCACTCCTTCACATAAACATTATCTGCACGCTCCAGTATACCTACCGCCAGACTTAGGTTGGGCAACATCTGGAACACCTCCGGCACCAGACGCGCGTCGTCGCTCTCAGCATCTGCCATAAGACGGGGAATGCCTAACTGATACTCCGGCACTATACGACACACAGTATCCAGAAATACGTCGGCACGGAACACCTGCAGACCAGTATTCCAAAGGAAACCGCCATCCTTCACAAACATTTCTGCAAAGGCATGCGAGGGTTTCTCAGAGAAAGCCTTGACCTTGCATATACCATTTCCTCCAGTTCCATCGTCCTTCTGAATATAGCCATAACCCGTTTCCGGACGCGAAGCCCTGACACCCATGACCATCAGGCAACCCTTTTCGCCAACGAAATCAAGGCCTTCAAGCATATTGCCCTGGTAGATATCTTCCTGAAGGATCAGTTGGTCGGATGGAGTAACTAGTACCCTTGCCTGAGGATCATGTTTAGTAATCATGGCCATTCCCCATACAACCGAAGCCAAAGTGCCCCGCCTGAGAGGTTCCTCAAGGATGTGCATATCATCTACCCCCGGCAACTGTTCATATACCAAGGGCAGATACTGTACGTTAGTACTTATATATATATTGTCATGTTCAATAAACTTGGACACACGGTCGTAAGTCTGCTGCAACAAAGTACGCCCTGTACCAAAGAAGTCCAGGAATTGTTTCGGCCTGCTACTACGGCTCACCGGCCACAACCTCTGTCCTGTTCCTCCCGCCAAGATAAGACAATAGTTTCTGCTACTCATAATACTATAGGTATAGACTTGAAAAAGGTACATTCCGACTCTTGTCGTATGGCAAATATACAATAAAACTCCGACACAAGCACAAATCCTTCTACATATTTTGCCCTTTCATCGGAGTTTTAAGATATTATAACCTTTCATTAGTTGGCCATGGAACCTATTATGCAACCAAGTATGGTACCTGCTACTACACCGGCGGCAACATCACCGGCAGAAGCATGACCGGTGTACACCATTGGAGAATGATGTACGTGTGGCGGTACGGGTTCGCAGAAGAATTCGTAGGGGTTATAGTAGCAATCATAGTATCTCCAACAACCATCCACATAATATGACCAACGTCCATCATTCATGTAACGCACACGACCTTCCCAGCCAGGAACATAACAACCACGATTCACACGGGGAGGAGTACACTTGACCAAACGGCCGCCACGGGGAACAAAGTGACTGTTGTGCTTGAGTGCAGGTTTCTGCACATGAGCCACATGAGAGGGGCGGTTGTTCCTACCCGGACGTACATGGGCAAAGTCACGCTTCTTGCCTTTGTCCGTATCATGGCGTTCCATGTTCCCGGGGCGTGAGTCACGACGTTCGACACGTGCCTTTCTATTATCACGACCGCGTCCCTGAGCCTGGGCACTTGCATTACCACTTGACATTGACATAGCAACCATCATTGCAGAGATAATCATCATTCGTTTCATAGTAGTCCTCTGTTTAAAGTTATACGTTTTCTTTTCTGTCACATCGCAAAGATACAGCACTTCTCAAATACTGTCAATGGATTTCCCATAAAGCATGTGGGGAGTTTCTCTATTCATCTGGGGGATTTTACCGAATTAATAACATACATACTTTGCCATTACGCTCACTTTTATGTATCTTTGCACTCGATTTCATATACACATTATTATATATATCACCATATAATTAATATACGAATGACCACAAAAGACATTTGGTTCACCCTCCGCTCTGCCTTCATTGCAGGTATCTGCATAGGCATAGCAGGTTTCGGCTATCTTGCAGAAAAGAATATAATCGGTGCCGTACTCTTCTCTTTCGGACTTTTAGCCGTGGTGGGCTACAGTCTGAAATTATACACCGGTACAGCAGGGTTCTTCAAGAAGGGAGAATTCACACAGGTTCTGCTCATTCTCTTCGGCAATATCCTGGGATGCGGCGCCATGTCGCTGATTCTGCGTTGCTCTCCACTGCCCGTGCAGGACACAGCTCAAGGAATAATGGAGGCACGTCTTGCCCTGGGGCCCGTCAAAGGCGGCATATTGGCCATCGGGTGCGGATTCATTATGACCACAATAGTTACCTTTGCCCGTGAGGGAAAGAACCTGCCCATGCTCTTTGGCATACCCGTCTTCATAAATTGCGGATTCCCCCATTGCGTTGCGGATTCCTTCTTCTATCTGTGCGTACCTGTAGACTACACCCTTGCACATCTGCCACAGGTTCTTGCCTTCTGGTTGGCCATTGCATCAGGCAACTTCCTTGGATGCAACGTCTACCGCCTCATAATGCGCAAGACGAAGTAGGAGAAAAGTTCACCTTTCCCGTTTTCACCTTTCCGTTTCAAGTCCCCATGCCCATAAGCCTATCACCAGAAACATCATCCTGCCGTTGTATTGCCTTGCGTGGTTCTGATGTGGTAATCCGCCAGGATGGCGAAGCCATGGAGTTCACAGACCTAAAGGAACTTCAAGCCCTATCGGCCAGCAGCCTGTTTTTTGAAGAAAAGCATACCGACATCTGCGTGCTGGGCATTCCCCAAACTTCCCCAATACCCGAAAGGTTCGATACAACCACCCTACGAAACTACTTTGCAGAACACGGCGAAACGCGAACTCTCCCCTACTTTCGTGCCAAGGCTCTGTACGAATGGTTAGACAGGACCCAATTCTGCCCCAGATGCGGGACACACCTGGTACCAGGCACCAACGAGAAAGAGACATCTCTCGTGTGTACCAACTGCCACAATACTATCTTCCCACGAATAGAACCGTGTATCATTGTACTTGTCAACCATGGCAACGACATTCTGCTCGCACTGCATCGCAACCGTATATCAAAATACTATTCCTGCATTGCCGGCTTCATGGAAGCTGGCGAGTCTGCCGAGCAAGCCGTAAGGCGCGAGATAATGGAAGAAACTGGCATAAGTGTCAAAAACATCCAGTATTTCGGCAGTCAGAGCTGGCCCTTCCCATCCCAACTGATGCTTGCTTTCACTGCAGAATACGAGAGTGGGGAAATACGCATCCAGGAAAGCGAACTGCAACGGGCAGCATGGTTCCCGCGCAACAACTGTCCTGCTACACCCCCCAAGGGTTCAATAGCATACAGGCTTATACATGGAGAGTAGAAACCATACAATTGCGGCGACACGATGACTAAGAATCGTGCCGCCGCTCCTCTTTATAACCAATCACAAACTTATTCTACTGAAATTTCTATCGTGGAGGACATATTGCCAGAGGTTGCTTCTATCCTTATCGCCCCTTTTTGGGATGAGGACTGCACCACCAGAACAAGTTGCCCATGAAACAAATACATCTCTGAACCTAGGAAGGATTCCATAGAAGTAGGGTCGCCATTGCACAAACCACGCAACGTACCGGCACCGCTGACACTGAAGGTAACCTTGTCCGATGCATCTGGACATAGCGTACCCCTTGAATCCTGCATGCTCACAGTAATGAAAGAAAGGTCATCTCCGCCAGCCTTTATAGCGGTACGGTCTGCCTCCAGTTTCAATGCCGCTGGGGCACCTGACGTACGCATTGTCTTCTCCATCGCAGGACGTCCCTTCGCATCGTAGGCTACCACACGGAGTTCGCCGGGTTCATACTTCACGGCATCCCATATCAAGCGATAACGGCGCAGCAAGGCCTTTGTTTCGACGAGGGATTTTGTCTGCTCGGCAGTACCAGAGGGGATGGTATAAGATTGCTTCTTTTGACGCCCCAGACTACGGCCGTTCAGGAACAGTTCTGCCTCAGGGAAGTCGGTGTAGACCATCACGGGGACTTCATCGCCGCGCTTCCAGTTCCAATGTGGCAGTATGTGCAAGGTATGGTCCTTCCTGTTCCATTGCGAGCGGTAAAGATAATACCTGTCCTTGGGCAGACCAGCCAGATCACAAATACCAAAGTAACTGCTGCGGCTGGGCCAATATTCGTCGTAGGGTGTTGGCTCGCCAAGATAGTCAAAGCCTGTCCACACGAACTGCCCCATGGTCCATGGACGGTCGTCCATCATGATAAAGTCTGCTTCAGGCAAATTGCTCCAATAGCAAAAGTCTGTATCATAGGAGGAGCACTGTCCCTCAAGTGGAAAACCTCCTGATGTCACAGCCTTGGCCTCACGCGGAGAGGAGCAGGAGATATCGTAGACACCACGGGAAGAAACGGTACTGGCACTTTCACTACCGAGTAGCACCCCCTGCGGCAACTGGGATATGTTTTGGTCGAACTTATGCACGCGATAATTGAAACCTGCTACATCCATCACCTGTGCAAAACCGCTCTTCAAGGAAGCCTCGGCCTTGTCCATGCCTTGTGTTACAGGACGTGTGGGGTCCAGATGGTGGCAGATATTTTGAAGCCAACGGCTCAATTGCCGCCCTTGCACGCTCCACTGCTCAGGTATTTCGTTGCCAATGCTCCACATCACTATACTGGGATGGTTGCGGTGACACAGAATTAGGTTAGTCATATCACGTTCGGCCCAGTCCCTGAAATGTAGGGCATAGCCGTTCTTGCACTTGGGATACAACCACATGTCGAAACTCTCGGCCATGACCATCATACCCATGGAGTCGCACACCTCCATCTGCATGGTGGAAGGCATGTTGTGCGCCGTACGGATAGCGTCACATCCCATATCCTTCAATATGCGAATCTGACGTATCAGTGCTGCACGGTTCACGGCTGCGCCCAAGGGGCCCAAGTCGTGATGCAGGCATACACCCTGAAACTTTCTGAGTTTCCCGTTGAGATGAAAGCCCTTGCCGTCAACAAGAATTGTGCGCACACCAACCTTATTTGCCGTTTCATCCACCGTCCTGCCGTCCACTGTCAGGCGTGTGCGTAATGTATATAAATAAGGTGACTCCGGACTCCACAGGCGTGCCTTGGCCAGAGTCAGTTCCGTAGCGCAGTTGCCAATTGCGTCTAACGCCTCCTCACTTCGGGCAACGCAATGACCATCTGCATCAAAAAGGGCATATTCTACACAGGCCAGCGCACGACGGTGTTCTAGACCCTCAACATGATTGCTGACGGCCAGTACAGCCTTCCTGCCCTCTCCCTTTATCATTGTGGTACGAATAAAAGTACCCCAATCACTGATATGCGCATCGGCAGAAAGCGTAAGCCACACTGGGCGGTAAAGACCGCCGCCAGGATACCAGCGGCTGCTTTCTTCCACATTGTTCAGATTTACCTCTATCACATTACGCTGACCCGCCTTCAGATATGGTGTGGCATCTATCTGGAAAGCATTGTAACCATACACCCAACGTCCAGCCTCTTGTCCGTTGATGTAGACAACAGGTTCTGCCATCGCTCCGTCAAAATTCAGCACGGCATGTCCATAGCCCTCTGGTATTGATAGTTCAGTGCGATAAAAACCCTTGCCTATCCAAGGTAGAGCACCCGAGCGGCCGCTCTTCTCCGTTGCTACCTTCTCGCCGTTCTGCTCTATGGCCACGAACTGCAAGTCCCACTTCCTGTCAAACGGACCTCCAATGGCCCAGTCATGCGGGATACGCACTGAATACCATGTCTGCCTGTCACGCGAAAACTGCCAGTTGCGAATATCCAAAACGGTGCGCTGGGCATAAACCTGAGCAAACAGGCAAAGGCATAGCGCTGCAATCAGAGAACGGAACTTTGTCAACATAACGATTCAAGGTATTTTTATTTTTCTGTACACAGGAACTTCTCATTTCCACGGATATAGGCTCCATGTTCTGGTACGGCATACAAGCGTCGGCCGCACATATCATAAATATTATCGGCATTACATGTGCCCGCCGATTTTATGTCCTTCACACCGGTAGTAGGTGCAAAAGCCTTGAAAGCATCAAGGGCTTCTCTGGAATTAAGGGCATGGGGACTGTTGCCATTGGTCCACAATCCGCGATTAAGCCATCCCCTCTGCACCGTGGAACTCTTGCCGTTGCCACACTCTTCTGGAAACCAATAGTACAGAGCCCTAACGTCAAGTACATTCAGGCTATCCACAAGATCATGCAGGAACGATGCCTGGCCTTCCTTGGTGAACTCCCAATCCTTGCACACCGCATCCGACGGTCCCCACTGATAATTATAGGCAGTCTCTACAAGATGGATTTCCTTTCCCGGCATTGCAGTACGCAGTGCCCTTACCGTTGAAGACAAAGTATTGAGATTGCCATGCCAGAAGGGGTAATAACTCAAACCTATGATATCATAATCCGTGAAGCCGGCCTTTCCTACCCACTCATAGAAATTACGTGCCCATTCTGGTTCGCCACTTCGTTCTATATGCAAAATGATACGAGCATCCTTGGCATCAGAGGCACGGACACCCTCTGCCGCCGCACCAAGCAAGGATGCCAGACGTACAATCTGTGCCTCCTGTTTCACGTATGTGAACCACTTTGGATCCAGATAGACGACATGCCTACTCTTGTCCTTGGCAGAAAGGTTGTCCCACAACATACCGTAACTGACCTCATTGCCTATCTGCACGAAATCCGGAGTTGCACCTGCCTCAACCAACGCATTTATGCTCTCTATGGTGTATTCACGCACTTTGTCAGCCAATACATTGGTGGTCGTGGCCTTGTCCATATTCCAGGACTGCGGTATCCATTGCTGGGCAGGATCTGTCCAAGTGTCGCTATAGAATATATCCAGCAAGAACTGCATTCCTGCCTCCTTGATACGTCGGCCCAACTGCTTCACATATTCCAAATCCTGGCACGTACCCGGGTCGTTGTCTAGTATCGGGTCCACCATAAGCCTTACACGTGCCGAGGTCCAGCCAGCCTCATCGTGCAGGAAAGTTATCAGGTCGGGGATAACATTGCCATCGGCATCAAGCCATTGGTCTCCGGCCTGCTCATATGCTGGTATCAGCGATATGTCACCGCCTACCACACGTCCCTCTGCCCTGCATACGAATGGAATGCAGAACATGAGCAACAATGCATATAGTCTTGACGACTTGCACATGATTTATATTTTTATTCAGTCCTGTACATAATCAAGGCCGATTGGGGAGCAACGGTAACCTTGCCTCCCTGCATTTTGCCCAAACCGTCGGCACACACCATGCCTTCGCGACAAGCCACGGTATAAATACCCTCGGGAACATCCACCAGCTGAGGTGTCTTGTTGCTGTTCATCACACACACAATCTCCTTCCACGTATCTCCTACAGCCTCGCCATTCAGCGTAAATGCTATCACGCAGGAGGGAGCATCTAGGAAACGGAGGTTCTGACGAACCAAACCTGCATCGCCCATACGGAAGGCCTTGTGTTGCTTACGGATGTCTATCAAACCACGGTAGTACATGAACAGTTCGGGGTACTCCATCAGTCGTGACCAATCTATCTGGTTGATGGAGTCTGGCTGATTGTAACTGTTGTGCACGCCTTTCTTGTCACGGAAAGCTTCCTCGCCTGCCCATAGGAAAGGAATACCTTGGGAAGTCAACACAAAGGTCTGCGCCAACTGGCTCAAACGGACCACTTCCTTGTCGGAGATACCAGGTATACTGGTACGCAGACGGTCCACCAGACTCATATCGTCGTGACAGCTCACATAACTCACGTGCTGTGAAGGCTGTGTTGCCCAAGCCGCCTTGCTGTAGTTCACCTTTGACACATCCACGCCATTATGTGCAATACCACCTACCAGTCCGAACTTCACGCTCTCCTCATGACCGGGGTTGCCGGCAAGATAAGCAGACTGGGTATCGTCCGAGAATGGACCGCGAAGAGCATCACGCATCTCATCGGCAAAGGCTCCTATACCGGGCATGCGGTATGTATGCGCCTTCATGGCACAAATGTTATAGTCTATGGCAGGAGAACCGGCGGCCCATCCCTCACCGTAGATGGTGATGGACGGGTCTATCTTGTCCAGTTCCTTGCGTATGAGATTCATTGTCTCTATGTCATGTATTCCCATCAAGGCAAAGCGGAAACCGTCTATGTGGTATTCTTCCACCCAATAGCGTACGCTCTCCAACATGAACTGGCGCATCAGGGGACGCTCGCTGGCAGTTTCATTGCCACAACCCGAAGCATTGGCATAGTCACCACCCGTTGTGCCAATATCGCCACTGGCTCCCTGTCCAGGAGCAGTCTTGCGATAGTAGTAGTCGGGGAAGGTCAGTTGGAAGTTACTGCCGTCTATGTTCATGCAATGATTATACACCACATCCAGGATAACACGGATGCCAGCATCGTGCAGCGCCTGTACCATCTGCTTGAATTCACGTATTCTCACCTCGGGAGTCCTTGCATCGGTACTGTAACTTCCCTCTGGCACATTGTAGTTCAATGGGTCATATCCCCAGTTGTACTGCGGTTTCTCCGGTTGAGATTCGTCCACGGTAAAGTAGTCGTAACTGGGCAGTATCTGCACGGCATTCACGCCCAAGGTCTTCAGGTACCAGATATTGTGCGGTTCTGTAAGGGCCAGAAACTTGCCTGGATAGCGGCTCCTGCTGGATGGATGTATACTGAAATCGCGATGATGCATCTCGTACACAATCATGTCAGATGCATTCTCCAGCTTGGGGCGCACGTCCTCGTCCCAACCCTCGGGATTTGTGTCTTCCATCCTTACAATGGCAGCACGCTTTCCGTTTACGCCTACAGCCTTGGCAAAGGTACCGGGACATTCACCACGACCTATATCAAAAGTATAGAAATATCCCGCCCAGTCGCCCTTAAGGCTTACACGCCAACGGTCCAGGCCATTGCGCTTCATCTTCAGTACATGCAAGGGTTTCTCTGCATCTGCACTCTCGTATATCCTTACTCGCACGGTACGTACACTGCTGGGCGCATTCAGATTGAATACACACTCTTCCTTGCTGTACTGCAATTCGTCAAACTTATGCTGGGCAAACACATTCATGCCAAATATCAAAAATACTAATATAAGAAATTGCTTTTTCATATTTATGTCTCCTATGTTAATACTGAGAGCGGTCATGTCAGTTATCTGCCACTCTGGCATATCATGCCGGTTACCTGTGTATTGAACTCAATGGCCTCCATCAGGTCCTCAATATTCAGGTGCATACGGTAGCGCCAGTAGTGGCGGGGATTGGCAGGTATGTTTATACGCTCTGCCCCTGCCTCTGGCAAGCGCATACGCTCATTGCATGCCAACCAGTCCTGAAGGGTAAGTATGCACAAGGCAGAGGGGCAGTTGAGGTGGCGCTGCAACATGTCCTGAGCCAGCCATCCTGGCATGGGATGGGGAGCAGCGCCCTCATAACGAAGGTAGTCGTTATAGAAACCCTGTATCATACTCTCGTCCTCGTCCCACCACATGCGCATGGTGGCACTGTCATGGCTGGATATGGTACATACGCTGCGCCATGGATTGCGGTCCAAGACTCCAAAGCGCACACTGCTGTCCTTAGGCATAGAAATAAGTTCCAAAGACAGTATCTGCAACTGGTTCAGTACCCATGGCACACAGTCGGGAACCATGCCAAGGTCCTCGGCACACACAAGCATGTCGGTAGCATCTACAAGCAGAGGCAGTTTCTTCATCGCCTCCTCGTACCAGAATTGGTTGTTGCGGCGGTAGAAGTAGTCGTTGTACAGACGGTTGAAGCTGTCCTTATCGTGTTGCCATAGTGTTTCGTATGCTGTATCATTCTGCACAGCAATACGCGGATGGTATAGGAGCGGGTTCTTGTGGTCGCGTACAAAGAGTACGTTACGTATCAGTGCATACAAACCGTTTGTCAGTTCTGCATCCAGATTCATAGCCTCCACCTTGCGCTCAGTGTCGCACTCTGACTTTAGCGACCATATATCATCGTGTTCATGAACAAGGAAGCGGTGCTTCACCTCCTCGGCACGATTACCGAATATTCTGTCCAGCACCCAATCGGCAATGAATGGACGTATCATGAAGTCTTCGCTGAGAAACAGGCCATAGCCGTTGATTTCCTCCATGCTCATGGCCAGAGATGGTTGGAACTGTCCAAGGAGACCTCCTACAGCATGCACTGGTATCTCCCAAATGCGGAAGAATCCCAACACATGGTCTATGCGGTAAGCATCGAAATAGCGTGCCATATTCTGGAAACGACGTATCCACCACTGGCATCCGTCCTTTATCATCTCGTCCCAGTTGTAGGTGGGGAAACCCCAATTCTGCCCGTCGGCGCTGAAATTGTCTGGTGGAGCACCGGCCTGTCCGTTCATGTTGAAATAACGGGGTTCCATCTCCACGTCACACCCATAGCGGTTCACACCAATGGGGATGTCGCCTTTCAGCATCACACCCAATGCACAGGCATGCTCATGGGCAAGACGCATCTGGGTGTCCAGAACAAACTGCATGTAACGATAGAAATCGGAACTTACAGGAGCCTCATCAGGCCACAAGCGTGCATCCCTACGGATGCAATAGTCGGCATAACCGGTCAGCCAGAAATCTGTTTCTTGCAAGAAGGTCTTGTAGGACTTGGTGCGTTTCACCTTGGCAAACTCCTGCTTGAAGACGAGCAGGAGATATTCCCTCTTGGCCTTGTTTACTGCCTCATAGTCTATCTGGGACAGAGCATTGAGTTCTGTCTGCAGAGTCTGAAATCGTGCCTTAGCCTCGTCATCTTTCAGTGCAGGAAGCTGGCGCAGGTCGGCATACATGGGGTGAAGGGCATAGATGCTTATGGCAGAATAGGGATAGGAGTCTACCCAGGTGCCAGAGGAAGTAGTATCGTTGATGGGCAGTATCTGCAGTATCTTCTGGCCAGTCTGCGCCACCCAGGTAATCATAAGTTTCAAGTCGCCGAAATCCCCTACTCCGAAACTGCCTTTGCTACGGAGCGAAAATACAGGTATGGCACAACCAGCAATGCGAGTGCCTGGTTCAAGGTGTTTCATGGTTTATTTCGTTTTTATTAGTTTCACACTGATGGCGCCCAGTACCAGAAGGATACCTGCCACAACAAGCATCATCACCTGAGTGTCGCCGACAAGCCTGAGGATGAAGCCGCCCATTACTGCTGCCACAATCTGAGGTATGCAGATGGTGCAGTTGAAAAATCCCAGATATGTTCCCAAACGGGGATGTCCCTGCAGGGCATTGGTAAACAGAGTAAAGGGCAAGGCCAGCATTGCCGCCCAAGCAGCGCCCACAAGCAGGAAACTGAACAGTACAACGTACTCGTTGGTTATCCACATCATACTGATGAAGCCTACTGCTCCTATAAGCAAGCTTACAACATAGGAGACTTTAAGGTTCTTGAACATGGGGATGAATGGTGCCCAAATCATGGAACCTATAGCCTGAACAAAGAAACTCACGCCCACCCAGTTGCCGGCATCCTGATAACCTACGCTCGTCACGTCTGTCGTTCCCCAACACTGTTCCGCCAGAGATCCGTTGGTATAGGTCCACATGTACATGAATGCTGCCCAACAGAAGAACTGCACCAGACCTATGGACAGGAACAGGTATGCAACGCTCTGTCGCTTTGCCCCATGGGATTCTGTTTCCTGCACACCCGCATCTGCCTTGCCAATAGTATCAATAACACCTTCCTGTGGGGGGTACTCCTTCACCATGGCCGTGGTGTAGAGCACGCACAGGATTAGGATTGCCGCACCAGCATAGAAACTGAATATCACGGAATTGGGAATAATTCCCTTCTCGGCTACATTGCTGACACCCAGGAAGGTGAGTACATAGGGGAATATATAACCAACACAACTGCCGGCATTGCACAGGAAGGACTGTATACTATAGGCCGTAGCTTTCTGTTCTTCGTTAACCATATCGCCCACCATCATCTTGAACGGTTGCATGGCCACGTTGATACTGGTATCCAGAAGCATCAGGCTCATCAGGCCAAAGAGCATCGTACCGGTCAGCCCCCACATCACCACCTGTGTTGTGAGACCCAGACTGCCAGCATTAGGCAGCATCACCATCACAGCCACAGCCACGATAGCACCTACAAACAGATATGGGATACGACGGCCAAAGCGACACCAAGTCTTGTCACTAAGCGCACCGATGATAGGTTGCACTATCATTCCCATCAGCGGAGGCAGTATCCAGAAGAAGGACAACTGGTGAGGGTCGGCACCAAGAGTTGCAAAAATGCGCGAAATATTGGCACTCTGCAGTGCGTATGCTATCTGCACACCAAAGAATCCTGCTGAGAGGTTGAAGAGTTTCCAAAAGGAAAGATTAGGTAATGTTTTCATTGCTATGATTTAAGGTATACGTATTACATATTATGATAATGTATCTCTATTAGTGCAGAATCTTCCTGCCACCCTGAATGTATATCCCCTTCGAGGGCTGAGTGCAGAGGCGTCGGCCTTGCAGGTCATAACACTCCGTTTCCAGATTTCCGTTTTCCGTTTTCCGTTTTCCGTTTTCTGCTTCCACCTCCCCTATTCCAGTCTCGTGCTCGTTGGTAACGTTGTTGTAGTCTACACGTCCATTGGATATTGTAGCGGTGAAGAAACTTGTGGTCTTGATACCTACGATATCTGCTGTCTGTGGCTTGCCGTTGCCTTGGTTGAAGATGATATTGAACTCATAGTCCTTGGTGTGGATGGGGAATTCTGCGTAGTACCACTCCTCGCCGTCAACAACCTTGGTCTTGCCCTCCATCAGCTGACCGGGCCAGTTGCCAAAAAGTTGCCCCTTGCTGTCCCATGCATAGAAATAGACTGGTGTGAAGTCAGCCTTGCAATACACAGTGGCAGTATAGGGGACGAAACTCTCCTCTTCTTCGCGTTCAGCCTGCTCCTCGGCCTCTATGGCCTTCAACTGCTCGTTCCACTCCTCCACAAGTTCATTGCTCAGGTAATACATGTAATGATGGCCTGAGAGGACAAGGGTGTGCGTGGAGGCATAGTTCCTGGGGGTATAGCGACCTACACTGGTTCCCACGGCTACTATCAGCGAGCCCTTCTTGCCCTGAACCATATTGGCAAAGGCGGCAGGGCTGTTCTGGATGTTCTCGAAGGTGCTTTGGCTGTGTATGCCTGCTATACGGCGTGCGGTAATCTGTCGGCGTATATCGGCCTTACAATCCAGCCAGTGCGCCAGGAACACGCATGGCGTGCCAGGCATAGCCAGCATGAAGGCATTGGCGGCAATGGTATCCTTTTTCAAGGGGTCGAGGGGTTCGCTCGCATTGCGGTACTGTGTGTCGTGGTTCTCCACAAAGGTTACAGCCCACTTCCGGTGACCTTCCTGATATGCCAGGGGATAGTTGCCAGTATTGGCAGGATCTGCCAAAAGATTCTTGCAATCGTTTCCGTTGAAGGCATCGCGCACACGGTAGCGGAACTGAAAGTCGAAGGCCGCACTGGTAGGTACGCCGTCCGAGGCTGTTCCGTTCACCCACTTCTTAATATTGTCGCTGCTGTCCCAATACTCGCCCACGGAGTACTGCACCTTGCATGCCGTATTGTATTCTGCTATGAAGGAGGGAGAGAAACCCTTTACCATATCATAGCGAAAACCCGCATAACCAAGGTCGTTGAGGAGATAGTACTCGTAGGCCTTTACGATGCGCTGCACATTGGCCGACTTGTGGTCAATGTCGCGGCATCCGCCCCAGTCCTCGCCGGTGTCGTTGTTATCCGACAGACTTACACCATCCTTATTGGCCTGAGTGAGGGTGGCACCGCCATCATCGTTCTTGCAGATGTCCGTACTCTGGAACTGATAGGTCTCGCCCTTATAGGTCTCCTTGGGGAAGACAAACCAACCCTCAGTATTGTGGTGGTTGATAACCACGTCGGCTATCGTGCCGATACCGTGCTGTTTGAAGGTGGATATCATGCTGCGCAACTCTGCCTCATTGCCGAAGGACGAATTCTGGTCCCAGAAGTACAAGGGCATATAGCCCATATTGTTATGTCCGGCACAGAAGCCCGAGTTGGGTATCCACACCAGGTCGAAGCAAGTGGAAAGTTGCTTGGCCTGTGCCTCCAGTTTGGTCCAACGGGTATGAGTGTAACTGTCCCAATAGAAACCCTGCAGCATCACTCCTTCATACTCCGAAGGCCACCCCTGAGCTTTAACGATGGATGGGGTGAGGAACAGTGATGAAGCAATGAGGGCAAAGGAAAGTAGAAACTTGTTCATGATATTGTCCTTTATGATATGCGCTTTATTCCTTGTAATGTATATATGCTAATGCCCCGATAAAATGGGGACGGTATCTCAATGCTTGATTTTTGTTGCACTATCAACAAAAGTTTGTTCTCGTGGCAACAAAGGTCTGTTGTCACATCAACAAAACCTTGTTCTCGGGAGGACAAAAGGCTGCCGATACATTGAATCGTCTGCCCGAACGGTGTCTGTTCCCGACTCTTTCCGTTTGTTCTTGTTAAAGTCACGCTGTGCCCCGGCACAAGGCCGGGAACACAACGTGACATGACAACCTAAGAGTTATTTTGCTATAAACAGATATTGCTTGGTAATGTCATTGAAGTAGATGTCGTAGGTTCCGCCAGGGGTAACAACTATGTTTGCTCCATCCTTGACACCGGTAGCATAGGGGAACTCTTGACCGCCCCAGTTTGCACCCCAGTCGTGGTTGGCGCGGAACTTCACTTCAGCACCTTCGGGAATGTGCACACCTGTAGCATACCATACATGTGTCTTCTCATTGTCCTTGCCTATAACTTGAGTCAGATCAATATCACTGCCCCAATCGGTAATAGAACCAATCAGGCCGATAACGTCGTACTCTGCGGGGAACTGCTCCTCGCACTTTGTCCATGTGTACTCGTTGGTAGAGAAGTCTACAGAGAAGGTGTAGTAACCTGCCTCGGGAGAAGAAATGGCCTGGGCATTCTGACCAATAATCTTACCACTGGGGTCGTTGCAACCGTCCACTTCACAACCATAGGCCTTGTCCCAGTTGCCAAGGTCGTCAACATACCAGAACTTCACGTCCCATGCACCCCAGAAGTAAGTGGTCAGGCTCTGATGCTTGGCATCTGTGGGGAACAAAGGAGTAAGGGCACTGCTTGTCCAGTTGTTGGGATTACCTGTTACGAAATAGTAACTGGCCATGGGCTGAGGCATAACCTTAATTACTACGGGTTCTGTGGTCTTGAGCAGCACAACCAGGTTCTGGCTCTGCACATTAGTGGTATCAGTCCATCCCTTGGCTGAAATATTGCCTTCAAGTGTACGTTCTTCCACATCGCGTCCGTACAGTTCCACCACGGCACTCTTCAGATTATCCACAGTAACTGTTCCGTTTTCTGTAATAGGCAAGGCATAGGCTCTGTCACCTACCTTCACGGTATATACCGCATCGGTTATTTTCTGCACATTGATGGCAGCGAAGTCACCTATCTTCACCTCGTTACCCTCCACCTTGTCCAGGTCAATCAGGTCTGTAACGGCTGTGAACTGCATGGCAACTTCCTTAACCTCCTGTTGGGTATTCTCCTCGGGCTGAACCCAATCGGTGTAGTCTCCGTTGCAGGAACTAAGTCCTGCAACGAGAGCCAATGATATCAATATCTTCTTATACATATTATTCATTTTTTTACAGAGATTCTAATATTTATTCCACTGTAGCATAGATAACACCCTGAGTAGTCTTGGTGTTCTCCAAGAAGAGGCAGATAGTTGAACCTACAACCTCAATATTGGCACCATCACGTGACAGGGCCTTCAGATCGCCACCATAGTTCACATTCCAGTTGCCATTGCTGGTAAACTTCCATCCATTCTCTGTTACCGTTGCACCGGTCTTCACCAGACAATGCTTCTCCATGTCGTAGGTCATTATCTGGTTGTCGTCATCAGGAGCCCAGCCGTTGAAGTCACCAACCAGACGCCATGTTGAAGGTTCTGCCACGATGCTGCCGTTCTTCAGGTCAACGGAAACGACATACATGCCGGGTTCGCCGCTGAAGCCGATGTTGCCGGTACCCTCGTTGATGACAATGTTGGAAGAGCAGAGATCCTGGTTGAAGTGGCTGCAATTGTACTCGCCATTAGACCAGTTGTCTGCAACGGTGAATTTGAACTCGCCATTCATGTAGGCATAGCCACTCAATGCGTTCAGGTCGGCATTATAGGTGAGGATGGGAGCGAAGTCGTGATTCCAGCCATTGCCATTACCTGGCATGTAGATAGGCTCGGGAATACTTTCCTCCTGGGTCTTCTGGTAGTAGGGTTTAACCTTCAGGGTGATGGTATTGGACTCGATGGTGAAGAGCACATTCTCGCCACCGTCCACAACACGTGAAAGAACCTTGACGGTAATGTCCATTGGTTCCAGGTCTTGACCGTCGCTCCATACTGCCTCGGTGGCAGGATTGTGCTGGTTCCAACGGTTCAAGGCCAGATTGATAGTCTTGGCCAGGACGTTGGTGGTAGTGGTCTGATAGACCTCGTCCACAACTACATAGTCGAATGCCTCACCAGTGTATGTACCATCCTTCTGCAGAAGGGCATGGTCATAGGCATTGGTAAACTGACCCGAGGGTGAAATCATCACCTTGTAACTAGTACCGGCACCAGCATTGAAACCAATGGGTGCACCGTTGCTGGTATAGGTGGGCTGGTTCCATGTCAGTACAATTCCGTAGTCGGGATTTTCCTGATTGTTAAGGTCCACCACAGAACTACTGTATTCAGGCTGGAACAAAACAAATGAACCTGCCTCCGGCTCTATCAGTGTGGGATTAGACACACGGTCGTCTGTACAGGAAGCCAGACAGGCAACCATGCCCACTCCGAAAGCCATGTATGATAATATCTTATTGAATTTCATGATTATGCTTTTTAAAGGTTGTTGTCTCGTCTGTTAGTATCCGTCGTTCTGCCAAAGATTGTCGTTGGTCATCAACTCGGAAGTTGGGATGGGATAGATGTTGCGGTATGCCTCGAAAGCAGTGCCCGGAGTGGTTCCGTTCTTGCCATCCCATACGTAGGTTGCCTGGTTGCCGCCATACTGTCCGAAACGGATCAGGTCGGTACGGCGATAGCCTTCGCAATAGAACTCGCGAGCACGCTCGTCCAGAACATCCTCCAAAGAGTAGGTCAGATGTGCACTGGCATGCGCACGGCTACGAATGTCATCCATATAGCCCTTAGCCTTCTCTGAGCATGTACCGTTCAGACGGATGTCGGCCTCTACATAGTTCAGATAAGCTTCTGCTGCACGAAGCAGGAAGAAGTCGCCGTCCACCTCATAAGTGCTGTTGGTGGGATTGCCATCGCTTCTGCGGTTATTCCACTTCACTGTCGCCAGACCTTGCTCAAACTTGGTGTTATCGCCAATAGCCACAAAGTGGTCTTTACCCC
>JAZRIA010000282.1:0-2874 GCA_045645045.1 Bacteroidaceae bacterium | reverse complement strand
CGAGAGCAGATAGTTGTTGGAACCATCGGAACTCTGCATGATGACAACCGACTGTGGAGTGCCTACAAGCAAGTTGGCATAATAAGTATAGGATTGCAGGACAGGCACCTCGTATGTACCCGGTTCGCCTACAAGGAGCAGACCTTCGCCAGCAGGCACATCGTCCACACGCCCCATCTGCACATTGCCCGTAGGTCTGTGGAAGCCGATGGCAGTGTAAGCCTTAAGGCCTTCTATGTTGCCAAAGTCGAGTCCTTTCTCGCTTGAGAATGTAACTATCGGGGCTTGCAATGTGATGGAAATGCTCCTCAACTCGTCCACCTCGAACGTTGTCGTTGCCTCTGCCAACTGTTCTCCCATAGCATTGACCAGAACGACGTGCAGGTCGTGCACTCCGGCAGCAAGGTCTTCCACTGCAACCATAATGTCTTCCGTCATGCCAAAGGTCATCGCCTTGTCTGCATCGTCGTCTATCCACAAACGACATGACAGCGAAGAGAGTTCCAGTTCGTTCTTCTTGTGGACATACTGGGTGCGTACGGGCATTGATTCGCCTTTAGCATTGAATGTCTGGAAGTGCAGGGCATGAAGACCTACAGGCAGAGAACTTATGTCGATACTGACAAGACCGTTCACTACAGATGTGCTTTGGGCAGCCTTTTCGTCGCCGTCGAACCAATAGCGGGCGGTAGCCTCTTTGCTGCTTGCTGCATAGATGTGCTGTGTATGCACCGGCGAAGTCTCGCCATCGGCATTAACCATCTGAAAGCGCACAGCATGGATGCCGGCACTCAGGTGCTTGGTGTCGATGGGAATCACGCCTGCTGCCTGAGAAGTCGTCCACACCGTTTCCGGGTTGTTGTCGAACCAGTAACGGACAGATGTGCTTGCTCCCGACGGAACAACGAAGTGCTGTGTGTGCACTGCGCCCCACTTGTTTCTCGCATCAAGTGCCTGAACGTGCAAGGCATGGAGTTGTCCTTTCGCCAACATGCCGATGTCGAGTTCCATGGTTGTCTTGCCCTGAGCCGTGCCCTCTCGCAGGGTGGAGAGGTCGTCGTCGAACCAATAGCGGTAACTATAGGCAGACTGTCCCCTTGCCGAGCCTATCAAGGCAAGGAGCATGATTAAACATATCAACCTACGCATATTGCTTCGTTACTCTACGTTTATCTGTACGTTCAGTTTGCCATCCTTGTGGCTGCCTATCACATCGAGCGACTTCACCACCGGGTAGTCGGGTGTCTTCTCATACGGATAGGTACCGCCATAGACGCCTACTTCGGTGCCATTGGTGCCGATGTATGTCTGCGAAGCCTCGTCGGTCAGGTGATAGTTTCCGGTGAAAAGGTTGTCCCATACCACCACTGCATCGGGTTCATCCCATGGACCTGGGTCGGGAGCAACGCTCTTTATGTACCAAGAATCGGCAAAGCCCTCGCTGCCTTCCTTTACAAGACAGTGACTGGTGGTGTTTGTATCGTCCACGGTGCAAACCTTGCTGATGATGCAATTCTTGATAGACGAGTAAGCAACATCCAATTTGCCTTCAATAAAGCAGTTTTGCAAGTCATACTTTCCCGTTGAACTGCACGACAAACCTCCTGCCAAAATACTGTTTATACAGGTCACATTGGCATTCTCATATGCCCCAATAGCATAAGTGCCATGGTGGATAATCGATTGTATTATAACTGCATTGCACTTGGAAATAGATAACCTCGTGGAACTATAGTTAGCATAAAAACGACATTTTGATATAAGTACTGTCTCTGATCCTGTTGTTCCTGATATAGAAGGAGCGTGACCTGATGTTGGACGTACAGTCAAGCCCTCCAACGACAAAGGATAGGAAGTACCACCAGGGATTATAAATTTTGTTGCATTATAATCTGCTATCGCTGTTTTATCCATTCCTTCGCCTCTGATGGTGATGGCTTTTGATATTTCGCCTGCATTGAATTCGCCTGCGGAGAGTGTGATGATGTCGCCGTCCACAGCGCCTTTGTGTGCTTCCACCAAAGCATCGGGGCCGTAGTATGCTTTGATGTTTGTGCCATGTTGCAGGGTGGCGACACGGCTGTCTTGTGCCATCGCTGCCATGCTGCAGGCAATGACGGTGAGCAATGAGATAAAGATTCGTTTCATATCTATGAACTTTTGTGCCTCCTGCTCCCAAATTCGGCGTTAATAATAGGTTTCGTTCGGAAATAAAAAAGGCATGGGAGTTTCTACTTCTGCCCATCCCTGTTCTCAGGCCTTCGCATTGCCCCACTTCAAGGATAAGCAACGCAGCCAGCCCACGCCAAGCGACTATATAACCGACAATGCCTTATTATATATAAGGTATTACCAGAATACAATCTACCCACGCAGACGCTTAACGTTGCATTACCTCTGTGAAGTGTGTCTAAGTTGCGAAGTTAGAGAACACAGATGATAACGTCCGTAAACGCCTTTCCCCAGCCTCTACCTGCTTCCCCCAAGGAGGAAGACTTTCTTCACTCGCCCCGTCATTGACGGAGAGTTTGGAGGAGAAAGCCGGGATTCCATAAAGTTTTTCATGGCCCGCCCTGCCACGATGGGCTGGCTTGACCGACACAAAGTTACGAAAAATGTGGAAACAACAAGGCAAAAAGTGAAAAATTCTCAGTTTATCACTGTATTTTGTCCGTCGCATGGCAAACACAGGCAGAACACCACGCGTCCTCTTGCCTCGAAAGACGCGTCCATTTTGGCAAGTGGACTGCAGGGGTGAAAACCTGCCACTCGTCGGGCTCCGAAACTTCTCGTGAGTAATTGCCAAAGTTCTGCAGAGAAGTTGGGCATTTTCTCTGCAGAAGTCGGGCAACTACTCTGGAAGAAGTCGGAGGC
>JAZRIA010000281.1:0-14787 GCA_045645045.1 Bacteroidaceae bacterium | reverse complement strand
GCTGCTGCTCTTCGTAGCTGTGGCACATGATGGAGAGGAACATGCGGTCTACGCCGATAGAGGTCTCGATAACATAGGGAGTGTATGGTTCGTTGCTCTCGGGGTCGAAGTACTCAATCTTCTTGCCGCTATACTTGGCATGGCTGGAAAGGTCGAAGTTGGTGCGAGAGTGGATGCCCTCCACCTCCTTGAAGCCGAAAGGCATGTGGAACTCGATGTCGGTAGCGGCATTGGCATAGTGCGCCAGCTTGTCGTGGTCGTGGAAACGGTAGTTGTCTGCACCGAAGCCCAGAGCCTGGTGCCATGCCATACGGGTCTGCTTCCACTGGGAGAACCAATCCAGTTCGGTACCGGGCTTTACGAAGAACTGCATTTCCATCTGCTCGAACTCACGCATACGGAAGATGAACTGGCGGGCAACGATCTCGTTGCGGAATGCCTTGCCTATCTGCGCTATACCGAAGGGGAGCTTCATACGACCGGTCTTCTGCACGTTCAGGTAATTGACGAAGATACCCTGCGCTGTCTCGGGACGGAGGTATACCTTGTTTGCGCCATCGGCAGTAGAACCCATCTCGGTGGAGAACATCAGGTTGAACTGGCGCACCTCGGTCCAGTTTCTGGTTCCGCTGATGGGGCAGGCAATCTCCTCGTCAAGGATAATCTGGCGCAGCTCTGCCAGGTCGCCATCGTTCAGGGCCTTGGCGAAACGCTCGTGCAGAGCGTCGCGCTTCTGCTGGTTCTCCAGCACTCGGGCATTAGTGGCACGGAACTCGGCCTCGTTGAATGAATCGCCATACTTCTTGGCTGCCTTCTGGATTTCCTTGTCGATCTTTTCGTCGTACTTTGCCAGCTGGTCCTCGATCAGCACGTCGGCACGGTAGCGCTTCTTGCTGTCCTTGTTGTCGATGAGGGGGTCGTTGAAAGCGTCAACGTGTCCGCTGGCCTTCCATACAGTGGGGTGCATGAAGATGGCTGCATCGATACCTACGATGTTCTCGTGGAGAAGCACCATAGACTGCCACCAGTACTGCTTGATGTTGTTCTTCAGTTCCACACCATTCTGGCCATAGTCGTAAACTGCGCCCAGGCCATCGTATATGTCACTTGAGGGGAACACAAAACCGTATTCCTTGCAATGAGAAATAATTTTCTTGAAAACGTCTTCTTGTTGTGCCATTATCGTAAATATTTTTCGCGCAAAGGTAAGAAATAATGCCCAACCTGCCGGCACAACAGGCAAAATTATTGGAATTCACAGCCTATTTTTAACATTTCAGCGCTTTTTCCTTGGAAAAACCGATAAAAAAGCATAGCTTTGCGGGCTGAAATATGCTGTTACGGTCATTTCGCCGCAACAAACAGGACAACAAACAACTAAAAGAGCCATAATGAGACAACTAAAAATCACCAAGAGCATCACCAGCCGCGACAGCCAGTCACTGGACAAGTACCTTCAGGAAATAGGCCGCGAGCAGCTTTTGACCGCAGAAGAGGAAGTGGAACTCAGCCAGCGAATCCGCAAGGGCGACCGCCAGGCTTTGGACATTTTGGTAAAGAGCAACCTGCGTTTTGTGGTATCAGTGGCAAAACAGTACCAGAACCAGGGCCTCAGCCTGCCCGACCTCATCAACGAGGGCAATGTTGGCCTCATCAAGGCAGCAGAGAAGTTTGACGAAACCCGAGGCTTCAAGTTCATCAGCTATGCCGTTTGGTGGATACGCCAGACAATCCTGCAGGCTCTGGCAGAGCAGAGCCGCATCGTGCGCCTGCCCCTAAACCAGGTTAGCGCCGTGAACAAGATAAGCAAGGCCATCACCAAGTTTGAGCAGGAATTCGAGCGCAAGCCCAGTGCAGAGGAACTGGCAGAACTGGTAAACGAAATGCCCGAGAAGATCAACGACAGCCTGCGTGCCAGCGGCCGCCACGTCAGCGTGGACGCTCCCTTTGTGGAAGGTGAGGACAACAGCCCTCTGGACGTGATGGAGAACACCGATGCACCTGCTGCTGACCATTCTCTTATAAGCGAAAGCCTGCAACTGGAGATTTCACGTGCCCTGGACATCCTTAACGACCGCGAACGCGACATCATTGAGATGAGTTTTGGTATTGCACAGCCCGAGATGACTCTGGAGGAAATCGGTGACCGTTTCGGCCTTACAAGGGAACGTGTACGCCAGATAAGAGAAAAGGCAATACGCAAGCTCCGCATTGCCAACAAAACAAGTATACTTCGCTCATACTTAGGATAAAAAGGATACACAACAAGGCATAAACATAAAATGCAGAGACAATCATGTCTCTGCATTTTTGCTTATCAAACACAGGCTATAACTATAATCCGTTATGCCTTCCATAACTCAGAATCTAGGGAACATGACCGGCACAGAACCCTGGCGTGCCGACAAATCGGTCAGCTCAATTACAGAAGACCACAATGCGGCATCATAGACATCCATATCAAAAGTACAAGACTCCTTGTCACCGCTAACACGTAACTCACGAACCCTCTCCAACGACTCCAACAGACGACGATCCATCATGTAGTTCATCACGTTGGGAACACCAATGGCCCTTCCCTCCTCTATCATACGCTGAAAACATGGAGGAATAAATGTCTCAACATACGCTACTGCCTCATCACCGCTAAGTTCCACGACACCATCCTTACCCTCTATATGTACAGTTGGCAAGGGGTATTTCTGCAAGAAGCCCAGGGCTCCGCATACCGTCTGCATACGGCTATAGGGGCGCGGAGTGGAAATATCGTAATGCAAAAGCATGCTCACACCAGAAACTGAACGGATTAGCGATGTATTGGTATGATCTCCGGGAACAGGAGAAGACAAAGACACAAGATAATCCAAGGTGTCGCCCTCTGGCAATAACTGGCACATAGGCCCTAGAGCATGTGTGGGATAAGGATTGCCACCCTGCCTGCGACCGTGGGCACGCATCCATCCTTCTGGTACGGTATGGGCATAGGCTCCCTCCAGATGCTTGATGCGTCCGAGCATACCACGGCGCACCATTTCCCGAACACCCAGATGCCATGTGTCGTAGCAACAGTTCTCGAGCATCACACAATGCCTGCCCGTCTCCCTTGCAACAAGAACAAGTCTTTCACAATCTGCAACAGTCATTGCCGCAGGCACTTCCAAAGCTACATCCTTGCCGGCCTGCATAGCAGTAACCGCCATGCGCATATGCCACTCCCATGGAGTACATATCCACACCAAATCCACATCGGGATGTGTGGCCGCATCACGCCAGTCGCTTTCCACATCGCATTTCACAAGCACATCGGCACTAGACAGACAGGCCAGGCGCTCCAACGTTGCCTGTCCTCGCTGACCAAGACCTATAAGAGAAATTTTCACCATAAAACGATCATCTTAGGGGCACATAAATTCTTCTGCGCTCGTCTTCTCCTTCCCAAAGACCGACAACCATATCGTTATCCTGTTTGAACCAGGCACCGAAACCACAACGGATGTCATTCACGAAACTACCATACCACAAGCCTCCGTCGGCATAGTAATATATGCCTAGGCCATGGCGTCTACCTTGATAAAACTCACCTATGTACCTATCTCCATTGGAAAAAGTCTGTGACATAAAAGAATAGTCCATAGAATCTGGCACTTCCACAAACTCGCGAGCTCCGTATCTACTAATATACTGCAACCTACCTGTGGTCAGGTCGTAACTACAATAGAATTCCTTACTTCCTACCGTAGCGCTACTCCTAGCCATGGTTATACCTTGTATAAGTTCTCCCTGGCGAAACTTTCCTATTACGACATCACCGGCATCATTGATATATTGACCATATCCATACAAAGCATAACAGTCATCAACCTGCCCCACATATTGACCACCATTGACATCAATCAAATGAGAGCGGAAACCCTTGATATAATCCATAAAGATATGCTCGTAAGACCAAGGAGCCACATCGTATTTGTATAGAGGTGTTATCTGAGCTTCTGAATGAAGCACCATAAATATTGAAAGTAAAAGTATTGTAATTATTCTTATCATTGCTTTTTAGCTTTTATCATTTTCCAGACTTTGGGATCCAACCCTTCACCTTCGTAATATGGGTTAGCACTGATTTGTGAACGTACCCATGTACTGCTTATGTTTACAAGAGGAGTTTTCACAAACCTAACATCTCCGACATGTCTATACTGACATACATCTCCACACTTCGCCCCCGTCTGTCTGGGAAGCACCAGAAGGCGATAACGCCCTAGAATACTCTCCCATTTATACCAAAGATGAAAACATTCCCAATTATCCTGACCTATTACAAGAACAAATTCTCTATCAGGGAAACACCCGGAAAGTGTTTCCAGTGTGGTAATCATATAGTTGGGTTTAGGCAAACCGAACTCCACATCGGACACCTCTACCGCTGTAATATTGCTCACGGCCTCACGTGCAAGTTCGAGACGAAATTCGTCATCCCACAAACCGCTTTCTTTCAAAGGATTTTGGGGACTGACCACCAGCCACATCTCATCTACAAAACCTTGACGCACCAGTTCCTGAGCCATAAATGTATGACCAACGTGTATGGGATTGAAACTTCCCCCATACACACCCGTTATCGTCTTTTTTGACACCAGCTTACACATTTCGAAGACAAAGTTAGCCTTTTCTGCCGAATTTTTGTTATTTTTGCAAACAAATTTATATTACATTAAGGTATGATACTTTCAATGACCGGATACGGTAAGGCTTCTGCCACCTACAACGAAAAGAAGATTACCGCTGAGATAAAGTCCTTGAACAGCAAGGCTATGGATCTGACAGTACGCATGACCGCCAGCTACCGTGAAAAAGAGATGGAACTGCGTGCAATGATCAACAACACTCTTTTACGTGGCAAAGTGGAGTTCTCCCTATGGATAGAAAAAGAAGAAGTGGAGCAAACGGCAAAGCTAAATATACCGCTTATCCAAAAGTATATCCAGCAATTCAACGAGGCAAACACACAATACGGCATACCTGTGCCCGAGAATCTCACAGAGGTAATATTAAGGATGCCGGATACCATCAGCAAGCAGGATAGCTTAGAGGAACTGACAGAAGAGGAATGGAACGTGGCACGCACCGTAGCCGAACAAGCCGTGAGTCAGTTGATGGATTTCCGCACCCAAGAGGGCAAGGCTCTGGAGCAGAAGTTCCGTGAGAAGGTAGACAACATAGAGTTGTTGATGAAAAGTATCGAACCTTACGAAAAGGCACGCACCGAGAAAATACGCCAACGACTGACGGACGCACTTGCTGCCATTCCCGAAGTGGAGTATGACAGAGGTCGCCTAGAGCAGGAGATGATTTTCTACATTGAGAAACTGGACATCAACGAGGAGAAGCAAAGGCTGTTCCATCATCTCGGATATTTCCGCGAGACACTGAGCGGAGAGTACGGCCAGGGCAAGAAACTGGGATTCATCGCCCAGGAGATGGGACGCGAGATAAACACCACCGGCTCAAAGTCCAACCAGGCAGAAATGCAGAACATCGTAGTGATGATGAAGGACGAATTGGAGCAGATAAAGGAGCAGGTGCTCAATGTGCTCTAAGCCATCACTCTACCCCCTTATTAACACCAAAGCAATATCAGCATGAAAGGCAATTGTCTTATATTCAGCGCCCCAAGCGGCAGCGGCAAAAGCACCATCGTACAGTGGCTGACCAAGGAACACCCGGAACTGAACCTGGCGTTCAGCATCAGCGCCACATCACGCCCGCCACGAGGCACTGAGCAGCACGGAGTGGAATACTTCTTCCTCACTCCGGAAGAGTTCAAGAGCAAAATAGACGCCAACGAGTTCCTGGAATACGAGGAAGTGTACACCGACAGATACTACGGCACACTGAAGAGCCAGGTGGAGGAGCAGCTGGAGAGCGGCAAGAACGTAATCTTCGACATAGACATCAAAGGCGGCATCAACGTGAAGAAGTTCTTCGGCGACAGGGCCTTGTCCCTGTTCATACAGCCTCCCAGCGTGGAGGAACTGAGAAAGCGCCTCGTAGGACGCGCCACGGACAGCGCAGAGCAGATTGAGGAGCGCCTGGCAAAGGCAGAATACGAGATGTCGTTTGCACCTCAGTTCGACCAGATCATCGTAAACGACGACCTGGACACAGCAAAGGCCGAAACCCTGAAAACTATCCGCAACTTCCTAAACAAAGAATAGAATTGGCAACAATACTTAGCATAGAAACCAGCACCAACGTGTGTTCGGTGGCAGTAGCCGAGGACAACCATGTGATCTTCCGCAAAGAGGACTTTGAAGGTCCGTCGCATGCAGTGCAGTGCGGCCTGTTCGTAGAGGAGGCCCTTTCCTTTGCCGAAAGCCATGCCATCCCGCTGGATGCAGTGGCGGTAAGCGAAGGGCCGGGCAGCTACACTGGCCTGCGCATTGGCGTAAGCATGGCAAAGGGTGTGGCTTACGGGCGCAACGTGCCGCTTGTCTCCATACCCACCCTGCAGCTGATTTGCGTGCCAGTACTCCTGTATCACGAGGAGATTCCAGAGAACTCCCTGTTGGTGCCCATGATAGATGCCAGACGAATGGAGGTGTATTCCGCCATCTACGACCGCAGTCTGAAGGAGATACGCGGCATACAGGCCGACATCGTAGACGAGAACACATATCTCGAATACCTGGAACAGGGGCCAGTGGTCTTCTTCGGCAACGGAAGCAGCAAGTGCAAGCAGGTGATTTCTCACCCCAATGCCATCTTCATTGACAACATACATCCACTGGCCTGCAATGCTGCTCCACTGGCAGAACAGAGGCTGAGACGAGGCGAGACTGTTTCGACCGCCTACTTCGAACCTTTCTACCTGAAGGAATTCCAGGCCACAAAACCCAAGAACCTGTTATGAGCAAGATACAATACAATACGGAGAAGGACGGACTTTTTATGTCGGAATACGGACGCATCATCCAGGAAATGGTAAAACATTGCCTAACAATCGAAAACAGGCATGAGCGTCTGATGTGTGCGCATAATATTGTATCAGTAATGGCAAGCCTAATACAGGAAAAGGTCAACAACCCTGAAGTACAGACTAAGCTCTGGAACCACCTGGCTCTCATCAGCGACTTCAAACTCGACATAGATTACCCTGTAGACATAATTCCAAAGGAGGAGATTGCAACCCATCCCTCGCCAATGTCCCTGCCACAAAGCAAAATTCGCCACAGACACTATGGACGTATCATAGAAGATGCATTGAGGCATCTGAGTGCAATGCCAGAGGGAGAAGAACGCGATGCACTTGTCAGACAGACAGCCGACCGCATGAAACAGAACCTCTTCACATGGAATCCTGATGTCATGAGCGAAGAAAAGGTTTCAAACGACATTGATGCATATACACGAGGCCTGAATCTGAGTAATGCATTGGAAGGGCACCATTTCGCCAATCTGCACACCCTACCAACAAATATCCTGAAAAGAAAGAAGAAGAAATAATGTCAGCATTCATCATTGAAGGAGGACGACCTCTGAAGGGAGAGATAACACCACAAGGTGCCAAGAACGAAGCCTTGCAGATACTTTGTGCCACCCTGCTGTCCGGCGAACCCATAAGAATCAGCAATCTACCCAATATAGCGGATGTGAACAACCAGATTCGTCTGCTACAGGACGTAGGTGTACGCGTCACGCGGCATGGACAAGGCGACATGACATTTCAGGCTGACAATGTGGACATCAGTTATTTGCAGAGCGAAGAATTTCTGGAACGCTGTTCTCGTCTGCGCGGAAGCGTGATGTTAGTTGGACCCTTGGTTGCCAGGTTCGGGCATGCCTTTGTCAGCAAGCCAGGTGGCGACAAGATAGGTCGACGTCGTCTAGACACCCATTTCCTAGGCTTACAGAAATTGGGGGCTGATTTCACGTATGATGAGGAGAGGAGGATATTTGAGATAAAGGCAGACCGTCTTCATGGCACATACATGCTCCTGGAGGAGGCTTCCGTTACAGGTACAGCAAACATAGTGATGGCGGCCGTATTAGCTGAAGGAACCACTACAATATATAATGCAGCCTGCGAACCCTATCTGCAACAATTATGCAACATGCTTTGTGGTATGGGCGCAAAGATAGAAGGCATCGGATCAAACCTACTAACCATTACTGGTGTGGAGAAACTGAACGGTACCTCCCACATCATACTGCCGGACATGATTGAGGTGGGGTCATTTATTGGTATGGCTGCAATGTGCGGAGAAGGAGTTTTAATACGCAATGTCCACTATGACCAGTTGGGTATCATTCCTACCATTTTCCAACGCCTTGGTGTACATCTGGAACGAAGAGGAGATGATATATACATACCCCAGCAGAAACATTACGAGATAGAATCCTTTCTGGATGGCAGCATCATGACCATAGCTGATGCACCCTGGCCAGGTTTGACACCAGACCTTCTCAGCATCCTACTTGTTGTAGCCACCCAAGCAAAAGGTAGTGTACTGATACATCAAAAGATGTTTGAAAGTCGCTTGTTTTTTGTGGACAAACTAATAGACATGGGGGCACAGATTATACTTTGCGACCCACACCGTGCCGTGGTCATAGGCCACGACAAACAATTCCAATTGAAAGGAGGCATAATGACCTCGCCAGACATTCGTGCCGGCATAGCCCTGCTGATTGCAGCCATGAGTGCATCTGGCACAAGCAAGATTGACAACATCGGACAGATTGACCGCGGCTATGAGAACATAGAAGAAAGACTTAACAAACTTGGAGCAAACATTACGAGAGTAGAATGATAGACACCTACAAAATAGGAACACTGACACGCACCCATGGCATAGGCGGGGAATTGTCCATGAACTTTACAGACGACGTATGGGACAGGGCCAATGCAGACTATGTCTTCCTGGAAGTTGACGGCATACAAGTACCGTTCTTTCTGGAAGGATGGCGATTTCGCAGTGACTCGGTAGCACTACTGAAGTTTCAGGATATAGATACATCAGAAGAAGCTCTAGAATATATCGGAGCAGATGTCTATTTTCCACACGACCTTACACCCGAGCCAAGCGATGACGACGAATACACCTGGCGAAGCTTTACTGGTTGGCAGATTGTGGATGAAGAAGCCGGAGCATTAGGAGAAATCGAGCACGTAGAGGACTCTACTGCAAACACGATATTCTTTGTTGGCGAAAAACTTATTCCCGCCACAGAAGATTTTATTAAGAGTATTGATGCCAAGAAACGTACCCTATATATGATTCTGCCCAAAGGGCTTTTGGACTTATAGACAATTATGAAAAGAAAAATATGTATCCTAGGCTCTACCGGCAGCATCGGCACACAGGCCCTGCAGGTTATAGAGGAACACAGCGACTTGTTTGAAGCATACGTACTTACTGCCGGCAACAATGCCGACCTGCTGATAGAGCAGGCACGCAAGTTCCTGCCTTGTGCTGTGGTAATAGCAGACGAGAGCAAATATGCCTATGTAAGCGAAGCGCTATCTGGTCTTCCCATACAGGTATATGCCGGCAGCGAGGCGCTTTGTCAGGTGGTAACGATGGAACCCGTGGACATGGTACTGACCGCACTGGTGGGCTTCAGCGGACTCCGCCCCACCATCTCCGCCATAAAGGCAAGAAAACCCATTGCCTTGGCCAACAAGGAAACTTTGGTGGTAGCTGGCGAGCTCATCACCGCCCTGTGCAAGGAGTACAACGTGCCCATGCTTCCCGTGGACAGTGAGCACTCTGCCATCTTCCAGAGCCTGATGGGAGAAGAAAGCCCCATAGAGAAACTCATCCTTACCGCTTCGGGCGGTCCCTTCCGCAAGTTCTCTCTGGACGAGATGAAGAACGTAACCGCAGCACAGGCACTGAAGCACCCCAACTGGGATATGGGAGCCAAGATTACCATTGACTCTGCCAGCATGATGAACAAGGGCTTTGAAGTAATCGAGGCAAAATGGCTCTTTGATGTGGATGCCGACAAGATACAGGTGGTTGTGCACCCTCAGAGCATAGTTCACAGCGCTGTGCAGTTCCAGGACGGTGCGGTGAAGGCGCAGCTTGGTGCGCCCGACATGCGAGTGCCCATACAGCTGGCCATGTCATACCCAGTAAGACTGGAGAGCAGTTTCCCGCGCATCGACTGGTGGGACATGCAGGACCTTACCTTCGAACGCCCCGACATGGAGCGTTTCCCCTGTCTGGCTATGGCATACGAGGCAATACGCCGCGGCGGTAATGCCGCCTGTGTAGTGAATGCCGCAAATGAAGTGGTAAACCTTGCTTTCCGTCAAGAAAAGTGCAGTTTCCTTCAGATGGCGGAAATCATACAGAAAACACTTGACAAAGTGGCATACATCAAGGAACCCACACTTGAAGACTATCTGGAGACAGACCGCATAGCACGTCTCACTGCCACTGAATTCCTGTAGTACATACTCAATTGCAATACGCTTTTACTCCAATGGAAATAATACTTATCAAAGCATTACAATTAATCTGCTGCCTGAGTCTGCTGGTATTCATCCACGAAGGCGGCCACTTTCTATTCGCCAAATTCTCCGGTGTGAAAGTTGAGAAGTTCTATCTGTTCTTCAATCCCTACTTTCATCTCTTTTCTACCAGAGACAAATGGTTTACCCGATTCTTTCCTTATTTCAAGGACAATGAAACAGAATACGGCATAGGCTGGTTGCCTTTGGGCGGTTATGTCAGCATTGCCGGTATGGTGGATGAAACTAAGAGTGCCGAGGATGTTGCGTCTAGAGCGCCACAGGAAAGCGACTTTAATCAGAAACCGGTATGGCGTCGTTTCCTGATAATGTTTGGCGGAGTACTCTTCAACCTGATTGCCGCTCTGGTAATATACTCTGCAATTGTATTCACCTGGGGACGTGAAATCGTGCCCATGCGCAACCTGCCCAATGGTCTGAACTACAACCAGGCTGCTCACGAAATAGGATTCGTCAACGGTGACACACCTATACGCATAGACGGAAAGGACATCGAGGGCTTCAGCGGTGCCTTGATGATGGACATTTCAGAGGCAAAGACAGTAACCGTCTTACGCAACGGAGAGGAAGTGGACATAGACATGCCCGCCGACGGTATCTCCTTGCTGGAAATGCAGAAAAGCCCCCAGTTCTTCTCCCTGCCCATCAAACCCATCGTGGGCGAACTTTCAGAAGACATGCCGGCATACAAATATGGCATAAAGGCTGGTGACATGATACAGGAAATAGGCGGAGTCCCCACTCCCGACATAACCGACGTGACTACAGAACTGGGACGCAGACAAGATATTCTCAGTGCTGAGGGTTGTACACACGAGGACAGCATACGTGCAAAGGACATCTCAATCGTAGTATTGCGTGCAGGCTCAGGAGCACAAGACACTTTAAGTCTGACTCTTGGCAACGACACCAAGTTGGGCATCCTTTGGGACAACAAGCTCAAGGACATCCCCACCGAGCACCAGTCGTTCACATTCCTGGAGAGCATTCCCGCAGGTTTCACACTGGCATGGAACACATTGTCCGACTACGTTATCTCCCTGAAATACCTGTTCAACAAAGAAGGCGTGCAGCAGGTTGGCTCATTCCTGACGATAGGCAACCTCTTCCCTTCAATCTGGGACTGGCAAAGCTTTTGGAATCTTACCGCCTTCATCAGCATCATTCTAGCAGTCATGAATATTCTGCCTATCCCTGGACTGGACGGTGGTCACATTGTACTGCTCCTGTACGAAGGCATTGTGCGCAAACAGCCTTCTCCCAAGGTAATGGACATCATAGAGAAAATAGGACTGATGATTCTTCTCGGTCTAATGATTCTTGCATTCAGCAACGATATCATAAGGTTCTTCTTCTGACACCTTTACATGTTTTTAACACAAAATCTTACCTCTATACGCAAATAAGCAGTAACTTCGTAACGAAATTACATTGTTATTTAATATAAGGTAAAAAAGAAATTATGTATTGGATCCTATTCGGCGGTATCGCCCTGGTAAGTTTTCTGGTTCAATGGAACCTGAAGAACAAGTTTGAGAAGTACGGCAAGATATTGCTCCCCAACCGGATGACCGGCAAGGATATTGCCATCAGGATGCTTCATGACAACGGCATCTACGATGTACGTGTCATAAGTACGCCTGGCCAGTTGACCGACCACTACAACCCTGTGGACAAGACCGTAAACCTCAGCGAGGATGTCTACAACGACTGCTCTGTAGCAGCAGCAGCCGTGGCAGCACATGAATGTGGCCATGCCCTGCAGCATGCCACCGCCTATGCTCCACTGAAAATGCGCAGTTCGCTGGTACCTGTTGTAAGTTTTGCCTCCAGCTGGATGCAATGGGTACTGCTCATCGGCATCTTTACCATTGAGATATTCCCCCAGATCATGCTTGGCGGCATAATCCTGTTTGCGATGACAACACTGTTTGCCTTCATCACCCTGCCGGTAGAAATCAATGCTAGCATGAGAGCGGTCTCGTGGCTGAAGAATGCTGGCATTACGACCTACGAGACACAACCCATGGCAAGCGAGGCTCTTCGCAGTGCGGCCTACACTTATGTTGCCGCCGCACTTGGTTCATTGGCAACACTTGTCTACTACATCCTTATGTTCCTGGGAAGAAGCAGGGATTAAATATTTCTATTAAGCACAATCTTAACATATCCTACATAGACATGAAAATCAAGAATCTGTTACTTGCAGTATCTGCATTGATCGTTTGCGGCAACACCTTTGCCGAAAAGACCGAGGATACAAATGACGAAAAGGTATTCCGTGAACTTTTGACGGATTCACTATCCAAAGCAAATGTCACTACCTGGACATTGCCCGATTCTCTGGAACCTAATGCTAAGATGAATTTCTACCTTGGAGTGAAAGGTGACATGCCCAAGGACGGATATCCCGTATTCCTCTATTTGCATGGTTCTGGTCCAAGAGCAAACGAATGGGCAACAGGCCTGAAACTGGCTAAGCGCTTCAATGACGGCCCTTCCATGTACATCGTGCCCCAGATTCCACAGGAAGGAGAATGGTACAGATGGTGGCAGCGCAGCAAGCAGTGGACCTGGGAGAAGGTTTTGCGCATCATATTGTCAATGCCTGAAGTTGACAAGAACAGAATCTATGTATTCGGCATATCGGAGGGCGGATATGGAAGCCAGCGACTGGCATCGTTCTATGCCGACTACTGGGCTGCTGCTGGTCCGATGGCTGGCGGTGAACCACTGATTAACGCACCTGTGGAAAACCTCGCACACGTTCCCCTCAGTTTCCTGACAGGCGACCGCGACTTCATGTTCTACCGTCACCTGCTCACCAAGACCACAGGAGAGAAACTGGACAGTATACAACGCATCCACCCCAACGAATATGTACACCGCGTAAAACTGCTCGAAGGCTACGGACACTCCATAGACTACACTCCCACTACCCCATGGCTTGCACAACACAAGCGCAATGCACAGCCCCGTCACTTCCTCTGGGAAAACTTTGAGATGGACGGTCTGAAGCGCAACGCTTTCTACAACCTGCAGGTTCTGGAAGAGGAAGATGAATTCCGCACAAAATACGAATTCACCGCCAATGCAGACAACAGCATAGACATAAAGGTTGATGCTGTCAAGTACAATCCCACCTGGAAGGATCCCCGCTGGGGCATAAACATGCTGTTCAGCAAAGAGTTCACACCTGCCCAGCATGGACATCTGCGCATATTCCTGTCCGACCAGCTCGTTGACCTGAAGAAGAAGGTTACTGTACGCATCAATGGCAAGGAAGTGTTCAATGGCAAGGTGAAGGGTTCCAAGAAGAACCAGAAACTGGCGCATGAACTCTGGGGCGACCCCATGCGCAACTTCAAGCATGCCGTGGAAGTGAAATGGTAATCCCCTACCCCCATATCCAACCGCCCTGTCCCTTTTCGGGATGGGGCGGTTGCATTAACAGAGGAAAAGGAAAAGTTCTGCCGTTCGAAATTAAAATGAATTTATTTAACCCTTGGGTTCAATTTGCTCTCGTTCGGCATAAAAAGTAAACTTTTTCTGCTCTCTCTTAATCGCAAATTTGGCATTTCGCTCACTTAATCGCCCTCTGACCTGCGGTCGAAGGTACTAACGTTCGGAAATACTCAAATAAATTTGGTATTTCGCTCACTTAATCGTACCTTTGCATGTTCATTCAAAGGAAATAATCGAGACAATTCTATGAAATACGGATTTGACAACGATAAATATATCCGCATCCAAAGTCAGCACATCAGGGAAAGGATAGCGCAGTTTCAGGGCAAACTCTACCTGGAACTGGGTGGAAAACTCTTTGACGACCATCATGCCAGCCGCGTTCTTCCTGGTTTCCAGCCTGACTCAAAGCTCAGGATGCTATCACAGCTGTCTTCCCAGGCAGAGATAGTCATTGTGATCAGTGCCGTAGATATTGAGAAGAACAAGGTTCGCCAGGACCTCGGCATAACCTACAATGAAGACGTACTGCGCCTGAGAAACGAGTTCCAGAACTGCGGATTCATGGTTGGCAGTGTGGTGATAACACATTTCAATGGCCAAAGCTCTGCATCAACATACCGCCGCCGCCTCGAGTCGCTTGGTATCAAGACCTATTATCACTACACCATCGAAGGCTACCCCAACAACGTGGCACTCATCGACTCCGACGAGGGCTTCGGCAAGAACGACTATGTGGAGACTACTCGTCCGTTGGTGGTTGTAACCGCTCCCGGTCCCGGCAG
>JAZRIA010000280.1:0-2734 GCA_045645045.1 Bacteroidaceae bacterium | reverse complement strand
TAGAGCAAATAGGCCAGCCAGGTGGCGAAGGCCCAGGTTTCCTTGGGATCCCACGTCCAGTAGTCGCCCCAGGCTTCCTTGGCCCAAAGGGCTCCCATAACCATGCCTAGCGTAAGGAATGACCACCCTACCCTAACCAGGTTATCGCATACGGCCCACTCGCTGTCGCTCACCTCATCGGGTTGCTTGCGGAACCACAGATAGACGGCAAACAGGGTTACGGCTCCCATCATGGCGTACGAAAACATGTACACAATGACATGGGGCACAAACCAGGGGCTCTGCAGGGCAGGCATGAGGGTTTTGCTATGTATCTCGGGCTTGAGCAGGTTGATGAGGATGAATACCAGCGACATGACGGTGCTGAATGCCAACACCCACTTGTAGCGGCACTTGAGGTACAGGCCCAAACCTATTACGCCCAGAAAAAAGGAATACCAGAGGCGGGTTTCGCCCATGGTTCGCAACGGGGGACGCTCCAGACTGAGCCACATGCCGGCAATAAAGACCAGAAAGACTGCAATGCCCAACGAGGAGAATGCCACTGCCCCACTCCGCTTGTTACGGAAGGCAAGCACGGCTCCTACTATCCAGCACAGGCCGGCTGACAGGGCGTAATATAGAAATGATTCCCAATTCATGATTTTTCCTCCTTCTTCTTAGCGGGTTTCTTCCATCCGAACAGACACATGACAACGCCCAAGCACACTACAAGCCACATGGCGATGTGGATGGCAGGGTACCAGCTATCTTTCACGCACTCGAGCATGCTGACGGTGCTCCAACGGCCACGGTCGGTGTCGTAGCCTACCTGGTAGATTTTCCACGAGCCTACTGTAGCCGGGTGATTGACCTGAATTTCCTCGGGCCATTTATGGGTCTTGTCGGACAATTCGATCTTGGAAAGGTAGCTTTTAGGCTCGCGACGGGGCATGACTATCTCTGAACCATCGGGCAACGCCAGGGTGGCTCCATCGAAGATGTGACTGCCACAGCTTACCCAGCCTTTCGCCGTTTGGCGGCTAGTGGTATGTACTGCTTCGACCCAAGCGGCTGTAGTGGCTCCTACGTGGTTCATGGGGGCATAATCGTCGGCATCGGACCTGCGTCCGGCCTTATCGAGGGTTTGCACGCTCTTTACCTGCCAATTGCCCAGCAGGCCTTGCGAAGCGCTTTCCTCGAGGGTTACAAAGTGTTTAGAGAGCTTGCCCTGGCTGTACAGATAGAGCCGAGGGGGGTATTCGTCCATGCTGAACTCCTTGAGCAGGATGGAGAATGGCAGGGTATGCGGACGGCCATCGGCAGTGGTTCCGCCCTGTACAGGCTGCCCCACGGTGGTGGTAACGCGCACACGTATCTTGTCGCCACTACCGAACACGGCTGAAACCAGTATCACCCAAAAGGCGAGGTGGAACAGCAGGGCGAACTTATTGCGTTTCTTCCAGTGATAGAGGTCGTCTATGGTAGTGAGGCCGATAACGGTCATGAAATAGACTAGGAAGATATTGAATATCCAGGAGGATGTCATTTGCGAGAAGCCCAACAAGCCCGTGAGGCCTCCGGTAGCAGGATCTTGACGAATGAGCCCGAAAAGCAGGGTTAGTACCAGCATGGTGGAAAAAGCAGCGATACATGCCTGACGGTTGTAGAGGGTCTTTACCCATGTCCATTTGCCTGCCATGGTATAGAGCAAGACAAGTAGATAAAGGTAATTGACAGCCAGTATCGCACCCCATGGATAGGCCAGAAACGAGGGATGGAGAGGGCCCAGGAATAAATGCAACGCTGTGCCGGCTGCAAATAGCCAGGCACAGCGTTTAAAGGTATGTTTATACATGTAGTATCAAACAAGCTAGATTATGCGAGTTCCCATTGTGCACGGAGCAATTCGACAGCCTTGGTAACGGTCTGTGTGCGGTCGCCCTTTGTGCCACATTCGAAGCTTACATAATATGGATAGTTCAACTCTTTCAAAGCACGGAATCCTTGTACGTAGTTGTCTACTTCACCGTCTTCGCCCGGCATGATGCGACGGCCACGGCTAGCTACGTGTACGTGTTGCAAGTAATCCTTAGCCGACATGAAGGCTGCGTAATCGCAAGGGTCTTCCTGCATGTGCCAGAAGTCGCCCATACACTTCACACCTGCACTCTTAGAATCGCGGCAGATAGCAGCTGCATCCGAAACAAGACGGAGGTAGTGACACTCGCGACGGTTCAAAGGTTCGAGGATAACAGTGGTATTGTGCTTCAATGCGTATTCGCCCAACTCGTGCATTTGTTCGCAAAGGTACTCACGAGTTTCGAGGGTGTGTGGCATACATGGCTTCTGACCGTTGAAAGCAGGTACCATAATTACACCGGTAGAACCGATTTCGCCCGCTGCAGCAATGATATCGCGCATGGTTGAATCGAACTGTGCCTTTACTGCAGGATCTTCTGCCAAGATGAAACCATCAAAACCAGCACAGATAGCCGATACCTTGCTGTTTCTACCCGAGAGGGCCTTCTTGATTTCGTCTACACGAGCAGCCAAGTTGCGTCCGCCCGGTTCGAAACCTACGATGCCCAACTTTTCCATGAAGTCCAACTTCTCGTTCAAGCTTTCGCCCGGAGCAATACCTTCTTGGAAAGACAAGCGGAGTTCTGGCACTTGCAACTTTGGTTGTTCCTTTGCAGGAGCACTGCAAGAAGTAAACAAAGAAGTACCTGTAGTAGCTACCGCAGCAGCACCC
>JAZRIA010000279.1:0-1635 GCA_045645045.1 Bacteroidaceae bacterium | reverse complement strand
GGCAAAGGCGAGAATGTGCGTGATTGGCTCTTTGTGGAGGATCATGCCCGTGCGATTGATATAATCTTTCATGAGGGCAAGATAAATGAAACCTATAACATCGGAGGTTTCAATGAGTGGAAGAATATTGATATTATCCACGTAGTCATCAAGACGGTAGACCGTCTGTTGGGGAACCCCGAAGGCCATTCGTTGGATTTGATTACCTATGTTACCGATCGTGCCGGTCACGATTTGCGTTATGCGATTGATTCCACTAAATTGCAAAAGGAACTTGGTTGGGAACCCTCATTGCAGTTTGAAGAGGGCATAGAGAAGACCGTCCGTTGGTATCTTGACCATCAGGAATGGATGGACAATATCACCAGTGGTGAATATGAGAAATATTACGAGGAAATGTACCAAGGCCGATAACGCTTGACATATCATGATATAAGTAAAGGCTGGCAATTAATGCCAGCCTTTACTTATTTTGCATTAGAAGACTATTGTTCTCTCTCAATATATGCTATCGCATCACCTTTGTTTACGGTGTTCCCTTGGTTGGCACACACTTCAGCAAGTCGTCCTGCATAACCTGTATATATGGGTACCATCTGTCCCCACCGTGTGGAGATATGGCACAAGAGTTCGCCTTCTTTGTAGGTACGTCCTACGTTGGGTGCCGATGAAGGACCTTCTACGGAGATTTCCCATACAACCTGTCCGTTCTCTGTGGCACAGATGGCATCTGCTTTGGCATGCTTGAGTGCTTGCAATTGTTCGGGAGTTACACCCGTTCCACCAAGTGCGGCATCCTTGGCCTTCTGTAGTTCTGTTTCGAAACGTTGTTTGGCTACTCCAGAACGGTAGTCACGATACTGACGATCGTGCATGGCAAACTCGAAGAGTTCCTCATCGTCCTTTCCTGTGTCCCATCCCAGTTCTTTCATCTCCTTGCGGTAGGTGTCGAGGGCGTCGGGGTAGTAGCTTTGTGGATCGGCATCGGTAAACTCACGTCCTTGGTTCTTGGCCAGTTCCACAATCTCGGGGGCGAGTTCTCCTGGCAGACTTCCGCACTTGCCAAGTATCATGTCCCATGCATTGTTGTCAATCATGGAGAAGCGCTCTTCGCCCTTGACTTGTTGCATGAGGTTCATAAGAGCGATATTCTTCACATATTGGCTATACGGAGTTACGAGTGGGGGGTATCCTAATTTGGGCCATACGTATTCAACCTCGTCAAAGAGCATGATAACCAATTCGTCAAGGCTGAGCTGTGGTTTCCCTTGCCCTTTGAGCATAAGGTTAATTCCCGAGTGCACACCCTTGAGGTCGGCCATCATTGAACCCATCATACCGCCTGGAAGACCGCATTTGAGTAGCAGCGATGACATGTGCTTGTTGGTGGGATCCATGAAATATCCGAGGAAATCGTCCATAAACTCCTGAGTCAGGCTACGTGCCTTCATGTAGGCGTTCATGTTTATTTCTGGCACTTGGAATCCTGCATCTTTCAGCATGGCCTGCACGGAGATGATGTCTGGATGCACTTTACCCCATGACAGAGGCTCAATGGCAGTGTCAATGATGTCTGCTCCATTTTCGCAAACCTCAAGGATAGAAGCCATGGAGAGTCCTGGCCCTGAATGTCCA
>JAZRIA010000278.1:0-2355 GCA_045645045.1 Bacteroidaceae bacterium | reverse complement strand
GTGCAATGCAGGTGCTTGTTGCCACCCTTGATGACAAGCAGGTGGCGGTACTGCACGCCGGTGTAGAAATGCACGCGGTCGTTGCCAAGTTCCTCCTGCAGGTACTTTATGAGTATGTCGGCATCCTCCGTCTCCAGACGGCCGCAGGAATGATTGCGCAGGAGGTTGCCATCCAGGGATATGAGGTTGCAACGCAGGGCAAGATCGTCGTCGGCCAGTTCCACACCTATGCTTGCCGCCTCCAGAGGGCCACGGCCCTCGTAGACAACATGCTGGTCGTAACCCAGGATGCTGCTGTTGGCAACCTCGCTGCCCGGGTGGAAGCCATCGGCCACGGTGCGGAGAAGTCCGCATCGGCCCATGCGTGCCAGGCGGTCGGCATTGGGAGTGTGGGCATGCTGGAGGAGGGTCTTGCCACCCAGAGCCTCGTTGTGCCAGTCGGCCATGCCATCGCCAAGGATTATAATATGTTTCATATATTAAAGGATAGACCCTCCCCCTTACCCCTCCCTATAGGGCGGGGAGTATATAGTACTGGGGATATGAGGATTTATCACCAAGTTATTGAATGTTCTGTTTGTCAGTTGTAACCACTCCCTCCCCTTGTGGGAGGGTTGGGGAGGGGTCCTTCCGTTTTCCGTTTAAGCAAGTGACATTATATCAGCAAAGACACCGGCGGCGGTAACGGAAGCACCGGCACCATAGCCCTGGATGAGCATGGGGTACTCGTTGTAGCGCTCGGTGGTGAGAAGGACGATGTTGTTGCTGCCCTCCAGCTGATAGAAGGGATGGCCCTGCTCTATCTCCTGAAGAGAGATGCTGGCATGGCCGTCCTCGTACTTTGCCACAAAGCGCCAAACCTTGTTCTGGCTCTCGAGCATCTGGCGGCGTGCCTCCCAATCGGCATCGAGCGAGGGGAGGTTCTGCCAGAACTCCTCCATGGTGCCATCGAAGAAGGACTGGGGCACGAAGAGTTTGGCCTCAACATCCTCCTGATTGATGCTATAGCCGGCCTCGCGAGTGAGGATGACCAGTTTGCGGAGCACGTCCTTGCCAGAGAGGTCTATGCGCGGGTCGGGCTCGCTGTATCCCTCGGCCTTGGCCAGTTCCACGGTCTTGCTGAAGGGAATGTCGGCAGAGATGGTGTTGAAGATATAGTTGAGCGTACCGCTGAGCACGGCCTCGATGCGCAGGATCTTGTCGCCCGAGTTGCGAAGGTCGTTGATGGTGCGGATGATGGGAAGCCCAGCACCCACGTTGGTCTCGAAGAGGAACTTCACGCCACGCATCTGTGCTATGCGCTTGAGTTCGCTATATTGCTCGTAATCGCTGGAGGCCGCTATCTTGTTGGCCGCCACGATGTTGATGTTGTGCGAGAGGAAGTCCTTGTAGAGAGTTGCCACATCGGCAGAGGCGGTGCAATCCACGAAGACACTGTTGAAGATGTTCATGCCGATGACCTCGTCGCGAAGACGCTGGAGGTTGCTCTCGGGCGCCTGCTTCAACTGCTCGCGGAAGTTCTCCAGATTCAATCCCTCGCGGGCAAACATGGCATTGTGGCCAGAGGCAATGCCCACGACATTGAGCTGGAGGCGGAGTTCGCGCATGAGCTTCTCGCGCTGCTGGTGTATCTGCTCTATAAGGCTGCTGCCCACGGTGCCCACACCACAGATGAAGAGGTTGAGCACCTGGTATTCGCTCAGAAAAAAGGAGTCGTGGATTACGTTCAGCGCCTTGCGCAGATACTCCTCGGCAATGACAAAGGAGATATTCGTCTCACTGGCACCCTGGGCACAGGCAATGACGCTGATACCGCTACGGCCAAGCGTGCCGAACAGCTTGCCGGCAATGCCAGGCGTGTGCTTCATGTTCTCGCCCACTATGGCCACGGTGGCCAGGCCTCCCTCGGCCATCATGGGATACATGGCACCCTCGGCTATCTCCTGGGCAAACTCCTCGTTGAGCACACGGCATGCCTCCTGGGCATCGGCATCGCGCACACCGATGGAGGTGCTGTTCTCACTGCTTGCCTGAGATACCATGAACACGGAGATGCCATTGTCTGCCAGACAGGTGAAGATACGGCGGTTCACACCGATGACACCCACCATGGAGAGACCGCTGACGGTGATGAGCGTGGTGCCCTTGATGCTGGAGATGCCACGGATGGGCTTCTCGCCCAGGTGTATGTCCTTCTTGATGATGGTGCCGGGAGCATCGGGGTTGAAGGTGTTCTTCACCCAGATGGGGATGTTCTTGACGCAGACGGGATAGATGGTGGGGGGATATATCACCTTGGCACCGAAGTTGCAGAGTTCCATAGCCTCGGTGTAGGAGAGTTCGTCGATGACGTAT
>JAZRIA010000277.1:0-4522 GCA_045645045.1 Bacteroidaceae bacterium | reverse complement strand
AGGCGACAAGGACTGGGTTCTCGGTGTAAAGTGCCGTGGCAGGGAAGTGCGTGCAGGAGAAAGAGTGCCTGCCGAAGCCCCCATTGTCCTTGTGGTGGGAAACAGTCTCACCGAGGACGAGAAATGGGCAGAGGACAGCCTGGCTGGTGCTGAGGGCGAGGAAGTGGAATACGAATTTGAACCCGAGACGGAATGATAGCTGAGGAACAGTATTTCGAGGACCTGGAAGACCTGGACGGAATCGGTGAGGAGAACGTCCAGACGGAACTCTACGAGCACCGGCGTGTGGTGGCCGATAGCGGACAGAACCCAGTGCGTGTGGATAAGTTCCTGATGGACCATCTTCGTGACACAAGCCGCAACCGCATACAGAAGGCTGCCGAGGCCGGCTACATCATGGCCAATGGCAAGCCTGTGAAGAGCAACTACAAGGTGAAGGCAGGCGATGTTATCACCCTGATGCTTGACCGGCCCAAGCGCGATTGGGAGATTATACCCGAGGACATCCCCTTGGACGTAGTTTACGAGGATGACCAGCTCCTGCTTATCAACAAGCCTGCCGGCATGGTGGTGCACCCCGGATGCGGCAACTTCAGCGGCACGCTGGTCAATGCCCTGGCATGGCACTTGAAGGACGACCCCCGATACGACCCCAACGACCCTGAGGTGGGCCTGGTGCATCGCATCGACAAGGACACAAGCGGCCTGCTGGTGGTGGCAAAGACGCCTGAGGCAAAGACCTCCCTTTGCAAGCAATTCTTCTACCATACCACACGCCGACTATACAACGCTCTCGTATGGGGACCATTCGGGCAGGACGAGGGAACCATAACGGGCAACATAGGCCGCGACCCCAAAGACCGCCTGCGCATGGCCGTCTTCCCCGAGGGGAGCGACACGGGCAAGCATGCCGTAACCCATTGGCGCGTGCTTGAGCGCTTCGGTCCCGTAACGCTGGTGGAATGCCGCCTGGAGACGGGTCGCACTCATCAGATACGTGCCCACATGAAGCATACTGGACATCCCCTCTTTGCCGACGAGCGTTATGGAGGCGACCAGATCCTGCGTGGCGAGCAGACCTCATCATACAAAGCTTTCATCCGCAATTGCATGGAGCTATGTCCACGTCAGGCCCTGCATGCCAAGACACTCGGATTTCAGCATCCCGCCACTGGCGAGGAAATGGACTTCCAGAGCGAACTAGCACCAGACATGCTGGCGCTGATAGAGAAGTGGAGGAAGAGAGCGGTGAGCGGTGAGCGGTGAGCAATGAGTAATAATCCACCCCCTCCGCGCTTCGCGCTCGTCCCCCTGTCTCAGGGGGACAGTTAAGCAGGTGAGAGGTGAGCGGTGAGCGGGTGAGCAATGAGCTTGATGAGCCAAGGCGAATAAATCGACGTGGAAACTAGAGAAATAAAATAAGACACATACAACACATAAATGAAAACAATAGCAATCATCTGTGGCGGTGACAGTTCAGAGCACGACGTAAGCATGCGTAGTGCCGCCGGCATAGAATCATTCATAGACAAGGACAAGTACAAGGTATACAAGGTGGAACTGAAGGCTGGCCTTTGGGAAGCTATACTGCCAGACGATAGCCGTAGCAAGGTGGACCGCAACGACTTCACCTTCCAGAACGAAGCCGGCGAGACGGTGCGTCCCGATTTCTGCTACATCACCATACATGGCGCTCCTGGCGAGAACGGTGTCCTGCAGGGTTACTTCGACCTTATCGGTATGCCATACTCCACAAGCGGAGTACTGGTGGAGGCACTGACCTTCGACAAGTTTGTGCTGAACAACTACATGCGCTCACTGGGCGTTAGCGTGGCAGACAGCCTTATCATACGCATAGGTCAGGAGAACGAGGTCTCCGACCAGGATATCATCGACCGCATAGGTCTGCCCTGTTTCGTAAAGCCTGCACGCGGTGGCAGTTCCTTCGGTACCACCAAGGTGAAGACGCCCGAGGCTCTGCGCCCCGCCATAGAGCTGGCGCTGAAAGAGGGCGAGGACGTGATGGTGGAGGCCTTCATGGGCGGAACGGAGATAACATGCGGCTGCTACAAGACACGCACCTCCAGCCATGTCCTGCCCATCACCGAAGTGGTTACCACAAACGAGTTCTTCGACTACGATGCCAAGTACAACGGCCAGGTGGAGGAAATTACCCCGGCACGCATTTCCGAGCGTCTGACACAGCGCGTGCAGACTCTCACTTCCACCATCTACGATATCCTGGGATGCTATGGCATCATACGCATCGACTACATCATCACACCGGGCGATAAGATAAACCTTCTGGAGATAAACACTACTCCCGGCATGACGGCCACCAGTTTCATTCCCCAGCAGATACGTGCTGCTGGACTGGACATCAAGGACGTAATGACCGAGATAATAGAAGGCAGATAACACATAACCTCACATAATATCTTACCATGGACATACACGAATTCGATGAGATACGCCCCTACGAGAAAGGGGAAATGAAGGAGGCTCTGAACCAGCTTCTGGGCGACCGCCACTTCAACAAGATGATGCAGGGCTTGGCCCCTTGGTTGCCCAAAGGACTGCGCAACGGCTTGTTTAAGATGATGTTCATAGGAGTGAAGACTCCGCTCGACTTCCAGCTCCGTTTCATGAAGCACGTAGTGCGCTATATACTCAAGAAGTATGCACGTGGTTACACCTTCAACTACAGCACCATCTCAAACCGTGGCAACCAGCTCTTCATCTCCAACCACAGGGACATAGTGCTGGACAGCGCAATACTGGACCTCATGCTTCACGAGGCTGGCTTCCCCACAACGTGTGAGATTGCCATTGGCGACAACCTGCTCATATATCCGTGGATCAAGACCCTCGTGCGCATGAACAAGGCGTTCACCGTGCGCCGCAGCCTAAAGGCCAAGGAGATGATGGAGAGCAGCATACTGATGAGCCGCTACATGCACTATGCCATCACGGAGAAGAAAGAGAACATCTGGATTGCCCAGCGCGAAGGGCGTGCCAAGGACAGCAGCGACAACACACAGGACTCGGTGCTGAAGATGCTTGCCTATGGCGGCGAGGGTACCATAGTGGAAAGGCTGAAGGAACTGAACATCGTGCCGCTGACCATCAGTTACGAGTACGACCCCTGCGACTACCTCAAGGCCCAGGAGTTCCAGCAGAAACGCGATGACCCGTCGTGGAAAAAGAGCAAGCAGGACGATCTGGATAACATGAAGACTGGCATCTTCGGTTTCAAGGGACATGTGCACTACCGTACCGGCACCCCCGTGAACCAGTGGATAGACGAACTGAAGGACATGCCCAAGACGGAGGTCTTCAAGGAAATAGCCCAACGCCTGGACAAGGCCATACACTCGGGCTACATGCTCTATCCCGGCAACTTCATCGCCTACGACGAGCTGCACGGTGGCAATTGCTTCAAAAACAGGTACAGCCAGCACGACAAGAAGGTATTCGAGGAATATATCAACGGACAGATAGCCAAGATTAAGCTTCCCAATCCCGATGTGCCCTTCCTGCGCGAACGTATCCTCACCATGTATGCCAATCCTGTGGCCAACAAAAAGCAGGCTAAGAAGTCATGAACCGAATTTCGTCAGCACACGAACCATTCAAGATAACATTCAGGGCAATGCTGCTTGTGGCGGCATTGCTCCTTGTTTCCTGTGCGGAGAAAACCGAACCATATCCCAACCTTGTTACCGAGTTTGCCGATATCCGTACCGGTGCCAATGGCATGTTCCTCAGCCTGACCACCGACGATGGCACATGCTACTCCATAACAAACACCAATATCAAGCCACACCGTCCCGACACCACCTACAGGGCAGTGGCAGGTTTCGTCCCCGATGCCTCTGCCGCTAATCCCCGGGCACATATCTACACCCTCGCTGGAGCGCAGGTTCTGGCAGACAGCACCACCATCTTCCGCCACGACCCCACGGGCATAGAAAGCATGTGGCACGAGGGCCAGTACATCAACATGCAGCTTACCGCCAGAACGCAGGGCGGACTGCACCTCTGGGGCTATGCCGTAGACTCCGTACTGCAGGCTGGGCAAGGTGGCAGGACACATGCACACCACCACCTCTCCATCCACCACAATCAGGGACGCGACCCCATGTCGTATTCCCAGACATACTATTGCTCCATTCACATCCCCACTATACCTTATTATATTATAGGCGACACCATCAGTGTGTCTGTGCATACATTCAGCGGTGTCCGTGAATGGACCTTCCTTCACTCTCATTGATGGTAAAATTTACCATCGGTAATCGTTCGTCGAACGAACGGTAATGATTCGCCCCTGTCATCGTGAGGACAAAATCGCGTTCTCGTGTTGATGGGGTTTCCTCATTGTTTTGCAGGCCTGTTGTGCTTTCGGACATCCTTAGCATATGCTGTTTACATCTCTTAACAAAAGATGTATCTGACACGCTTGTTGTTCTGTTTAATACTGCACACTTTGCTTGTTAGTGAGTAAATAACTCTGTATTGG
>JAZRIA010000276.1:0-6244 GCA_045645045.1 Bacteroidaceae bacterium | reverse complement strand
ATAGAGCATTTGACTACGGATCAAAAGGTTGCAGGTTTGAATCCTGCAGGAGTCACAAAGAGAAGAGCGGACATTCAACACCGAATGTCCGCTCTTCTGCTATTTTAGCACACCAGTGCCACTCACTCAATACCTCTTTTTTGTAACATGGAGATTACATTTTCATAATATTTTGAAAATATATCCACATATATATTATAACGGAGAGCATATTATTTTAATTTTGTTAGCAGAAAAAGTAAAAGTATAACCCCTAATACCCACGATTATGAAAAGGACACTTTTTCTATCAATCGCGATGCTCATGGTTGGCATGGTCACAATGGCACAACCAAAGCCCGGTCTGTACAAGCAGACCAAGTTTACAACTCTGGACGGCAAGGAAATGGAAAATCCGCAGGACCTGTACCTGCTGCTGAAGGACGGAAAGACATACGAGATACAGACATACGAAGTGGAGGGGGTTGAGAGGGTTTACGTTGTAGAAAAGGAAATGAAGGCACTGACGGTAACCGACGAGGGTCTCAGTTACACATGGACATACGATCCAAGCGGCTATCCCGGCGGTCAGAACACCGTGAAGGTGACAAACGTGTATACACCTGCCAAGAAAATAATGTCAGAGAACATGAAGGACTTCCTCGACCTGATGGACAGAGTGGACTCCAAAGGCAGTAAGAAGAACAAACTCCTGGGCGCATGGCACGCACCCGAGATGTCTGGCACCAAGTACTACAAGTACTACGACAAGGAGGTGCGCATGACCTTGCACATAGCAGAGGTTGGCAATGCACAATCCATGATCTTCACCATGGAGGAAGTGGAATACACCCCCGACGGACATACCAGGGAAGGCGGCAACCCATGCCAGATTTCATGGCAGGGCAAGGACAAGCACACCCTGTCCTACCAGTACAACGGTTATACCAACACCGAAAACTGGCACCGCACCGCCATACCAGCCCACGTGGTGAGCATCTTCAAGTGATACGTTATTGTTGAGCACAACATAATGACAAGCAATACAGACGGAGCAAAGCATTGTTTTTGCTCCGTCTGCATATATAAAGAGGTATATAGAGCCGGAAACTTCTCTCCAAGTGCAATTCCATTTTGGCCCTATTCGATGTTTTAACAAAATTAAAGACCGATTATTTGCCCGATTGGAGACGATTCTGTAAATTTGATGCACAAAAAGCACTAAAACGTGCTAAAACAAGACCCAAAAGCAGACCTGAAATCACCGACAACACCCCACCCCATGGCTGAACACATCTTCCCTGCTACATTCATCGAATTGCCACCGCATTGCGATGGCGAGAGAGCGGCATTCTATCTGGCCGTGGAAGAGTACGTTGCTTCGCACATGCCCGAGGGCAGTTACCTGTTCACATGGCAGCTGTCTCCAACCGTGGTGATGGGCAGAAATCAGGATGCCGAGGCAGAGATAGATCTTGCCTTCTGCAAGGCGGAGGGAATAGACGTGATTCGTAGGAAGAGCGGCGGCGGAAGCATCTTTGCCGACAGAGGCAATATAATGACGAGCCTCGTGACACGGGAAGGTGCCGTGGAGGAACTCTTCCACGAGTATGCCTGCAATATGGCGGAATGCCTCAGCAGGCTTGGTGCCAAGGTGGAGGTTTCGGGTCGCAACGACATCTGCATGAAGGGTGGCGGCAAGATATGCGGAAATGCCTTCTACCACATGGCCAAGCGCAACATAGTGCACGGCACCATGCTATACGACACGGATGCACGCATGATGCGTGGCGCACTGACCCCAGAACGTGCCAAACTCATGTCCAAAGGGGTGAAGAGCGTGGAGAGCCGCATAGCACTGCTGAAGGATGCCCTGCCCCATGGCATTGGCACCACGGAATTGCGCCAGAGCATCAGGAGACACTTGTGCAAGGGTTGCATCTCGCTCACGGAAGAGGATGTGAAGCGCATACGCGAGATAGAGAGCGGATACTATGCACCAGCGTTCCTATGGGGCAAGACAAGGAAGACAGAACCCTCGCACCATTGCTGGGCAAGGATAGAGGGATGCGGCACGCTGGCAATAGCATTCGATACCAAGGAGGACAAGGTGATGGCCGTTGCCTTGAGCGGCGACTACTTTGAACTGGGCGATGCACATGCCGTGTTCAACAATGCCTTTTCCGGTTGCCCGTTCACGAAAGAAGCCTTGGCAAAGCATGCTGCCGAGCACACTCCCAACAGAGCCATCAGAGGCCTGAGCACTGATGCACTCTGCTCATTAATGGAAAAACTATTTGAATAGACAAAACCTTAAATACAAAACACTACTATGACTGATAAAAGAACATGTCTTTACGACAAGCACATTGCACTGGGTGCCAAGATGGTGCCTTTCGGGGGCTTTGAGATGCCCATACAGTACACCGACATCGTGGACGAGCACAATGCCGTGCGCAAAGCAAGCGGCATGTTCGACGTGAGCCACATGGGCGAGGTGCTGGTGAGCGGTGCCGAGGCAGAGAAGTTCGTGCAATACATCTTCACCAACGACATTGCCGGTGCTCCCGTGGGCAAGATATATTATGGCATGATGCTGCATGAGAACGGCGGCACCGTGGACGATTTGCTTGTCTACAAGATGGCGGATGACAAGTTCTTCCTCGTCATCAATGCCGCCAACATCGACAAGGACTATGCATGGATAGAGGCTCAGGCAAAGGCTTTCGATGTGGTTACCGTGAACCAGAGCGACATCTACGGACAGATAGCCTTGCAGGGACCTGATTCGGAGAAGGTGATGGCAGAGTGCTTGGGGCTGGCTTGCGAGGACCTGGCGTTCTATACCTTCAAGACCGTGGACACGGAGGGCGAGACTCTCATCGTGAGCCGTACTGGCTACACGGGCGAGGATGGTTTCGAGGTGTACGGAAGCCATGCCTACATACAAGGTGCATGGGACAAACTCATTGCCCATGGCGTGAAGCCATGTGCCCTCGGTTGCCGCGACACATTGAGGTTTGAGGTTGGCTTGCCTCTTTACGGCGATGAACTTACCGACGACATCACTCCTCTGGAGGCTGGCCTTGGCATGTTCGTGAAACTCGACAAGGAGAACTTCATCGGCAAGGAGGCTCTTGCCAAGCAGAAGGCAGAAGGACTGACACGCAAGATTGTGGGCATAGAACTGGCTGGCCGTGCCATACCCCGTCATGGCTATGATGTGGTGGTGGACGACAAGGTGGTGGGAACCGTCACCACGGGCTACAACTCCATCTCCACTGGCAAGAGCGTGTGCATGGCCATGGTGGACATAGAATACACCAAACTCGACACACCCGTGCAAATCCGCATCCACAAGAAGTTGCAGGATGGCGTTGTGTGCAAGAAGCGCTTTTACGAGAAGAACTATAAGAAGTGAATATAAGAAGACCCTCCCCCAAAAACCAAGACCCCAAGACCCTCCCCCACCCCCTCCACAAGGGAGGGGAGTAGATACTACCGAATGATGACGAAGGGAAGATGGTTCCGGTACGTGGGAGAGCAAAAATGCTACACAATAAATACTATAAAATAAACAAATCATTAACTTGCCCAATCCCTATACATTATACTCCCCTCCCTTGTGGAGGGGCAAGGGGGAGGGTCTAAAACAAATCATTAACCTACCCAATCCCTATACATTATACTCCCCTCCCTTGTGGAGGGGCAAGGGGGAGGGGTTTAACCTAATCTAATTATGGCAAAGACAATTGAAGGCCTCTACTATAGCGAGAGCCACGAGTATGTGAAAGTTGAAGGCGAGTACGGTTATGTTGGTATCACCGACTATGCTCAGGAGCAGTTGGGCAACGTGGTGTACGTGGATATGCCCGAGGTGGACGACGAAGTTACCGCAGGCGAGGAATTCGGTGCCGTGGAAAGCGTGAAGGCAGCCAGCGACCTCATCTCTCCCGTCAGCGGTGTGGTTGTTGAAATCAACGCAGACCTCGAAGACCAGCCCGAACTAATCAACCAGGATGCCTTCGGCACATGGATTATGAAGGTGAAACTCTCCGATCCCTCCGAGGTAGACAATCTGATGAGCGCTACCGATTACGAGAACTGTTGCAAGTAATTATTGAACGGAAAAGTGAAAACGGAAAGCGGAAAACTAATTTGCGAAAATTTCTGTTATTGAGACAAAGTTTTCACCTTTGACTTGACACCTAACGTCGACCTTTGGTCCAGTTCTCCGTTTTCACCTTTCCGTTTTCCGTTTTCTAAAGCCTATGAAATACTTTCCCCATACCGCCAATGACCTTCAGGAGATGCTGAAGGTTGTTGGCGTGAGTTCTTTAGAGGAACTATATTCCGAGGTTCCCGAAGAACTGAAGTTCAACAAGGAACTTGCCCTGCCCTCTGCCATGTCGGAAATTGAGGTGAGAAGGGTTATTGGTTCTCTTGAACAATCCAACGAACAGCTCATCTCCTTTGCCGGTGCCAGTGTCTACGACCACTACACGCCCAGCGTGGTGCCATACATTGCATCGCGCTCGGAGTTCTCCACTTCGTACACTCCCTATCAGGCAGAGATTTCACAGGGCACATTGCAATATATCTTTGAGTACCAGAGCATGATGGCCGACCTCACCGGCATGGACATCTCCAACGCTTCCATGTACGACGGTTCCACCGCCACCGCCGAGGCAATGATGATGTGCGTGGCGGCCGCCAAGAAGCGCAACCGTGTGCTCATTTCCGAGACATTCAACCCTGCCGTGATGCGAGTGGTGGAGACGTATGCCAAGTTCCATGGCGTGGACCTCGTCAAGGTTCCTGCCAAGGAGGGCGTTACAGACATGTGCGCCATACAGACATTGCTCGAAGCCGACGATGTTGCTGGCGTGCTGGTGGCACAACCCAACTACTACGGCATCATTGAGGACTTCTCCGGCCTTGCCGACATATGCCATGCACACAAGGCTCTGCTGGCCATCAACACCATGGCTTCTGCCCTGGGTGTGCTGAAGTCTCCCGGCCAGTGGGGTGCCGACATCGCTTGCGGCGAGGCACAGAGTCTGGGCATACCCATGTGCTATGGCGGTCCCTACATAGGTTATCTCTGCACCACCAATGCTTTGGTACGCAAGATGCCCGGACGACTGGTGGGCGCAACCACCGACATGGACGGCAAGCGCTGCTTCGTGCTTACCATGCAGGCACGCGAACAGCATATCCGTCGCGAGAAGGCTACCTCCAACATCTGCACCGCTCAGGGCATCATGTGCCTGTATGTCGCTTCCTACCTTGCTCTGATGGGCAAGAAGGGCTTGCGCGAGGTCAACGAGCAGTCATATGGTGCCGCACACGAGTTGCACAAGCGTCTGCTTGCCTTGCCCTGCTTCTCCGAGGCATATCCGGGCAAACCCTTCCTAAACGAGTTCACGCTGAAATGCTCTCTGGACATCAGCGCCCTGCAGGACAATGCCTACATAGACGGTTTCATTGCCGGTGTGAAGGCAGAAGCGAAGGAAGACGAGATAATCTTTGCCGCTACCGAGCAACGCTCTCCTGAAGAGGTGGAGGCTCTGGTGGAAAGCATTGCTGCCTTCTGCACAGAGCAAGGACTATAGTATTAACCAATAAAAGTATCCGAAAGCATTATGAACAACACATATTACGGAAAACTCATATTCGAACTTTCCACCCCCGGATGTATTGGTTATTCTCTGCCTGAGAACCAGTGGAGCGGTCACACATTGGAGGACCTGCCTGCAAACCTTCTCCGCGAGGGCGAGACAATTTTGCCAGAAGTGGATGAACTCACCGCCGTGCGCCACTATACCAACATGTCCGACAACAACTTCGGCGTGGACACCGGGTTCTATCCCTTGGGCAGCTGTACCATGAAGTACAACCCAAAGATTAACGAGGAGATGGCTTCCCTGCCTGGTTTCACTACCTTGCATCCCCATCAGCCGGAGTACACCACACAGGGCGCCCTGGAACTATATTATAATGTACAGAAATCGCTTTCCGAGATAGCCGGTCTTCACGAGTTCACCCTGAATCCCTTTGCCGGTGCTCATGGTGAGTTGACTGGACTGATGGTGATACGCACCTACCACGAAAAGCGTGGCGACCTGAAGCGTACCAAGATTATCGTCCCCGACTCTGCCCATGGCACCAATCCCGCTTCGGCTGCCGTGTGCGGTTTGCAGATTGTGGAGGTGAAGAGTACTGCCGACGGCACCGTGGATGTGGAGGACCTCAAGCCTCTGCT
>JAZRIA010000275.1:0-3900 GCA_045645045.1 Bacteroidaceae bacterium | reverse complement strand
CCATTCTTGGGAACGTGGTGCCAATGAGAACACGAACGGACTTATCAGGCAATACATCCCTAAAGGAACGGATTTCAGTGAAATAACTGACGAGTTTGTCAGCTGGGTTGAAAACAAGCTGAACAATAGACCCAGAAAGCGACTCGGTTATCTCACACCAAAAGAGAAATTTAATTCAATATTAACAAATTAGAATTCGATTGCATTTGCAAGTTGAATTCGCCCTTAGACAACTTCCCTATGAAAGCAAAACCTCACTATGTCGTTCTCGATGGTTTGCGTGGTGTGGCAGCACTGATGGTGCTTGTGTTCCATGTGTATGACGTGTGTAGTCCCAACCTTGTTCCGCACGGCTATTTGGCGGTAGACCTCTTCTTCGTTCTGTCAGGCTTTGTGATTGCCTATGCCTACGACGACCGCTGGGCAAGTGGTTTGACCTTTGGCCAGTTCATTCGCCGTCGCCTTATTCGCCTTCACCCCATGGTGCTTGTGGCTGGTTTGCTGGGCGGCATGGCTTTCCTGGTGCAAGGGTGGAAGATGTGGGATGGTACCGAGGTCAGTCTCCTTTGGGGCGTAGTGGCCATCGTGTGTGGCATGCTGCTGATTCCCACGTTGCCCGGCGCGCCCACTGAGGTGCGAGGCATGGGAGAGTTCTTCCCCACCAATGGCCCCTTGTGGTCGCTCTTCTACGAATACATAGGCAATGTGCTCTATGCTCTGTTGCTTCGCCGACTCAGTACACGTTGGCTGGCTCTGATAGCGACAGCTTCAGGCTTGTGTGTGCTGCAGGCCTCGCTGTCGTGTGGCTATCTGGGCGTCGGCTGGTCGGCAGCCAGTGGCGGATGGTGGTATGGCTTTGTCAGAATGCTTTTCCCCTACACGGTGGGCACCTTGATGGCCCGTCAGTTCCGTCCCGTCAAGGTGCGCCATGCGTTTTGGCTTTGCAGTTTGCTCATTTTGCTGGCAGGCTTTATGCCCGTGTTTGGCGGCGAGCGTATGCCTTGGCTCAACGGGCTTTATGACTTCCTTTGTGCCTCTGTGCTCTTCCCCCTCATTGTATGGATGGGTGCTTCGCAGCTTGTGACCGACGCCTTTACCCTGCGACTGAGCCGGCGTCTGGGCGACTTGTCCTATCCGCTCTATGCCATCCACTTCCCCTTCATGCTTCTGTTGTTTGGCGAAATGGGATTCGTGGGCAGTGCCTTGTCGCCCCACCTCGTGCTGGAGCACTGGCAGATGGCTTTGGCCATTGTGCTGGGTAGTCCTCTGCTGGCCTGGCTTTTGCTCAAGTGCTACGACGAGCCGCTTCGCCAATGGCTGCAGCGACGTTTTCCCTAAATCAGGTCAGGCTTTTTTCCACCTTTTGAGAGGGTCGGGATTGGCACTACGCGTGGACTCCAAAAAGTTCTCGTGAGAAGTTGCTCGGAAGAACGTGTCGCGATGGGCAAGACGACACGTCGTCATTGGCAGAAGAACGTGTGCTTCTGAGTGACCTTTCGTATGCCTCGAATTTTACTCATACAGAACATGGGAGAAATGGCTTGTTTCTTTTGGCTTTAGCGTACAACAACTAAGTTTTGCGGGAAACATAAAGGAGTTGTAGACAGAAAGTCTATACTTCCAATGCGAATTTTCTGCCGAGCCGAGAAAATGTTCCAATTTATTTGAATAGAAGGCAAAAATCTATAATTTTGTACTTTGAAATCTTAAGAAATCAAATAAATCTAACAAACTATGAAGAAAATTTTTCTATTTCTATTGGCGCTTGTGCTGTTGCCAACCCTGCGAATGAGTGCACAGAAGGTGCAAACCTTGACCTCTCCGAGTGGTAACATCAAACTGGAGGTCACCATTGGCGACCGCCTCACCTACAGCGTGTTCTATGGCGAGGAGCAGATCTTGAAGGACTGCCCCATCAGCCTTCAAGTGGGGGCAGAAACGTTTGGCACTAAGCCTCGACTGAGCAGCGCAAAGCGTAGCAAGGTGGACGAAGTGATTCGTCCCGTTGTGCCCCTGAAGTATGCCGAGGTCCCCAACTGCGCCAATCAGTTGACACTCGCGTTCAAGGGCGGTATCTCCGTCGATATGCGTGCCTACGACAATGGCGTTGCCTACCGTTTTGCCATCAACAAAGGGAAGGGACAGACTGACATCGTGAACGAAGGTGTCGAACTCAATCTGCCCGAAGCCTTCACGGCACACATCTCCAAGACACGCGGTTTCATGACTTCCTACGAGAATCCCTACACACACATCTCTACCTCCGAGTATCGCATAGGCGACGAGATGACCTACCTGCCCATTCTTCTCGAGAGCCCCAAGGGCACGAAGGTGCTCTTCTCCGAGAGTGATGTGCGCGACTATCCCAATATGTTCCTCTACTCTACGGGCAGCAATGGCTTCAAGTCCGTCTTCCCCAAGTCGCCTCAGGCATGGGAACCGCGCGGCGATCGCGGCTGGAATATCACCAAGGAGTACGACTGCATTGCCCGCACCGATGCTCAGCGCACACTGCCATGGCGCTTTGCTGTAATAGGAACAGACGCCACGATTGCCGAAAACCAAATGGAGGTTGTGCTGGCAGGCAAGTGCGAACTGGACGACACGTCGTGGATTAAGCCCGGAAAGGTCAACTGGGACTGGTGGAACCACTGGACCATTTGGGATGTGGACTTCGTGGCTGGCATCAACAACGATACATATAAGTATATCATCGACTGTGCTTCGAAGTTCGGAGTGGAGTACATCTTGCTGGACGAGGGCTGGAACAAACGCGTTCAGGACCCGTTTACAACCCGCGACGAGATAGACGTCAGGGAACTTGTGGAGTACGGCGCTGCCAGAAACGTTGGTATTGTGCTTTGGCTGACGTGGCTCACGGTGGAACAACACCCCGACGTGATTTCCTACTATGCCAAGATGGGTGTGAAGGGCTTGAAGGTCGATTTCATGGACCACAGCGACCAATGGATGGTGAACTACTATGAACGCATCACCCGTGAGTGTGCCAAGCATAAACTTCTCATCGACTTCCACGGCTCTTTCAAACCGGCAGGACTGGAGCAACGCTTGCCCAACCTCATCAGTTACGAAGGTGTGCGTGGCATGGAACAAGGTGGCGGATGCCATCCGGACAACACCATCTGGCTCCCATACATACGCAATGCCGTAGGAGCAATGGACTTTACGCCCGGCTCTATGCAGAGTGCGCAGCCGGAGGACAACAGAGGTACGGGCTCCATGCCGATGGGCAGTGGCACACGTGCCTACCAGATGGCACTCTATGTCTGCTTCGAGAGCGGTCTGCAGATGCTCGCCGACAGCCCCACACGTTACCTTCGCGAGGAAGAATGTACGCGTTTCATGGCATCCGTCCCCACTACATGGGACGACACACGGGTGCTCTCGGCCAAGGCCGGCGAACACTATGTGGTGGCAAAGCGCAAGGGCGACAAGTGGTACATTGGTGCCATGACGGGCAGCAAGGCACAGGACATTGAGATTTCTCTCGATTTCATCGGCAAAAATGGGCACCTCACTTACTTCCAGGACGGCCGTAATGCCCACCGCATAGCAGTGGACTACAAGCGTGGCGAGCAGGACGTGACGCCACAGACGAAGCTCCGTCTGCACCTGGTTCGCAATGGTGGATGGTGCGGTGTGATAGAGTAACAGACACGAAGGGCGAGGACGATTTTCCCCCTCGCCTTTGTTCTTTAAAAATAAAGGTTAAGCATTATCGGCAGAATGCTTAACCTTTATTGCAATAATGCTTAACCATTATTGGCAGAATGCTTAACCTTTCCGGACGGAAGGCTGTAGGGCGTTGCAGAAGGGGGTAGGCGAGGGGATGGCTGAGGTCAGAACATCTGGCTGACACGGCGTATGCCTTCGACCAGT
>JAZRIA010000274.1:0-1296 GCA_045645045.1 Bacteroidaceae bacterium | reverse complement strand
AGCAGAATTCTGGCTTTACTGGCCATGACCCTTCTTGTGACACTCAGCGGTTGCAGCCAGCCCGAACCCATCAAGGCACTCATCGTCTCCGGACAGAACAACCACAACTGGCAGGTAAGCCATCAGGCCATCAAGCTCATCTTGGACAATTCCGGTCTGTTTGCGACAGACATCGCCCTCACCCCTGCTGCAGGTGGCGACATGAACAGCTTCCAACCTCGGTTCGAGGACTACGATGTGGTGGTGCTGGACTATAATGGCGACCGATGGACGGAACAGACCGACCAGGCTTTTCTGGACTATGTACAGCAGGGAGGCGGCCTCATCATCTATCATGCTGCCGACAATGCCTTTGCCGGTTGGGAAGAGTTCAACCGCATCATTGCCCTGGGTGGATGGGAAGGACGCAACGAGAAATCGGGTCCTTATTGCTACCTGGAGAATGGTGAACTGGTGCTGGACCACAGACCCGGGAATGGCGGTTCACACGGACAGCAACGGGAATACGTGATGCACGGACGAAACACCGAGCATCCTATCACTCAAGGTCTTCCCCTCAACTGGATGCACGCTCAGGACGAGATGTACGACTCCATGCGAGGCCCTGCCAACATCAAGCATCTGCTCTACTCGGGCATGGCTGACACTGCCACCGGAGGTTCAGGCCGTGAGGAGCCGCTTGTCTTTACGGTGGATTATGGAAAGGCACGCATTTCGCACATCATGCTGGGTCATGCCGGAGCTACCCTGGAGGACAATCCTGCCATGCAATGCACCGGTTTTCAGACACTGCTGCTCCGTAGCGCTGAATGGGCTGCCACAGGTAAAGTGACCCAGCCAGTGCCAGTGGATTTCCCAAGCGAACAGCATGTGTCTCTGCGGAAGGATTATGGTAAGCGTAAATAAGAATGAGAATTTTATTTAAAAAAAACGCTATATCAGAAAATCTACAACGATGTCTCATCTCTAAACATATGTATTTTTCATCCCATTATTAGGAATTCAGCAAATAAATTTGTTTATTTGTAGTGCGAAACGAAAATGAATGAGATATGGAAGCAAATTTTACAAGAAAAGACATCATACCGACCATTCAAGGATACTTCTCCACGCAGCCTATAACCAAAGCATGGTTGTTTGGATCTTTTTCTCGTGGTGAAGAGTCGGAGAATAGTGATATTGACATTCTTGTTTCTTTTGACAAGGATGCCAAGGTTAGTTTGTTCCAGTATGCCCATATCATTTGTCAGCTCGAAGAATTGCTTCAACGTAAAGTTGATTTGGTGGAAGAAGGTA
>JAZRIA010000273.1:0-7543 GCA_045645045.1 Bacteroidaceae bacterium | reverse complement strand
GTATCGAGATCAACCGTAAGGTTCTCGCTGACCTGGCTGTAAACAACCCCGAGGCTTTCAAGGCTATCGTAGCTAAGGTAAAGTAAAGGATTAGAAGAACAAATCCAAATCAAATGGCGCCCACCCTTGTGAAAGGGCGGGCGTTATTTTTTAGATATCATGATAACAGCAAGCATAGTCACATACAACGACCACCTTCTGAACATAGAAGCCATCCTGCGCTCTATCATCACCTCGCCCATACGCAAGGTGTGGATAATAGATCATAGCGACGAGGTGTTTGCTCTTCGCGAGGAACTCCAGCAGTACATGCAACGTGACAAGGAAATCCGCGAGCACATACAACGAGGGTTCCAGATAGAGTATCTGCACGAAGACAATACGGGATATGGCCGTGGCAACAACCGTGCCATCCGTCTGGCAATGGAGGAAGGCAGCACCTACCATCTGGTGGTGAACCCCGACATATGGTTCTCCTCCGATGTGATTCCCACGATATGGAAGTACATGGAAGAGCATCACGAAGTTGGGCAGATTATGCCCAAGGTGCTATTCCTGGACGGCAACATACAGCCGTTGGCAAAACTCCTGCCCACGCCCATGGACATGTTCTGCCGCATGTTCCTGCCCGAATGGATGTTTTCACGTCGCAACAAGCGCTACGAACTGGCACACTCCGAATACAAGCACATAATGAACGTACCCTGCCTGTCGGGATGCTTCATGTTTCTGCGTATGAGCGCCCTGAAGGATGTTGGTCTTTTCGACGAAAGGTACTTCATGTATGCCGAGGATTTTGACCTCACCCGACGCATACACCGCAAATACAAGACCCTGTTCTTCCCACAGGTTTCAATATACCACAAGTTCAGCCGCGGTTCGCACCGAAGCCTGCGCCTGTTCATTGCACACACCACAAGCATGGTACGCTATTTCTTCAAATACGGATGGTTCTACGATAACGAGCGCCGCCACTTTAACCACAAAATACTGGAAGAAATCAAGCAAATGCAAGGATGAACGAGGTATTTCTTTTTCTCAAGCGCTGGGGGCTGGTGGTGAGTATGCTCACCGGTGCAAGCGCATATCTCCTTTTCGCCAACATCGACGTACTGGAGGGGGCACGGGCACTGGCAAACGATGTGGTGCAGGTGGCACAGCCCACCCTGCTCTTCCTCATGCTTCTGCTCACCTTCCTGAAAGTGAAGCCTTCCGACCTGCATCTGCGCCGCTGGCAGATGGGGGGACTGGCCTTGCAGGGAAGTTTCTGGGTGCTGGGAGCATTGGCACTGGCATGCATACCCATGTCCTACACATGGCGCCTGGGCATGGAAGGGTTCCTCCTATGCATGATATGCCCCACGGCCACGGCGGCGGCGGTTATCACGGGCAAACTGGGAGGCAACCAGGGTTCGCTGACCATGTACATCATCCTGGCCAACCTGATGGCTTCGCTGCTCATCCCCGCCATGATACCGCTGATTTACCAGAATAGCGACATTACCTTCTGGGCAACATTCGCCAAGATAGTGCTGAAGATTTTCCCCCTTCTGTTCCTGCCATTTATATGCGCCATACTGATGCGCCGGCTCACACCTGCCCTTGCAAGGGTGCTGACCAGCATACCCAATGCTGCCTTCTACCTGTGGATGATAGCCCTGTCCATGGCAATTGCCGTGAGCGTGAAGAACATGCACCATAGCATTAATGCCGGTCACGGACTTCTGCCTCAGGTGGCCATTGCCGGCGGAAGCCTGCTGGCATGCCTCATACAGTTCACCTCAGGCAGATGGATGGGCAAGCACCTTGGCACATGCACCGAGGACGAGGTTATCAGCGCCACGCAAGGCCTTGGCCAGAAGAACACCATCTTCTCCATCTGGTGCGGATACTCGTTCATGGATCCCCTGAGCAGCATTGCCGGCGGTTTCTACAGCATCTGGCACAACGTGTATAATTCCTACCAGTTGGGAAAGAGACAACCGCGAAAATAGAGTCTATCATAAAAATGTTGTCCGCTATACCTTTAACTATATAACGGACAACATTTTTATATCCTGCACTCTATAGCACCATTTCTACAGAACTTCCTCTGGTTGTGGATAATCAATAGGAATATATTTGTAATTAAACGGCAATTCCATCAAATCCAACTCATCAAGTGTCCTTGACATTATATCTGTATTCTGAGCATAGTCATAAATTTGCTTCAGATAATGTTGTAACACATGCAGAGGAGGAAAACAACGCTTGACCTCAAAGAACCACTCTAATAGGTCTCTATCTCCTTTAGAAGAATTACAGTGTTTACACACCATAATGATATTATTCATTTCGTTACTTCCACCTTTTGCCCGAGGAATAACATGATCAATAGTTAGTTCTGCTTTACTTTCAACCACCTTTCCGCAATACCAACAATAATTCTCTGACTTTATCTTATCTATGTTGTTTTGGAATAGGTCATGAATATGCCAAGTACCAGATTTATATGCTTTGAGGGCTTTTGAGCGAATCATGTAGCAAACACGATCATATCGTTTTTTCTTCAAAGATAAAGCCGCTTGCAGCATTTGAAGATTTGCGTATGAATAGAATATGAGTTCTGATAGATTCTCGAATCTGGAATAGTCTTTAGATTTTGTCATTACGCCTTAGAATTCGAGCAAACGGAACTCTTGGTTCTTTATCGCTCATTTTAGAACAATTATAGCTGTACTTCCCCTACTCTGCCACGCCGATGATGTCGCGGACGGAGGCGATGTTGTGGGAGTCGAGCCAGTCGTTGATGCCCTGGGCCACCTTGGCAGAGATGGCAGGGTCAAGGAAGTTGGCGGTGCCTATCTCTATGGCGCTGGCACCAGCCATGATGAACTCTATGGCGTCCGTAGCACTGGAGATGCCCCCAAGGCCTATCACGGGGATGTTCACGGCCTTTGCCACCTGATACACCATGCGCAGGGCAACGGGCTTCACACAAGGACCAGAGAGGCCACCCGTACCAATGGAGAGCATACGCTTGCGCTTCTCTATGTCGATGGCGGTACCCATGAGGGTGTTGATAAGGCTCACAGAGTCGGCTCCCTCTGCCTCCACAGCCTTGGCTATGCTCACGATGTCGGTCACGTTGGGCGATAGTTTCACGATGAGCGTCTTGTTGTATGCCTTGCGCACGGCACGCACCACGCTGGAGGCTCCCTCGGTGGTAACACCGAAGGCCATGCCGCCGTCGTGCACGTTGGGGCAGGATATGTTCAACTCTATGGCATGTATGTCCTCCAGGGCATCTATGCACTCGGCACAGCGGGCATAGTCCTCGGGCGAGGAACCAGACACGTTCACTATCATCTCGGTGTCTATCTTGCGAATCTTGGGATAGATGGTTTCGCAGAAGTACTGCACGCCCTTGTTCTGCAAGCCCACACAATTGAGCATGCCGCTTGGTGTCTCGGCCATACGGGGATAGTCGTTGCCCTGGCGGGGCTGGAAGGTGGTTCCCTTCACTATGATGCCACCTATGGCGGTGAGGTCCACCACGTCCTCAAATTCTATGCCGTAGCCAAAGGTGCCACTGGCCGTCATCACGGGATTCTTCATCTGAAGAGCCCCTATGCTTGTATTCAGATTTGCCATACCTCTATCAAATTATTCCCAAGTAAGTTCGTTAATGTCAAATACGGGACCTTCGGTGCATACGCACACATTGCCCTTCACGGTCTTCTCCACGCAGCAAAGGCAGGCTCCGAGGCCACATGCCATCATGTTCTCCAAGGACACCTCGCAAGGCACGGAATTGGCACGGGCAAACCTTGCCACGGCCTTCATCATGGGCGAGGGTCCGCACACGGAGATGCGGTCGAAGTGCTGCTTGAACAGGATGGAGTGCTGGGTAACGAAACCCTTCTCGCCAGCACTGCCGTCCTCGGTGGTAACGTAGACGTCGCCCACACGCTCAAAGTCCTCCAGTTGTAGGAGCATCTCCTTGGTGCGTGCTCCCAGCAGGAAGGTGGGACGCATGCCCATCAGGTTCATCTGTGCGCCCAGGTAGAGCAACGGTGCGGTACCCACGCCACCGCCCACCAGCAGGTGCTTCTTCTCGGCACTTACGGGCATGGAGAACCCGTTGCCCAGGGGCAGGAGGGCATTCAGTGTGTCGCCTTCGCGCAGGCGGCCAAGGGCACGGCTGCCGGCACCAACGAGTTGTACCAGGAACCATATCTGGTTGAGTTTCGTATCCACGAAATTGATACTGATGGGGCGGCGGAGGAAGGTTTCCTTGCTTCCGTCCACACGCAACTGTGCAAACTGACCTGGCATCATAGGTGGCAGAGGAGCATTGGGATCGGTGCATTTCAGCAACACGAAGCGCTCTCCCAAAGCCTCCACAGACACCACCTGTAGGTCTATAATATGCTTTTTTAGTGCCATAGATATACCTTATTTATATATATAAGTGAGTTATTTCTTGGTAAAGATACGATTAAGTGAGCGAATTACCAAATTTATTTGAGTAAATCCGAACGTGAGTATCTTAGAAACGAAGTTTCAGAGATACGAATAAGCAAGCGAAAAAACAAAAGAATTTTGATTTTTCCGAGCGTGAGTATCTTAGAAATTTTGCCTCAGAGATACGAAAAACGAGCGAAATTAGGGGCACTTTCGGGCATAAAATAGCGATTCTGGAACGTAAAATATGCCACTTTCACCACTAAAATGCGAGGTTTCGCACTGAAAATTGTGCCTATGGAGTGAAGGTTTCGTAGGTTCCGTCGTCGAAAAATATACGGATTTCAGTTATTTTTCGCTGAGGTTTGTCAATATATTTCTCTATATACTGCACCTGCGGCTGCATCACTTGGGCAGGAGAGATGTGCGCAGAGGGGTGAGAACCGGGTATGGCATGCTCGCCAAAAGCAGCACGTTCCTGATGCATGGCAGAGGCATCAAAGACGGCTTGCGGAGCGTTCATTGAGGAGAACAGTTCGGGGGCTTCTTCACCATTGTCATCGCCCTCCAGAGGAGCATCGGGAGTGTCGGCAGAGGGTGCCTGGGTGGTGTACATATCGCCCTCGCCAAACATCAGCCACATGACGTTCACCTCGGGGAAACACTCGTGGATGGCACTGACGGTTTGGTTGGTGGGACGAGTACGCCCATTGAAAATTCCTGACAAAGTTGCCTCGGCAATGCACAGTTCTGCGGCGAACGACTTTTGGGACATAGCCTTGTCCAACATCAACTGACGGATACGATCTTTCATCTGATAGGGGTGTTTTAAGGGCTTCAGGGCACAAAGAGGGGTATGTGCCACCCGATTCCATTTTATAAATCCGAGTACAAAGATAGGCAAAAATAATCGGAAATGCAAAGTTTTTAAACATAAATCTAAATTTGTATATTGCGATTGCATTTGTATATTTGAATTTACAAACCACGGAACGAATTTGTAAATACGCATTTTTGAATCCGAACGCCCACAGGAATGACACCTTGAAGAAGTTAAAGGAATTTGGTTTTATCTTGCATCTTGTTATTGTTGATTATTAATGTGTTGCGTGCCTATAATCTTGCAGATTGTTGATAACTCCGCACCCTTGGGGCGCCTGGATGGCATTTGTATCGCACAGCTTACCCTTTTATGCAACAATTTCGTGTTATATGGTGGGTTTCAATGATTTACGTACGCATAAAATATTGCCGAAAAATATGCATTCACAATATGCAAACGTACGTATTTAGGATTTTACATGCTTTACATTTCGCAATTCTATGTTGTATATCATGCGTTTTTACGCTTTGTAAATTTAATGTTTAATGTTTGCAGGTATAAATGCTCAAAACTTGTATAAAAATATAAATGTTTAAATTTATTAAATACATATTTCTGTGGTTCGTCAGAAGCCGATTTTTGCAAGAATCCCGTTCTCCCCCACAGATGGCAGGAAAGCGGAATTTACGCGATTCTCAGCGAGTGGAAATCCATGCTAAGTTGCTAATGTTTAGTAAAATGATGGCAAAAACGAGCATCTGCCCCATTTGGGCAAATAGAAAAAAAAATGCCCCTAAAACGGGGCACTTTTGTATGAAAACGGCAGAAAAACCTATTCCAGAATACGGTAAACCAGTTCCAGGAGCAATTCACCCGGTGGGGTTTTACATCCTCCTACCCCTTTTCCAGCAGCATCGGTTTGCCGGATGAGCGAAAGTATCTCCATCACCCGCCTGCCGGTGTAGCATCGCATGGCAGGAAGTATTTCGTTGCGCACCTTCCACTCCGGTTTTCCCAGCCACGCCGCCACGCCCTTGTCCGTTTTGTCGGGGCTGTAGTAGGCCTGCATTAGGTCGGAGAAAAAAGTAAACATCATGCTCAGCGTTGCAGGCAATGCAAAGGAGCGCGGATTGCTGCCAAAATATTTGACTATTTTTGCCGCCTGAGATTTGTTTTTTACGGACAACGCAGCCAGGAGTTCGAAATTATTGAAGTCCTTGCTCATGCCCGTCTGCCCCTCCACCAGGGTTGCCGACACCCTACTCTCCCCCTCGGGCATGGCAATGAGCAGTTTGTCCAGTTCGCTGGACATGCGCATCAGGTCGGTGCCCACATGCTCCACGAGCATCTGTGTGGCCTTGGGCTCTATGTCCTTGCCCGAGGACTTGAGGTAGCGCTGTATGAAGGCGGGTAATGAACTTTCGTAGACGCGCTTGCTCTCGAACACCACTCCGCCAGATTGCTCTATGGCCTTGTAGAGGGCCTTGCGCTTGTCCAGATTTCCGTTCTTGTGGCAAAGCACCAGCACGGTGGACGGGGCGGGGTTCTTGCAATAGGCGGCCAATGCATCGTGCGAGGTGCGCATCTGCTGAAACTCTCGCACCACCACCAGGCGCTTCTCTCCCAGCATGGGGAACTGCTGGCAGGTGTCTGCCACACGCACGCTGTCTACGTCGCTTCCATAGAGGAGTTCCATGTCAAAGTCGCGGTTGGCCTCGGGCATCACCTTCTGCGTTATCGCCGCCTCCAGGCGGTCTATGTAGAAGGGTTCCTCGCCCATGAGGCAGTACACGGGGGCAAAGGTGCCCGCCTTGATGGATTTTGCTATTTCTTCGTAGGTCATAATCGTTGGTTGGGGGGATGGGGGGAAGAGAGAGGATTGAAGAGGACTGGAGAGGATGAGGGATGTTCTCCGGAGGGGCCTGAGACTTTCTAAGCCTCATTGTTTCTTTCCTATGGGCTCATAAGGACTCATAGGGTTCCTTGGACTTCATAGGACCTCATAGGGTTTCCTTTGACCTCCTATACTCCGCTTTTAGAAATCGTATTTCAGGTGGCGGACGGTTCTCTTGTCGTCGCGGATCATCTCCAGGGCCTCAATACCAATAAGTACGTGCGTGCGCACGAAGTTACGTGTCACCTCGTTGTCGCTCTCGGTGGTCTTCACTCCCTCGGGAGTCATGGGGTTGTCCGATACGAGAACCAGGGCTCCGGTGGGTATGCGGTTGGCAAAGCCACAAGAGAAGAGTGTAGCCGTCTCCAGGTCCACGGCCA
>JAZRIA010000272.1:0-14148 GCA_045645045.1 Bacteroidaceae bacterium | reverse complement strand
ACGGTCCACCTTGTTGGTCAGCCAGTCCTTACATGCTACGGCCTCCAGGGGAAGGAGGGTCGTCAGGTATGTCTCTATCTGTGCAGGATCAATGTCCTTCTTGTCGCTATATGTGCGCTCCACGGTCTTGTCCACCATTACTGTCTTGGGAGAAGAACCGAACATCTGCTCAACAGCCAAGTCAAAGGGACGTACACCGTCGGCCTGTTCAAAGGTGAAGCGGTGGTCGCCAGTTGTTTCACCAACGGTGTACATTGGAGCACGCTCACGCTCGGCAATGCGGCGTACGTGTTCTATGGCCTTCTCGTCGATGAGCAGGCCCATGCGCTCCTGACTCTCGTTGGCAATAATTTCCTTTGCAGAGAGGGTCTTGTCGCCGATGGGCAACTTGTCCATGTGGATGATACCGCCACATTCTTCCACCAACTCGCTCAAGCAGTTTACGTGACCAGCGGAACCATGGTCGTGGATGCTGACGATGGGGTTGTTGTCTTCCTCGCAAAGTGCACGAACCACGTTGTAGGTGCGCTTCTGCATTTCGGGGTTGGCGCGCTGAACGGCGTTCAACTCAATGCCACTGCTGTAGCGGCCGGTCTCAACGGAGCTTACACTGCCGCCACCAAGACCGATGCGATAGTTCTCGCCACCCATGACAACAACCTTGTTGCCTGGCTGGGGCTGGCCCTTCAGGCAGTCGCGCTTTGTGCCGTAGCCCACACCGCCTGCCAGCATGATAACCTTGTCGTAGGCATATCTCTCCTGGCTGCCCTCCTCGTTGTGCTCGAAGGTGAGTACAGAACCGCAGATGAGGGGCTGGCCGAACTTGTTGCCGAAGTCGCTGGCACCGTTAGATGCCTTGATAAGAATCTGCTCGGGTGTCTGATACAGCCACTCACGAACGGGCAGAATCTTTTCCCACTGCTTCAGGCTGGCATCGTGCTGGGCGCTGATTTCGTCGCCCTGCAGACGAGAGTAGCTGGTCATGTAAACAGCAGTACCTGCAATGGGCATAGAGCCTACGCCACCGCCCATACGGTCGCGGATTTCACCGCCGCTACCAGTGGATGCACCGTTGAAGGGCTCCACGGTGGTGGGGAAGTTATGTGTCTCTGCCTTCAGGGAGATTACGCTCTCCACTTCCTTCACCTGATAGTAGTCGGGTTCGGCGTGTGTGGCAGGTGCAAATAGTTCCACCTTGGGACCCTGGCTGAATGCCACGTTGTCCTTGTAGGCAGACAGGATGCGGTTGGGGTTCTCCTGTGTGGTCTTCTTAATCATTTGAAACAGGCTGCTTTCCTTCTCCTCGCCGTCGATTACGAAGGTACCGCCGAAGATTTTGTGGCGGCAGTGCTCGCTGTTGATCTGTGCAAAGCCGAACACCTCAGAGTCTGTAAGAGGACGGCCCAACTGACCCTCCACCTTGTGCAGGTACTCAATTTCCTCTGCACTCAGTGCCAGACCTTCCTGCTCGTTGTATGTCTCCAGATCGGTTATCTCCACGATGGGCTGTGGTTCTATGTTCACGCGGAAGAGCTCCTGGTTCAGACCGTTCTTGTACATGCGCTGAAGCATGGGGTCGAACTCAGCATTCTCGCTCTCCACGGGGAAGTATTCCTCAATGCGTGCTATGCCCTCCACTGCCATGTTCTGTGTTATCTCCACAGCATTGGTGCTCCAAGGGGTAATCATCTCGCGGCGTGGACCCACGAAGCATCCCTCCAGATGGTCTGCTTCCAACACTTCGGCCTCGCCATAGAGCCAGCACAACTTTTCAATCTCGGCCTTGGACAGAGCCTCGGCGCTTTCCGTAGCGATAATGGTCTGCTGCGGAGTTTTGAAGAAGGTAATTGCCATATCTTTCTTTGTTAAATATATTTGCGGTGTAAAGTTACGAAAAAATGCCCAAAGGGGCAAACAAAAGAGAAGGGAATTTGGGTAACAGAGAGTGTAAAGTTCTTCCAAGCTGTTCTTCACACCAAAACCTTTATATGAGCAGTCCTGTTTTAGGTCTCGGGAATAGTGTAGACGAAATTAACATTATAAAAAATGTCCTTTGACTTGTTTCTTTCAAAAAAAAATACGTACTTTGCACCCGTTCTGCCCTTTGTGTGGGTATAAAGCCGTATTTTAACCGTTAAAAACCTAAATCGCCTATAGAAAAGAACTCTACTCCAAGAACAAGATTTTTATAAGAAGTATGAGTAAGTATGCTACAATGTCCGACCATCAGTTGGTGGAATTGTACGAGCAAGGCGTAGATGAGGTTTTTGATGTGTTGCTGAGCAGAAATCAGGAACATCTTTTTGCATATATTATGCGTCTGACACAGGATGTGGATAGGGCAAATGACGTGTTTCAGGAAACTTTCATGAAGGCCATAGTGTGTATCCGTAGTCATCAGTACAGAACTACCGGTAAGTTCTCGGCATGGCTCATGCGCATTGCTCACAATATGGTGATAGACACGATGCGAGGTGCTCGCAACATATCGCATTTCGATGACGAATTGCAAAATGAAGTCCTATATAACAATCTGAATCTTTCCGAGGAGTGCCACGAAGCAGAGATGCTCCGTATGGCAGATGTACAGACACTCTCTACGCTGATAGCACGCTTGCCTATGGTGCAACAGGAAATTGTGCATCTTCGTTTTTACGAAGACCTCTCTTTCAAGGAGATAGCACAGATAACAAACGTGAGCATAAACACCGCCCTAGGACGTATGCGTTATGCCACCATCAATCTCCGTAAGATGATAATGGAGAATGCCCTGGACCTTGCGGTATAGGGAAGATTACAGTTATCAACGCTCACTGCTCATCTCGGTCTATATTCCCTGGCGAATTGTCGGATGTTTTTCAAAACTTCCTGTTTGGGCATAAGGATGGGTTGGGGTAGAGGTAGTGGCATAGGCATCATCAATATTGGTTCTTACAGAAGAATAACGAAAGACGGCTCCCGTATATTGTGTGGGAAGCCGTCTTTTTTAGTATATCACCAATATCTCGTTGATGTATTATCCGTGCTAATCTGTCTAATCTGTGTCATCAGTGGTCAACTTTCCCACTACACCAGTTGTCGTGCAACCTGAAACAGCTATAAGAATCAGTCCTGCGAGTAGTCGGACAGGATCTTGCGATAGATGGACAATATTGTGCTCTTGCGTATGAACCCCACGAAAGTACCCTCCTGATTGGCAACAGGCAGGTTCCAGGAACGGGTGCGGTCAAAGGTCTTGATTACGGAGTCCATGCTATCGTTTACACCCAGAATGGCAGGAGATTCTGCCATCAGTTGGGAAACTCGGAAACGACTGAACAGTTCTGGGCGGAATACCAGGTGACGTATGTCATCCATGCGTAGGATGCCTATCAGTTGCATCTGTCGGTTTACTACGGGAAATATGTAACTCTTGCTTGTTGCCACCAGTGTAGCCACATCGCCCAATGTCTGATCGGGATACAAAACCCTGTCGCTCTTTTCTATTACAGAGTCCATGCTCATAAGTGTGAGGATGGAGCGGTCGGTATGGTGTGTGAGAAGTTCGCCCCTTTGTGCCAGGCGCATGGCATAGATACTATGGGGTTCAAAGAGTTTTATCGTCAGATAGGCCACCACGGCTACCATCATCAGAGGCATGAACATGCCGTATCCTCCAGTAAGTTCGGCAATGAGGAATATTCCCGTAAGGGGGGCGTGCATTACACCGCTCATCAGTCCGCACATACCCAGCATGGCAAAATTGCACTCGGGTACTTGTATGCCCAGGATATCGTAGATGTTCCACAGACGGGCAAATACGAAGCCGGCAATGCAACCTAGAAACAACGAGGGAGCGAAGATACCGCCACAACCTCCACCACCGTTGGTAGCCGTGGAGGCAAATACCTTCATCAGGATTACCAATATAAGATAAGGTATGAGCATGCGTGCGTGTCCGGCAAAGAAAGAACCGTTCATGGCCTCTTGCCAGTCTTCCATGCCCTTGCCGTTCAGTAACAGCTCTATAAGGGTATAGCCTTCACCGTAGAGTGAGGGGAAAAGAAAGATAAGTATGCTCAGCATTGTTCCGCCAAAAAGGAACTTCTTGTGAGGCACGGCAAGACGGCGGAATATGCCTTCCAGCCAGTTCATGGTGCGGGTGAAGTAGAGAGCAACCAAACCGCATGCCACACCCAATGCCAGATATGCAGGGGTGCGGTTTACGGTGAATGCATCGCTCAGATGGAACTCAAATACCGAATCCATGCCTGACAGGGTAAACGTCACGGCCGTAGCGGTGACGCAACTGACCAGCAGGGGCAGGAGCGAACCCATGGTGAGATCTATCATCAGCACTTCCAGTACGAAGACAAGCCCTGCAATGGGGGCCTTGAATATTCCTGCCACGGCACCAGCGGCACCGCAACCAACCAGCAACATCATGTGGCGGTTGGAAAGATGGAACATTCGTCCAAGGTTGCTTCCTATTGCACTACCCGTAAGTACTATAGGCGCCTCGGCACCCACGCTGCCGCCGAAACCGATGGTAACGGCAGAGGCCAGTACGGAGGTAAAGGTGTTGTGCAGTTTTATCTTGCTTTTGTTGCGGGCAATGGCAAAGAGTATCTTCGTCACGCCATGGCTGATGTCATCCCTGACGATATAGCGTATGAAGAGCATTGTCAGGCCTATACCCATAACGGGGAAGATCAGGTAAAGCCAGTTGGCTCCAGTGGTGGAGAAACCATACGTGAGCAGATGTTCAATGTTGTGGATAATCCATTTCAAAGTCCATCCGGCCAAGGCGGTAAAGATGCCCACCACAAAACTGACGAGTAACACGAAGCGTTCGTCATTTATCTTCTCTCTGTGGCGTCTTCGCCATTTCAGAAGTCCTGCGGCAATATTGCGCAGAAGGGGGTGTCTGTGTGGTGCGTTCATCGTGGTCCTGGTGTTCTGTGGTGTCTCTGTTATCTAATTATCTTTACGCTGCTGTCCTGTCCCAACTTAATGATACGGCTGGGGGTGCCGGGGATGTTGTCACCTCGGCGGAAGGAACAGATATAGTCCACTTGCGACTTTATCTCCTCGCTAATCTCGCGGAAGGTGCGTGCCGTGGGTTCACCGCTGATGTTGGCGCTGGTGCTCACAAGGGGTTTCTGCAAACGGTAGCAGATGTCGTGTGAGAACTGGTCACGTGTCACACGCATTCCCAGCGAGCCGTCCTCAGCGATGAGGCTTGGCGCTACGCCGTTGGCACCGTCCAGAATAACCGTCACGGGCGAGTCGGCAGCATCAAAGATGTCCCATGCCACATCAGGAATGTTGCGGAAGTAGCGTTGTATGCGGTCGGCCTTGTCCACCAGGCAAAGCATGGATTTGGCATCCTCGCGCTGCTTTATCTCGTAGATTCGGCGAACAGCTTCCTCGTTGGTTGCATCACAACCGATGCCCCACACCGTGTCGGTGGGGTAGAGAATAACACCACCCTTGCGTAGGCACTCCACCGCTTGCTTAATGTCTATTTCGCAATTCATAGTTCTTGCTTTATTATATTATATGTGGTTTAACGTTGAGGGTTTGACGTTTTCCTTCCGGGTATTTCGGTTACTTCGTTCTCCTCTTTTCGTTTCCCGTTTCCCTCAGAACTCTGAAGTAAAGTGGAACTGCAGATGCTCGAAGTCCTGTTGTGCCATGCTAAGCACATATCCGCTATCGGCCAGGAACACGTCGCGTCCGTCGCGGTCCTTGGCCATGTACTGGTACTTGCGTTTCTTGAAGTTCTCCAGTTCAGCCTCGTATCCCGGTTCGCATGAAATCCAGCATGCTTTGTGCAGATGTACGGGTTCCCAACGGCACTTGGCTCCATACTCGTTTTCCAAGCGGTACTGGATAACCTCGAATTGCAACTGACCCACGGTACCGATTATCTTTCGCCCGTTGAACTGGTTCACGAACAACTGTGCTACACCCTCGTCCATCAGCTGGTTGATGCCCTTTTCCAGTTGCTTTGTTTTCATGGGGTCAGCATTCTCTATGTACTTGAACATCTCTGGCGAGAAGGAAGGCAGACCGCGGAAATGCAGTTGTTCGCCTTCGGTCAGCGTATCACCTATCTTGAAGATGCCGTTATCTGGTAATCCCACGATGTCGCCCGCCCAAGCCTCGTCAATGGTCTCCTTGCGTTGGGCCATGAACTGTGTGGGACTGGAGAAGCGCACCGTCTTGCCGTTGCGGATGTGCAGGTATGGAGCATTGCGCACGAATTTTCCCGAGCACACCTTGCAGAAGGCTATACAGGAGCGGTGGTTGGGGTCGATGTTGGCAGTAATCTTGAATATGAATCCAGTGAACTTCTTTTCGTCGGGGGTAACCTCGCGCTCCTCTGCCATTACGGGTCGGGGTGCGGGTGCTATCTTGCAGAAACAGTCCAGCAGTTCCTGTACACCGAAATTGGTCAGCGCGGAACCGAAGAAAACCGGAGCCAGCATGGCTTCCTTGTACTCCTCTTCCTCAAAGGCAGGATACACGCCTTCTATCATTTCCAGGTCCTCGCGTAGTTTCTCGGCATCGGTGTCGCCTACCCACTGGTTCAGTTCTTCGCTGTTTATGTCCACCTGTACTTTCTCCGTTACCTTCTGCTTGTTGGCCTGGAAAAGGTTCAGGTTCTGCTCATATATGTTGTACACGCCTTTGAAACGCTGACCCTGGTTTATGGGCCACGACAAGGGGCGCACGGCAATCTTTAGTTCCTCCTCCAGCTCGTCCAGCAGGTCGAAGGGGTCGCGGCCCTCGCGGTCCATCTTGTTGATGAATATAATTACAGGGGTCTTGCGCATGCGGCACACTTCCATCAGTTTGCGTGTCTGTGTTTCCACACCTTTGGCGCCGTCCACCACTATGATGGCGCTATCCACGGCGGTAAGCGTGCGGAATGTGTCCTCTGCAAAGTCCTGGTGACCTGGGGTGTCCAGAATGTTTATCTTGTAGGGCTTGTCTGCAGGTGTGCCTTCTGGAGCATACTCAAACTCCATCACCGAGGTGGTTACGGAGATACCGCGTTGCTTCTCTATCTCCATCCAGTCGGAGGTGGCGGTCTTCTTTATCTTGTTGCTCTTAACTGCTCCGGCCACCTGTATCTGTCCGCCGAATAGCAGGAACTTTTCTGTCAGTGTTGTCTTACCGGCGTCGGGGTGGGCTATGATGGCAAAGGTGCGTCTGCGTAGTATTTCTTCAGTCATGTCTTGTGTTTGGTTTTTGGTAGTCTTGTAGGGGTTCTAGTATTCCTAGTATTTCTAGTCTATCTGGTATTTTTATGTGCCTTGTTCTCTATTGCTGGGGTTCGTACTTTTCTGCCAGCATGTTCAGCAGGGTGCTGATGGCGGAAATGGCGGCCGATGTCTCTGCTCCGATGGGTTTGTTCTGCATGCGCAGCAATGTTATGCCATAGAGGGCATCCAGTGCGGTTTCCAGTTCGGGTTTCATCTTGCCGTTGCCCTTGCCTCGCAGTTCCACTATGAAGGGCAGGGCCTTGTAGTATGTGGCATTGTAGATGGATTCCTGAGGGTCGGCTAGCAATTCACGATGGCGGTCGGCCAACAGGAAGATGGTATTGCGCACTACCTGCACGTGTCCTCGCTCGCGGCATCCTTCTTCGTGCATCATGCGTGCCAGACCGTCGTACCATTGCAAGGCCTGCTCCAGTTCCTCGTCGTCGTAGTCAAAGCGTGGCAGGTATTCTTCAGCTATGGTTTGGATGTCGCAGTTATATGAACGAATGATGTCCTCCACCTGATACATGTAGAGGACATATGCTACGAGATTCTGTTTTCTGAGTTTCTTTGCTATCAGCATGTTGTGTGGAGCCTTGTGTGTGTGAGTTTTAGATGTTTATGCCGAAGTGTGGAAGCAGTGCCCATAAGAAGCCAATAAATCCTGCTGCTGTGACAATGCTTCCTATTATGCGGTTTATCAGGCATATGGTGTTCACTTGGAACTTCGTTCTTACCTTATCTATAATATATGTCAGTCCGAACCACCATAGCAGCGCACCTCCAAAGATTGCTATGTAGCCCAACCCCTGCTCCCAATAATGCTCTGGGACCACAAATTCGAAACGTGCCATCAGGGCTATGAAAAGCAGGATGATGAGGGGGTTGGAAAAGGTTACCAGAAAACCAGTAATGCCGTTATGCCATAGCGAGCCTTTGTTGGGGTTCGTCGGTCGCAGGTTGTTCGTCGGGTTACTCATATATGTGTATATGCCGAAGAGCATGAGCAGTATTCCACCCATTACTTTGAACCAGAACATGTTGCGTGGGTTTTCAATGATATCCATCACAAAGCTCATGCCCAGCAGCGATATAGCGGCATATATGATGTCGGACACGGCAGCACCAAGTCCGGTAGCCATTCCATACCAGCGTCCCTTGTTCAGAGTGCGCTGTATGGTCAGAACACCAACTGGTCCCATGGGAGCGCTGGCCAATATGCCCACAATCAGGCCCTTGATTACCAAATCCAGTGTATTGACAGGTTCTATCCACATAATATGTTTGCAAAGAACGGACTTTTTTTTCATTTTAACATACTTTTGTAATTAAAAAATGCGCATTATTGCAAAATAAGTGCTAACTTTGCCCATAGCGCAATATCAAAACACATCATAAATCGTAATAGCATGAATAAAAAACCCTATGTAATCGGATTGGACCTGGGTGGTACCAATTCTGTGTTCGGCATTGTTGACAAGAATGCAAAGATTGTTAACTCTGTGTCTATCCCCACTGCCGGTCATGGCACTGCAGAGAAGTATGTCAATGCCTGTGTGGAAGCGCTTAAACCTCTGATTGAGGAGGTTGGTGGCATTGATAAAATCAAGGCCATGGGTATCGGTGCCCCCAACGGCAATTACTATTCCGGTTGTATCGAGGATGCTCCCAATCTTGAGTGGCGTGGAAACATTCCCCTGGTGAAGATGTTCCAGGAGGCTCTGGGTATCCCTGTGGTACTGACCAACGATGCCAATGCAGCAGCTATCGGTGAGATGGCTTACGGTGCAGCACGTGGCATGAAGAACTTTATCGAGATTACCCTCGGTACAGGTGTTGGTAGCGGTGTTGTTGTAAACGGTCAGTTGGTTTACGGTCACGACGGTTTCGCCGGCGAGTTGGGTCATGTTATCGTCGAGAAGAATGGTCGCGAGTGTGGTTGTGGCCGTCGTGGTTGTCTGGAGTGCTACTGCTCTGGCACAGGTATTGCACGCAGTGCTTTGGAGAAGCTGGCTATCAGCCGTCGTCCCTCTTCTCTGAGAGATATCCTCAGTTCTAAGCTCGAGGCAAAGGATGTGTCCATAGCCGCTTCCAACGGTGACGAGCTTGCTCTTGAGATACTTGCCGATACTGGCCGTCGTCTTGGCGAGGCTTGCGCCAACTTTGCTCCCTTCTCCAGCCCTGAGGCATTCATCTTCTTCGGTGGTCCCACCAAGGCAGGCGAATTGCTCATGTCTCATGTCCGTAAGGCATACGACGAGAACGTCCTCTTTGTCTATAAGGGCAAGGCAAAGATCCTGCTCAGCGAACTGGACGGTGCCAGTGCAGCAGTGCTTGGTGCCAGCGCTCTTGGCTGGGAGATATAAGCCAGATTAGTAAAAAATAGATAATATCATAAAAAAGCGTGGATAAATTTAGTTTTATTCACGTTTTTTTGTATTTTTGCCACGAAATGATTTCGAAACTAAAAGTAATAAAATATAAATTAACAAAATTATGCAAAAAAAATCATTTTACAAGCTTGGCGTTTTTGCATTGGCCACGTGCATGTTTGTTTCCTGTGTGGATGATAAATATGACTTGGATAATGTGGATATGACCATTGGTACCACAGGCGACTTGACTTTGCCTACAAGTAGTACAGGAGAGATCATCCTCAAGAATTTGATGGATTTGAAGGAGGATGGAATTATTCAAACCATAGATGGCGAGTTTTTCCTTGTTGAGGATGGAAGTGCTGATGTGCCATCTATAGACATAACTCCTATAAGCATTGCACAGCCTGTTCTCTCTTCAATCAAGGCATCGGTCGAGGTTGATAAGTTCGCAGAGTCATCAGCTCGTTCTCTGGATGGTGTCAACGTACCTGATTTTACATACAGATACACTATCCAAGACTCCGACAAGGCTTATTACAATTTGGACAATGCCGTTTCTGGTACAGTACCCGAGGAGGTGGTTGAGCTGAATTCAGTTACATTTGCAGACAAAACCGTTATGGATGCAAAGCTCATGTTGTCATTTGGTTCAGGATATGACTATATTAATAAGGTGCATCTTGATAATCTGACATTAGCCATACCTCAGGGCCTGCATGTATCAGCAGCAAGTTTTGTACACTATACAGAGGTTGATGGCAAAGAGGTTTTGGAAGAGGTACCTGCAATAAGCATTGACAACGAGAACGGTGAAATTAAACTTACTGAGAATGATGTAAACACAATCATTGATTGGAATCATGAAATTCATATAAAGGTTACTTTTGACCAGGCCGTTACCGGTAAGGGCGGATTTGATTTTGACGACCACGAAGTGTCATTGTCTGGTATGTTCAAAATAGAAGGCTGCTTCCGTTTGGAGACTCAAGACTTCCTTTTGGACAAACTGACCCCGGAACAGCAGCAGAGTGTTGCTCAAACTGGAAGTTTCGATGTCATTTGTCCACAAAGCATCAAGTTTGAGGGTAATGCCGCTTTCGACAAGGATATTTCTATCGTAAGTTTCTCAGGTAAGGTTGAGAGCCACATCGGAGACATCGCACCCATAGTCCTGAATGATTTGCCTGATTTCCTTAACGATCCAGAGGTAGTCCTGGATTTGGCCAACCCTGTTTTCTATGTGGAGGTTGATAATCCTATGCCATTCGATGCAAAGACTTCTATTAGTCTTTCAAGCAAGTATGACGATGGTACTCCTGCTATCGTCAAGGAAACAGGAAATGTTACTATTCCTGCCAGCATGTTAACCGTATTTTGTGTGGCTGACCATTTCGAGGGCGTAGAAATTCCCGAAAACTATCAGGGCAAGAATGTTGTCTTTGTTCCTGTACAGAATCTTAATGAGCTTCTCAAGAAGTTGCCCAAGGAAATCAATGTTGACGTTGCCGACATTTCTATGGATATAGACGCTATGCCTATTCCCAGCAAGTACGACGTAAAGGTCAACTACATGGTATACACTCCTCTCGAGTTTGGCGACGAGTTTAAATTGGTTTACCAGGGCACCGAGGAAGGAATCAGTGAGGATTTGGAGGACGTGAACGACCTGGATACCAAGGAGGTTCGTATTGAGGCAAATGCCGTAACCAATTTCCCCATGAATCTTACCTTGTCTGTAGATGTTTTGGACCGCAATAATTTCAGCCTGAAGGATAAGATTGTCACCGTTAACGATATTCTCATCAATGCACACAAGGGCTCTGAGGAAACTTCAACTCAGCCTGTTGTTCTTACAATTAAACCCCTGCCTGGACACTCAATCAGCGAATTGCTGCAGAATTTGGATAAGTTCCATTACAGGGCTGTTGCAGAGGCAGATGCCGAAGGCAAACTGTTTGAAGATGCACATATAAAATTGACTGAAATAAAAATAACTTTAGTTGGCGGTATAAGTTACGATGCAAACTAACCAATCCTATATGTGATATCCTAACGAATAAATATGATTATGAAAAAGAATCTTAGAAATATACTGGCGGTTGCTACACTTGCTCTGTGTGGCACAGCCTCTGCCCAAAATTTAAATAGCGCATACTTCCTTGATGGTTATGCTTATGGACATCAGATGAATCCTGCCAAGGATTATGACCGCAAGGGATATGTCTCTTTCCCCGTTCTTGCTAATATGAACTTTGGCATGACAGGCAACCTTGCCCTGACCGATGTTCTGAAGTTTAACGGTAACCAGTTGACAACATACTTGAACCCCAACATTCCCATGGATGAGGCTCTAAGTGGTTTCTCTGCAAACAACAAGACTGCTGTTGATATGCGTATGGACATTTTAGGCTTCGGTTTTCATGCTTGGGGCGGATTCAACACTTTCAATATTTCTTTGCGTAGCAATGTTGGATTTGCAGCTCCCTATGGATTGTTCGAGGCAACAAAGGAATTGACCAACAAGGATTACGACCTCAGTGGAATAGGCTTAAGTGCAACAACATGGGCAGAAATTGGTTTGGGTCATAGCCGCAAGGTTGCCGACGCCTGGCGTGTTGGTGGCAAGTTGAAGTTCCTTCTGGCTGGTGCACGTGCAATGATGAATGTCAGCAAGGCTCAGCTGAACTTGAAGGCTCCCGACAAATGGACTCTTGTTGCAGATGCTGAGGCTGAAGTCAGCCTAAAGGGCTTTAGCTGGGGCGAAAAGGAGCAGAAGGAATATAGCGACGGCACTCCCTACGAGCAGATCAACTTTGATAATGTAGACGTGGAAAATGCAGGTCCCAACGGTTTCGGTCTTGCCTTTGACTTGGGTGCCGAATGGGACCTCGAGGAGCAGGGCTTGTTGGATGGTATGAAGGTAAGTGCTTCTTTGCTCGACTTGGGCTTCCTTTCATGGAACGAGACACAGAGAGCCTACAACCTGGGCAAGGAAGTGGTAATAACCGGTTTCAATGACATTCAGGTCGAGGGTGGTCCTGGCGTGTCTGCCGAGGATCAGGCCGATAACTATGGCGACCGTTTCTCTTCTCTCGTTGCTCTTCAGGATGCAGGTGCTGTAAAGGCTACCACTGCATTGGGCGCAACATTGAACATTGGCGTGGAATACGAGATGCCTTTCTACAACAAGCTTAGCGTAGGTCTGTTGAGCACTACTCGCATTCAAGGTAACTATTCATGGAACGAGGAGCGCATCAGTGCAACCGTATCTCCATTGAAATGGCTCGAGTTCAGTGCTAACCTGGGACTTGGAACCAGAGGCACAAGCTTCGGTTGGGTGGCAAACATCCATCCCAAGGGTTTCAACCTCTTCGTGGGTATGGACCATACCTTTGGCAAAATTTCCAAGCAGGGTATCCCCTTGGGTAACAACAGCGGTATTTGCTTCGGTATCAATATTCCCTTCGGCAAGTCCAGTATGTAATAGAGCCAAAGCTTTTTTGGCATAACATAATCGCCCGTGGCTTCCAAACCACGGGCGATTCTGTTTTTATCTGATTGTTCCGAGTGTTCCGAGTATTCTGAATTTTGCTCACCGCTCACCGCTCACCACTCACCACTCACCGTTCCTCTAAACCTTCCACCCCTCCATCGAGGTGCCGCGCAAGAAGTCCGAGGCGTTCATCCTCTTCTTGCCAGCCAGTTGCAGTTCGTGTATGTGCAGGATGCCACCGGGCAGGGCTATGCGCAGGGTCTTGTCACCGTTGGCGCTGGGCAGCAGGGTGGGGCAGTCTTGTGCCGTTTCCATGCATGCCTCCTTGGTGGTGCGGTATATCTTCATCACCGTCTCCTTGCCGTCGGGTGCCACCAGGGTTGTCCATGCTCCGGGATAGGGACTCAGGCCGCGCACAAAGTTGTGTGCCGTGTCCACGGTGTGGGTGTTCCACTTTATCTCGCATGTCTCGCGGAAAATCTTGGGTGCGGGTCGCAAGGGCTCGTCCGTGTGCATCTGTTCCTGGGGTATGGGAGTCACCTTGTTGTCTATGATATTCTGCACCGTCTCCGCCACCAGGTCGGCACCCAGCTTCATCAGTCGGTCGTGCACGTCCTCCACGTTGTCGTCCGGTCCTATGGGCACACGCTCCTGCTGTATCACCTCGCCCGTGTCTATCTGGTGGTCAAGGAAGAAGGTAGTTATGCCCGTCTCCTTGTCGCCGTTTATGATTGCCCAGTTTATAGGAGCCGCGCCACGGTATTGGGGCAGCAGGGCGGCATGCAGGTTGAAGGTGCCCAGGCGTGGCATTGCCCACACCGCCTCGGGCAGCATGCGGAACGCCACCACTATCTGCAGGTCGGCCTTCAAGGCACGCAGTTCTTCCAGGAAAGCCTCGTCCTTCAGCCGTTCGGGTTGCAGCACGGGAATGTTGTGCTTCAGGGCGCACTCTTTCACGGGCGAAGCCTGCAACTGGCTCTGATGCCTGCCTATGGGCTTGTCGGGCATTGTTATCACGCCCACC
>JAZRIA010000271.1:0-17108 GCA_045645045.1 Bacteroidaceae bacterium | reverse complement strand
AAAGAGCGGTGCTAAGGAACAGAAAGATAGGCTTTATCTTCCAGAACTATAATCTGCTGGCAAAGACCACGGCCGTGGAGAACGTGGAGCTGCCCCTGATGTACAACAAGAACTACAACTCGCGCCAGCGCCGCGAGGCGGCTGTTAAGGCTCTGCAACAGGTGGGTCTGGGCGACCGACTGGAGCACAAGTCCAACCAGATGTCGGGCGGACAGATGCAGAGAGTGGCCATTGCACGAGCACTGGTGAACAACCCTGCCGTTATCCTGGCCGACGAGGCAACGGGCAACCTGGACACTCGCACATCCTTCGAGATACTGTGTCTCTTCCAGGAACTGCACCGCCAGGGACGCACCATCATCTTCGTGACGCACAACCCCGAGATAGCGCAGTACTCCAGCCGAAACATCATGCTCCGAGACGGCAAGATACGCTCCGACGTGACTAACGACAACATACTCAGTGCCAAGAAGGCCCTCGATGCCCTGCCCTTGCCACAAGATGACTAAACACACCGATAAACAGAACAGCAACAATGAGTTACATAAATCTATTGAAAGTAGCACTTCGGGCTATACTCAGCAACAAGTTCCGCTCCTTCCTGAGCATGCTGGGTATCATCATCGGTGTTGCCGCCGTTATCATAATGATGGCCATAGGACAAGGCTCAAAGGAAAACGTGAAGGCAGAACTGAGCAAGATGGGCACCAACCTGCTAACCATACGCCCGGGTGCCGAACGGCGCTTTGCCGGTGCACGCCCCGACCCTGCCAGCATGCAGACACTGAAGGACGAGGACGTGGAGGCCATCCGCCGAGAGGCTACGCTGATAACATACGTCTCTCCCGAGGTGAGCGCAAGCGGACAGGTCATCTATGGCAACAAGAACACCACGGCCACGCTCTATGGCGAAAGTCCCGACTATCTGGAAATCAAGAAATGGGAACTGGCCGAGGGCGACTGCTTCACCGAGGAGGATTGCATAAAGAACGCCAAGGTGTGCCTCGTGGGCACTACCGTAGTGGAACAGCTATTCGGCGACAAGAACTACAACTGCATAGGCAAGAACATACGCTTCAAGAACATACCCTTCCGCATCGTGGGCATACTCAAGTCCAAGGGCTACAACAACTGGGGCATGGACCAGGACAACCTCCTGATAGCGCCCAACACCACGGTGATGAAGCGTGTGGCGGCACAGACATGGTACTCCTCCATTGCCGTGAGCGCACTGAGCGAGGAAACCTCTGAGGCTGCCATCGAGGAACTGAAGGAAATCCTGCGCCGAAGCCACAAGATAAAGGAAGGCGACGAGGACAACTTCACCATCCGTTCGCAACAGGAGATGATGGACACCATGTCGTCCACCATGGACGGCATCACCCTGATTCTCGTAGTAGCAGCCGCCTTCTCTCTGCTGGTTGCCGGCATAGGTATCATGAACATCATGCTGGTGAGCGTGACGGAGCGCACCAAGGAGATAGGCCTTCGCATGAGTGTGGGTGCAAGCGGACTGGACATCATGCTCCAGTTCCTCATCGAGAGTATCATGATTTCGCTGACCGGCGCCTTCCTCGGCGTTGCCCTGGGATACGGTGGTTCTTTCCTTGCCAAAACCGTGCTGATGATGCCCTGTAGCGTACCCTTCTGGTCGGTATGGCTGAGCTTTGCCGTATGTGCCTTCATAGGCATATTCTTCGGTTATCTGCCTGCCCGCAAGGCTGCCCACATGGACCCCATCGAGGCAATCAGATACGAGTAGCACACGCCGCACATAGAACTTCAAGACCCCAAAAATGTTTCCATAACTTACGGACGGAGGCACTTTTGGGGTGTTTTGTCTTAAAAAAGAATAAAGAGCTACCTGTATCTCAAATATTTTTTGTAAGTTTGCATTTGGAAAAATAGCAAATAACAGTAACATCAAAACCAAAAAGATATTTTCTTATGAAAAAAATCATTCTTATATTGCTTCTTATAATGCCTATTATGGCAATGGCTCAGAAAGTCAAAGAAGACAAGAATGCCCCCAAGTACCTTAAAGGAGCAGTGCCTGTGGAAAACGGCATTGTAACATTTAAGAAAACCTTCCGTGTTCCCGGCCAAACCGATGACCAATTGTACGAGAATATGTTGTTCTACATAAAGGACAACCTTGTAGTAAAAGGCATTGAGGATGCTTGGACACGTATGCTCAGCGACGGCAAGGAAGATGGTGCTATTGCTGCGCGCGTCGAGGAATGGATGGTATTCAGCAAAAAATTCCTGTCTCTTGATCAAGCTCGTTTCCGATATCAGATAAATGTAACCATTAACCATGGAGCCGTGAATATAACGGTAACTCAGGTTTCATACCTCTATGGTGAAGAGTGGCATGAAAACAAGCCTACTGGCACTGGTGGAGAAATTTACCGCGCAGAAGAGTGGATTACCGATGAGCACGCCCTTAACAATAAAGGAACTAAGGTTCTTTCCGGTAGTGGCAAGTTCCGTCGCAAGACTATAGACCGCGTGAATGAAATATTCGAGAATGCCATGGACATGTTCGAAACCAAGGTAAAGGAAGAGAAGGCAAAGGAGAACAAGGCGGAAAAGGTACAGAAACGCCAATTTGTCGTTGAATAACTATGGCTAATGAAGAACTTACCCTGGAAGAGCAGGTGGAGCGCATACGCGCAAAACGTAACGGTTCCGGCGACTGGAAGGAGCGTGCACGCAGAATCTTGAATAACGTCTTCCTCATACTGGCCGTGTGCGGTGTGGTTACCTACTTCTCTGGCGAAGAGAGCCACATCAACGGTATAATACTGGTAGGCATTGCCATGGCATTCAAACTGGCGGAGATTGTCATAAGGATTATCCGTTGACCCGTTTGCCATAAAATATTTAAGTAATCCCCCTACCCCAACTGCCTTGAAACGACTTTTAACGATATTTTCACTCATACTGATGGTGGGCCTACCTTCGTGGGCCCGCCTTTCTGTATCTTGCCAAAGCGACGACCACCTGCACGACATCGAGGATAGCGAATACCGTGAAAGCGATAGCAGAAAATCCTCGTCGTGGGGACGAGATACCACCCGAGGAAAACAGGTGCCTCTGCCCATGGGCGTGTTCCAGTGGAAAATAGACAACCGCTTGGGCAATGTCATACCCACCGAAAACACCGATACCGCCGTGCACAACTTCCAGAACTGGAAGATGCAGGACGGCATGAAGGGCAGTTTTTCACATACCGGCAATACCGGTTCGGCTCGCCTAAATAGAATCTTCATCGACAGGAAGGAGGACCGCGACTTCATTTTCCTTACTCCGCTGGATTACTTCAACGAGGGTGTGAGCAATTTCCTTTTCACCAACACCAAGAGCCCCATCACCAACCTTGCCTACCATTCCTGCGGAGGAAGCCAGAACGGCGAGGACCGTGTCAGAGGCAACTTTGCCACCAACATCAACAAGATTTCGGGTGTAGGCTTCAAACTTGACTACAACTATGCCCGAGGCTACTATTCCAGCCAGAACCTCAGCCAGTTCGGTGCCATCCTGTATGGCTATTACCTGGGCGACAGGTACAACATGCATGCCTACATAAACTCCAACCACCTGAAGAACGCAGAAAACGGCGGACTTGCCGAGGACAGCTACATCACAGAACCCTGGAAATACCAGCAGAAATTCGGAAGCAAAGACATACCCGTAAACCTGTCTTCCACATGGAACAGGAATGACGACGAGACATACTACCTAACCCATCGTTACAACCTGGGATACGACCGTGAGATAGAGGTACCCGACTCGCTGAAGCCCCAACCACCTTCAGCCACAGAACTTCTAGGCCAATTGGATGACTCCGTGCGCGTGGCACTCTCCTCCGATAGTGTGGCTCGACAACTTGCCATCGACTCACTGCGCTCAAAATGGGAACGCGAACTTGTAAAGCCTAAACGCTTTGTGTCAGTGGCAAGCATCATACACACCTTCCAAATGCGCCACATGAACCACATCTTCTATGACCAGGGAAGGAACTCCGCCTTCTACACCAACCAGTACTGGGGAGCGGGAAGCAACATTGAGGACATGACTAGCGTGATGAGCATACGCAACACCGTAGGACTTTCCATGAACGAAGGCTTCCGCAAGTGGGTGAAGATGGGACTCACCTTCTTTGCCACACACGAATATCGAAACTATGCCTTGCCCACCCACCTTCCGGACACTTCTTTCCAGACAAAAGAGAGCGAGCACGAAGTACTAATAGGTGCTGAACTAAGCAAGGTTAACGGACGCTTAATTCACTACAAGGCGAATGGCGAACTATGTCTACTCGGGCCAAATGTGGGAGATTTCAACATAAAGGCAGAGGGCGACCTGAACTTCCGTCTTGGAAAACGCGACTCCGCAACACTGGTCGTAAGGGCCAATATACAGAATCAAAGACCTACCTATCTTCTACGCAACTACCGCAATGCCTACATACATTGGAACAACAATAACCTGTCACGCCAATTCAGTACATCATTGCAAGGAGAAATTGCCTACAGCCGTACACGCACAAAACTACGCTTCGGTTGGAACAACCTGACAAACTACACCTATCTGGCAATGCAGAATACCCTCAAAGCTGGAGCAATAGAGGGAAGCACAACACCTGCAGACTACACACATAGTATTGCCGTAAAGCAGAGTGATGCCAGCGTGCAGGTGTTTACCGCATCACTATCTCAGGACCTGATATGGAAATTCATCGGTTGGGAAAACGAAGTTACCTTCCAGCATAGCACCAACCAGGACGTACTCCCCCTGCCGGCAATAAACATCTACTCCAACCTGTACCTTCAGTTCCGCATAGCCAAGGTATTGCGTGTGCAGCTGGGAGGCGACATACGATTCTTCACGGGGTATTACGCACCTGATTATTTCGGAGCGGCAGGAATGTTTGCCGTGCAAGATGTAAATCACGCACGCATGACGATAGGAAAATATCCCATAGTCAACGTCTATGCCAACCTTCATCTCAAGCACTGCCGTATATATTTTAATGTGGCTCACGTCAATGCTGGTTCAGGAAACATGTTCCTTGCTCCGCACATGCCAATGAATCCAATGACGATAAATTTCGGCCTTTCGTGGAACTTCTTTAACTAAGCAAAATATGAAAAACATTTACTGGGGATTTATAGGATGTGGCGAAGTTACGGAACGAAAAAGCGGACCAGCCTTCAGCATGGTAGAAGGTAGCAGTGTAGTAGCAGTAATGTCCCGAAACAAAGATAAGGCGGCATCCTATGCAGAACGACATGGTATTCCAAGATATTACACGGATGCTCAATCACTCATCAATGACCCTCAGGTAAATGCCATTTACATTGCCACTCCACCCTCGTCACATGCCACCTATGCCATTATGGCCATGAAAGCAGGAAAACCTGTGTATGTAGAAAAACCATTGGCTGCATCCTACATGGACTGCCAGCGAGTAATGCGCATTAGCGCCCAAACGGGAATACCATGTTTTGTTGCCTATTATCGCAGATGCATGCCATATTTCAACAAGGTTCGCGATTTAATTTCGGAAGGAGCTATTGGTAAAATTGTCAATGTACAAATACGATTCTCAGTTCCGCCACGCGACCTCGACTATAACAGCACTAACCTACCATGGCGAGTCCAACGAGATATCGCCGGAGGAGGTTATTTCTACGACCTTGCTCCACATCAGATAGACTTACTACAGGAATTCTTTGGGCCTATAGTACACGTCAGCGGCTATCATGCCAATCGTGGTGGCTTATATCAGACCGAAGACACTGTTTCTGCGTCATTTGCATTTCAGGACGGCATGCCAGGAAGCGGAAGCTGGTGCTTTGTGGGACACGAAAGTGCACGTACAGACCAAATTGAACTTATTGGCGAGAAAGGTCGTATATGCTTCTCTGTATTTACATATAGCCCCATTGTACTCCAAACAAGTAACGGACATCAGGAATTTACCATTCCAAACCCTCAACATGTCCAATTGCCGCTCATCCGTCAAGTAGTAAGACATCTGCAAGGAACAGAAACCTGCACCTCCGATTGTATCTCTGCTACAAGTATTAACTGGGTCATGGATCGCATCTTGGGTAAGATATAGTAGATTTAGTTTTTGTTTTGTAAGCACCAGTTAGCTAATGCTCATGCTGATCGTACCAAAAAAGGTAGGATTCCAAACGAGGAAACCTACCTTAATTTTAGTATTCTGAAAAGTCTTTCAGGACAAAAATCCGTGTATATTATTTCACGAGTATTCTTTTGCCTGTAGAGGTTACGTATACACGACCGCCCTGCAACTTCTTAGCATGCGAACCATTCAGTTCATAGAACGTTTGATTTGCAGACTGTGTTGCTTCAATCTCATTAACAGATGTTACATACTCGCTTGTCTGGAAATAGACCTGTTTAGCCCCATTCACGTCTGTTGTGAGCAGGTAGGCACGGTTTACAGGAATTGTATTAGCCGTTGCATTTGCCTTAACCATACCTGTTGCACCTGCCTCATCTGTGGCTGAAGCAACGTACATGCCTGTTCCCTTGGTGATGCCTGTAAGCTTGAGGTTGGTACCCTTCAGGATATTGGGAGTTGTGGGGGCAGTGTTGTCCCCCGCAAGCAACTTTACAGTGTACTTGGCAGGACTGCCCACATATACAACTGGCATGTTGGCAGGAACTATGTTGCCCTCTATCTTTTCCAGTGCCAGGTACTGGTAGTCGGTGCCTTCGTAGTTGACCTTGGCTGTTGCGCTAACCACATTAGCCTCCACACCTTCGGGCAACTCAATAGCAAAGGGATAGCAAGCCATATAGTAGCCGGCATTTGGAATTGACAGTTCGGCTGTTGTTACCTCTTCAACGGTCCATATGTTGTTGGCGTCACTTGCACCACCACCCCAAAAGCCAGTTTCAGTGGCACCGTACGAATTGATGTACTGGCTGGAAGCATTCATGTTAAAAGTGTAAGTACTCTTTGTCTCATCTACGCATGCAACTTCGAAATATGGTGCAGAAGCCTTGTCGCATAGTTCTGTTGTCTTAGTATTAGACGTACCTGTGAAATAGGAGTTGCTCTGAGGATTGTAGAGGTAGGTCTTGCCGTCTCTCTTCTCCAGGAACCACACAAAATTGGCAGAGTTTGACTTGGCAGCACGAGCAAGGTTCCAGGTAATCTTTCCCTTCGTATCGATGGAAGTGCCGGTACCACAGCTCAGTGCGTTGCCCTTGCCAACACTGGTAATTGTATAGAACTTGTTTGTCTCAAGGCCTTTCTGCTGGTTGGTCTTAGCATAGATTTTCTTGCGTGTGCCATCGTAACCAACTGCCATGATGTATGCTGCAGCATCTGCCTCCTCGCTTGAAGAGGGATAGAGCACCATAGTGTATGAATGGCTGTCGTTGGCACCCAAGCCATACATAGTGATGCGGATAAGTGAGTCCTTTGCGTTGTATGTCTCGAAAGCCACGGCATTCTTCACCTTGGTGTGATCCACCTTCACCTTGCCTGCATTGTTATAGGTACAACCTGTGCCAAGTGTAGAAGGCACGCTGAGTTTAAGGTTGTCGCGATATATGTGGAAGTTGTGACCATTGATATAGTTGATCTCCTCGGTGAAAGCAGGATAACCCTTAGAGGCAACGTGCTTCTTGAGGTTGTTAATCATGCTCTGATTAATCTTGTTCCAACCAGCACCATAGTCCTCAATATAGGCATTGATAGGCTTGAGCATACCAGCCTTCTCGAAGAAAGGAAGAAGGTCTATCTTGGCGCTGTCGCATGCCAGCTTCATCCAGTTAATCTGCTGCTTACCATTGGTGTTGTAGGTAGAGGTGTAGTTTGGGGTATTGCGGATACCCTCGATAACCATGGGAATAATTTCAGGGCACTTGCCAGCCAAAGTACCCCAGAGGTTCAACTGCCAAAAGGGGACAAGCTTGACAAAGTGGTCATAGTTGCGAGAGGTGGTAGTAACCGGACCTGTGCTGTTACCGTTATAGTCCTGTCCTGTTACCGTCTGCTCACCCGGAGTGGCTCCATGATAGTCGGGACCATCCTGTAATTGCCACTGAACACCCTTGCGAAGACCTTCTTCAAAGTATGTCTGCATACGGCCGCCACGCATACCAGAATATTCGTCAATACCGCTATTCTCGTCCTCTAGACGCAAGTAGTTGCGGTTGCCTGTAAAATGCAGCTGTGCCCATGAAGCATAGATGTTGTTTGTGGTCTCACCGCAGCCCGACCAATGGAAACCCTGTATCTGGTTGTTGTGACCCCATTCATGACCTACACCCCAGAAGTCGAATCTCTTGGAGTCGGGACACATGATGGCACCAAGGCTGTTTACATTACAATAAGCACCCACATCGGTAGCGGCCATAAAGCCATAGGTGCTAGCAAAATAGAGCTGGCGGTTCTTTGTCTGGCGTCCATATTTGTTAAGACCAAGGATATCGCGCTCCGCCCACTGAACCTGCTGGTACAAGGTCATCAAAGAATCCACGTTCTCGGGACAATGCTCCTTCCATGCCGAAACGGGATAGGCAAGCTGAGCATGTTCGCTACGAACAATGATAATGCTGTTGTCCTTGGGCAACTGGGCAAGCATCTCCTTCCAGTCCTTATTGGTCATGGTTGCCTGATCCCAATAGCCACGAACCGAACCGTTAATGAAATGAACCTTTACATTGGGAGCATTCTTGTAATTATCTGTATAATAGTCAACAAACACATTACCTTCAGTAGTAGCGGTAATCTTGTTAAGACCATTGCGAAGACCGTAGCTGCTTCCATTTTCGTTCTGCACCCAGTTCCTTACCTTCAGTCCCACCATGTCGGAAGCAATACCGCTGACCATAACATAGAATGAGTCGCCAGGCTTAACGTAAATGCCAGTTGGGTTCTCCCACTGGTTGTAGGGAGCGGAGGTCTTCAGTTCGCTCTGCAAAGAAGAATAATGGCGATAGGCCTCATATTCTCCCACACGGAATTTCTTATAGCCTTCAGCGTCATTAAGCAGATTGTCTACCAATGCCTTCACATCAGCATCCTCAATACCCTCGCTTGATGTCACCTCGGGTTTTAGCACTGTAAAGAGTTCATCCTCAAAATAGGCAGCGAAAGCCTCCTTCTTTGTATTGTCCACTACATAAGCCTCCACTTCTGCGGCAGAAGCCCATCCACCTTTGCCTTCAAGAATCTTGAAACGCACTCGGACTACATCGAAGCCTGCTTCGCCCAACTGAAAATCATAGGAACCGCTACCGCTGAGATTGTAAGTGCCCACTGTCTCCCATTTGTTCATGTTCTTGCTTTCGGAATACGCAACCTCCACCTTAAGCCAGTTGCCATTGTCGCCATTAGTACGAGGCACATAACGCATTACATCTACATGGGTCTTCGATGCGAAGGACGCGGTAAAGGTTACGGGGAATGTTGTTCCCTGATATTGGGAATGCCACAGGGTATTGACATTGCCGTCAATTGCCTTTGAGGCATCTTCTCCCGCCTGATGGCTTGTAGCCTGTGCCGATGAGATACTCACCTGCTTGAGTTGTGCGCTTGCTCCCATAGCAAGAAAAGCGCACAAAATTAGTAAAGAAAGTTTCTTCATAGGTAAATTAAGTTATTGGTGTTTTATAATAGTTATTAGGTATAGATACTTATATTTTATATTAATATGAGTCCTGCAAATTCACGTTAGCAATAGAAGTTAAAGACTCTCACATTCTTTCAGCCAGCTCGCCGATGAGGCATCGCTGGGCATACGCCAATCACCTCGTGGCGAGAGACCACAGGTGCCAACTTTTGGCCCGTCTGGCAAACATGAACGTTTAAATTGCTGATTAAAGAAGCGGCGACAGAATACAGACAACCACTTCTTAATAGTCTCGGCATCATATTCGCTTTCGCTAAACACATGACGTGCTAGCAAATATATCTTGCTTGGACGGAAACCGCACCTTAGGATATAATAGAGGAAGAAGTCATGCAACTCGTAAGGGCCAACCAGGTCCTCTGTCTTTTGCTTGATTTCTCCATTTTCGTGTGCAGGAATTAATTCGGGCGAGATAGGTGTATCAATAATGTCTTTAAGAATCTCCCGTGTTGTAGTGCTCTTCTGCACCTCTGCATACCATGCCACAATATGTCGTACAAGAGTTTTGGGAACCGAGCCATTCACACTGTACATAGACATGTGGTCGCCGTTATATGTAGCCCAGCCCAAGGCCAATTCGGATAAGTCGCCGGTTCCGATAACCATGCCATTCACCTGATTAGCAATGTCCATAAGAATCTGCGTCCTCTCGCGTGCCTGAGAGTTCTCGTATGTCACATCGTGCCTGTCGGGATTGTGCGAAATATCCTTGAAATGTTGCAAACATGCATCCTTAATGCTAATCTCACGAATAGTTACCCCCAACTGCTTCATCAATGTTATTGCATTGGTGTAAGTACGATCGGTAGTGCCAAATCCTGGCATGGTAACTCCGATTATATCCTTGCGGTTCAAGCCTAACCGATCGTATGTCCCCACGGTAACAATCAAGGCCAATGTACTATCCAACCCTCCACTTATGCCTATTACAACAGACTTGCAATTAGTGTGTTTAAGTCTTTTAGCTAAACCAAGGGTTTGAATGTTATAGACCTCCTCTGCACGCTTGTCCAACGCATCCTTGTTGTCAGGAATGAACGGGCGAGGACTATATGTTCTGCTCAGTTCAAAAGAGTGCTTGACCATCATATCTGTGTCAACGAAAACACATTTACTTGTATCCTGCATCTTTGCAGAGTCGGAGAAGATTTTGTTCTTTCGACGTTCATTCCTGATGTGTTCTACATCTATTTCGCTAAACACCAATTGTGGCTCTGTGCAGAATGGCAAGTTCTCGGCAAGAATATTTCCGTTTTCATATACCAATGCATGAGCACCGAAAACAAGATCTGTGCTGCTTTCTCCGAATCCAGCTCCTGCATATACATATCCTGCAATGCACCTGGCACTATGGCTTGCAACCTGGCTTCTCAGATAATCATACTTTCCTGCCAGGGAACTTTCGGCAGAAAGGTTCAGCACTATCTCTGCTCCCATCATTGCCAGATGACTGGATGGTGGTACGGGTGCCATAAGGTCTTGGCCAATCTCTATGGCAAACGAACATGAAGGTGTATTAAATACCCTGTATTGTGTTATTTCTACTAAATCACCACATAACCAAACTTTAGTTTCCTTGATATCATGTATTGAAGAAAACCAACGTTTCTCTGCACATTCTCCGTGATTGGCCAGATATGTCTTGGCAACTACGCCTTGAATTTTACCCTTTTGCAGTACCACAGCACAATTCACCAGCCCTGTATTACATGCAATAGGCATTCCTACCACTATGACCATGTCCATAGAGCGGGTAAAGTCCATTAACTTCATCAAAGCAACTTCTGCTTCATCTAACAAAGTCTGCTGGAAAAAGAGGTCCTGACAGGTATATCCGGTAAGGCCAAGTTCTGGTGTAACAAGAATTTCTATATCTTGTGATTGAGCCTTCAGTACAAGCTTCTCTATCTCCTCGACGTTGTTTTGGGGGTCGGCAACTCTGATTTCTGGTATACCTGCTCCCACTCTGACAAATCCGTGTTTCATAAGTTAGCGTTTTTTTATGATTGTATTGGTCAGCATTATACTGTTTCTTTCCCTTTATTTGCTTTTGGTTTTAGAGTGTGTCTTAATAAGATTGTATGCCTGATACAGTCCCATTTCGCCTGCTTGCGACAGGTCCACAAGTCCTTCATCGGTCTGCCCGCTTAAGATTTTTGCTACTCCTCGGTTGAAGTATGCCTCTGGCATGGAGGAATCTCGCTCGATAGCTTCGGTATAGGCATTTATTGCAGACTTATAGTCCTTCAGCTTTATATATATATTACCTATATTATATGATGCATAGGGAAAATCTGCCATCATCTTAGCACAATATTTCCAATCCTGCAGAACTTCCAAGTATCGCAAGCGTAATTCGCTTTCATTTATGGGCTGGGCCTCTATTTGTGAAGTACGCACTTGAGCACGAAGGAAATGATATAGAGGACTAACATTGGGAACAGACACGATAATCGAATCCAGTACAGACATTGAAGACTCGAAATCACGTACTATATAATAATCAAGAACAAGCTGACAGTCATGACCAAGAACAATATCACTGACTATGCGCTCCTGGTGCAAGGCAATATGTGCACTGTCCAGAACCAGCTCCTCACTGCATACCAAGAGTGTTTGTTCAAGTTTGTTGGACCTGGAGAAATCCTCTACACTCTTGCTATATGGCTGGTATCGACGTGTTGGATGCTCCTTGCTATAGAAGGCAAGTACATACATGGGCAGGGCCTTAAGGTCGGTTTGCCTGTTCTGGATTCTGCCACGAAACTCACTGGCGTACTTGTCTATATCCGTCTGCTCATCATCAACTACGAGCTTGTTGTAATCTTCTATGTTGCGTTCTTCCTTCTTTCGTGTTGTCTTTTGAACCTTGTATGTTCCCGTACGGACATCCATCTCTGCCTTCAGTACACGAAACTCGTCACGTTCTGCGCCATACACGTCTCCTATCTTACGCAAAATGGATGCACGCTGACGATAGCCTATCCAGAATTGTGGATAAGCATCGATTACTGTACTAATATCCCGTATAGCGCCACGATAATCGCCTGTTCTGTCCAGAAGTACTGCCCTGTTGTACAAAACAATCATATTGTCTGGTTCCAGTTGCAGGACATAATTGAAATCATCTATCGCACGATTGTCGTCTCCAACCTGGGCACGCAACAATCCGCGATTATAATGAGCCACATAATTACCTGCATCTATCTCTATCGCCTGGTCATAGTCAGACATTGCGCCACGAATGTTGTTTTGCTGGAAACGGGCCAATGCTCTGTTTACATACAGGGCAGGTATGCGTGGCTTCTGCATTATGGCCCTGTCCAGAGCAATCTCCGCATCCATGTAATTTTCCCGTTTTACAAGCATGGCTGCCTTCATACTCCATGCCCCTCCGTCATAATTATCCAACACAAGGGCGCTATCCACCCATGCCTCGGCCAGAAGCGTATCCTTCTTTGCCAAAGAAACCTGGGCCTTCATGGTACATTGTACGGACTCTCGGGGCCACAACGACATCATGCTATCTAAAGCTGAATCTGCACGTTCATACTGTTCCAGCTCCATATAGCACAATACCATGTTGTGCCAACTATTTCTCTCCATCGGATTCTGGTGGAGCGCAGCACGATAGTCCTCTACGGCCAAATCATACCGTTCCATATTGACACGACAAAGACCGCGCAGAGTGTAATACTGAGCGTTATACGGCCGTCTGTCCAATGCCAGGGAACAATCCGCCTCTGCACCGGCATAATCCTCTAGATAGAATTTGGCCAGACCTCGATAAAAATACGGTTCGGCCATATATGGCTTGGCCGAAATAACTGAATTGAAGCGCTGAATTGCCAGAACATAGTCCTCGTAATACAAGGCATTGCGCCCCATGAGCATTACCCTATTGGCATTAATCTGGGGAAATACCTGCATTTGGAGGAATACTCCAAACAGCAAAAACAATATCAAACGCCTCATCTGCTTCCTCTTATCTTAAAATCACTTTCTCAAAGGCTTGACCTTGTAGTCAGCACGGAAAATTCCCTTCAACAACTGCTTCAACTTAGGTGCCATCAGCTGGCGGCGCAGACCCTTCAGGTGGTCGGTATACACCACACCGTCCAGATGGTCGAACTCGTGCTGCATGACGCGTGCCAGGAAACCGTCCACCCACTCCTCGTGCTCCTCGAAATTCTCGTCCTGATAGGACACTCGGATACGTGTGGGGCGTGTCACCTTCTCGGAAAGGCCTGGCAGGGAGAGGCAGCCCTCCTCCTGGGTCTCCATCTCTGTATCGTCAACCTCCTCGATGTAGGGGTTTATGAACGTGCGCTTGTAGCCCTCGTACTGAGGTTCCTCCTCGCTGATGCAATCCAAATCTATTATTGCCAAACGTATGGGCAAGCCTACTTGTGGTGCGGCAAGTCCCACACCATGGCTTCTTTCCAAGGTGTCCCACATGTCCTGGATTATCTGCTTCAGATTGGGATAGTCGGCATCTATCTCTTCGGTTTCCTTGCGCAGAACAGGTTGCCCGTATGTATATATTGGTAGTATCATAGTTTATTTCTTGTATCTTTATCTGCGCCTTTCCATCCACCCTTGTAATATGATGGTTGCGCTTATCTCATCCACCAGAGCCTTGTTTTGCCTGGCCTTGCGGCCAATGCCACTATCAAGCATCACCTGATGCGCCATGACGCTGGTGTAGCGTTCGTCCCACCATTCTACCGGAATATCCGGAAAGACGTTATTCAATCTTTGAACAAAAGCCTGGACACGAGGAAGATTCTCGCTATCCAGGCCATTTGTTTGTTTTGGCAAACCTACGACAAACCTCTCTACCTGCTCCTTTGAGACATAGTCCTGCAAGAAGTTCATCAGTGATGGAGTCTCGACCGTAGTCAATCCATTTGCAATTATTTGGCACGGATCTGTAACAGCCAAGCCCGTGCGCCGTTTGCCATAATCTATACTCAGTACTCGAGCCATTAATTATTTCTGATAAAGCAACCAGGCATCTGCATATGTAGCACGGACTCTGTCACGGCTCTGTGCAGCAGAAATCTTGTCGTTATGTGTGCTGAGTATTACGCGATACATGTTAGATGGGCTCTTCACAACCTGTGCCTGATAACCCTGACCTGTCAGCTTGTTCTGCAAGGCTGTGGCATTTGCCTGAACACCGAAACTGCCTACTACTACGCTATAAGCCTTCAAGCCTGTACCATTTACCAATGTAACATCTTCTGTACGAACTGTAACATTGCTGTAGTCTGTAACAGGGGTAACGGTCTGAACTGGAGTTACAGCCACAGTTTTAGACTCTTCCTGGCCAGAAGTAACAACAGGAGTAATTGTGGTAGAGGTTGACTGCTGAGCCTGAGCCTTTTCGTAGGCCTTCTTGTAAGCACTCTCACCGCTCTTGCACGAACTCACACCAAAGATAGAAAGCAGGGCGAAACCCATCAAAACAATTTTCTTCATATCAAAGCTAATAATATTTTTAAGTATAATATGGATATTTTCATTCATCTAATCGATGCAAAGATACAAAATTTTCACGAAAAAGTGCTTTTACTTATTGCCAATATTGCTTATAACATTCAAAAAATAGTTAAAACCAACTAAAAAGGCATTAAGAACAATGATATGTTAAAATAATTTTTCTATATTTGCATTGAAAAAGTCCTATTACACCCATATAGGGATATAATGAGAAACACAATTATAATACAAACACCCTAACAAAAAACATTATGAAAGCCGTTAATTACTTGCTTGCCTTTATTGGTGGTGCTGCTGTAGGTGCAGCTTGTGGTATCCTGTTTGCCCCCGAGAAGGGTTCTGACACCAGAGCCATGATTATCGAGAACCTCAAGAAGCGCGGCATCAAGCTCAGCCGCAAGGAAATGGAAGACCTGGCCAGCGACATTGCTGAAGACCTGGGCCTGGGCGCTGCTGAATAAATACCGTATTTTCACAACAATTCCTTAATCCGCAATAAAGGGTGAGGGCGCATCATGTGACCTCACCTTTTCGGATTTATGGTCACTTCAAACTCCATCTACGTTTTGGAAGAATTCAAGGAAATCTTTCTCCTTATCAAGGAGTACATACAGAAGCAGAAAGAAAACATATCCCTGGGAGCGGCAGAGAGCATGACAAGGCTGTTCTATGCTGCCACTCTGGGCATTGTGATGCTCGTGTTGGTAGGAATCGCGCTGCTGCTTGCCAGCTTCGCACTTGCATTCTGGATCAACCAGGTTACCGACTCGGCAATACTCGGCTTTGCCGCTCTTGCCGGCATAATGCTCTTCGTTGCACTCATATCATGGGGCATGCGCCGAAAACTCATTCTTCAGCCCATAGCACGAATGATGGTACGCATCTTCCTTGAAGCAGACATGCCAGGAAACGACAACACTCCAAAAGCACAACAATGACAACAGCACAGGAAATTCTGAACCAGCCAGACGTCCTTCTGGCCATACAGCAAAAGAAGGCAGAAAAGAAGGCTGAGTTGGAGCAGCTCCAACAGAAATTGTCGATGTCCGTCACCAAGGCCATCGCCCCACTGCCCCGTGCTACGAACAAGTTGGACTTTGCCATGCAGATTGCCCGCAACGCTTTCAACATCTGGCAAGGAGTAAGCCTGGGACTCAACATTGTCCGTGGTTTCCGCTCTGCATTCAGGAAATAGTCTTCACAAGTAGCACCTTGCTTATATTTTTTTTGTAGGATGAGCGACGGAAACTTCAATCGCGCACTGTTGCCTCACACCCCCTTCCATAGCGGACTGGCAACAGGAAGAATGCAGATGCGCAAACGCGCCGAAGAGGCACTCAAAGAGATACTGGCAGAGCATTTCCCCGACATCAGTACGGAGAAGGCATCAGACATCTTAAACGAATTCAAGGAAAGGACACGCCTTTAACCACAGGTTACGTGTCCTTTCTTTGTTCGTTAAACGGGTGAGCGGTATTTCCGATTACCCAGATTCTCGGATTACCCAGATTACCTAGCCCCTCTCACCGCTCATCCGCTCACCGTTTATCGCTCACCGCTCACTTAACGAACGGAAAACGGAAAACGGAAAACGGAAAACTGCTCCGCTCACCGTTCACCGCTCACCGCTCACCTCTCCTCCCCCTGCAGGGGGATTGAGGGGGTCCTACATGCACGACGTTACCCCAAAGGTGGTAGCAATTGCCGTGAGGATGGTAATTACGATGTTGAGGATCTTGCCCCAGGTGGAGTTGTTGTTGAATGTTCCCATAGTTGATTAAAGTTTAAAGTTTAAGGTTTAAAGTTGAACGAGGAGCGAGGAGCGGTGAGCGGTGAATTGAACACAGATAACACTGATGCGACAGGATTTCACAGATGTCGGTTGTAACTACTCCCTCCCCTTGCGGGAGGGAT
>JAZRIA010000270.1:0-1945 GCA_045645045.1 Bacteroidaceae bacterium | reverse complement strand
CTTACCGTAGGCTGGAAGATCTGGAAGATAAGCAGGGTGAATCCAGCAGATGTGGTGAGGAAGGAGTAAGACCCACCCTAACCCTCCCAAGGGGAGGGAATAAAGGCAAGAGAATAATTAGCAATAATAATAACAACTAATACCACCCCAACATCCTACTCCTCCCCCTTGCGGGGAGGTAGGGAGGGGGTCCGATTATGATTTTACATTATCTCAAAATAGCAGTTCGTCAACTGCTCAAATATAAGTTTCACAGCATAGTTTCTGCGGTGTGCATGGCACTGGGACTGACGCTGTACGGATATGTCGGGCTTCTATTGTATAGTTCGATAGGACCTCGCAACGAAGTGATAATCTCTGCTTTGACGACAGGTAACCAGGCGGATATGATTCAGACTGCCGACCTGAAGCAGATTGTAGACAAGAACATAGATGGTCTGAAGGGTATAAAGACTACCACATGGCAAAATATGGAAAGTGATGTATATGTGGAAGGCGATTTGGAGACTCCCTACCGAGCGCAACTTAAGGGTGCCACTCCGCTCTTTTTCCGACCTGTTGAGGGCGAAAAGTCGCGCATTATCGAGGGACGTGACTCTTTAGGCGAGGGCGAGGCTATCGTGACGAAGGCATTTGCCGAAAGAGTGTTCGGAGAGGCATCCGCAATAGGCAAGACTGTCACGCTCCTGAGCCTTACTCCGAACCCAGACAATTACCAGCAGTTGCAGGACTACTGGGGAAAGACATACCGCATTGTGGGTGTGGCTAAACCGGGGTATGCCAATGACGTGACCTCGGTAGTCTATATGTCGATGATATGGAACAGGGACGTGTGTCAGGGTACAGCCTATCTGGAAGACGGTTATACAATCAGCCAAGTGTCGGAAGCGTTTGGTGCTGTCGAGTGGAAAAGGGCAAGCGACGGAGCGCCTTTCAAGGTTGCGCTGTTCATGAGGAACCAATACGATGCTGAGTTTTGGGCAACTTATGCAGTTGTCACCCTTGTCTCCCTGCTCATATTCATCACCGGATTGGTGAACTTCATGAAGTTTATGATTCAGATGTTCTACACCCGACAGCGCGAGTTGGCTCTGCGCAAGTGCGTGGGTTCGAACAACAGAGGACTTTACGCTTTGCTGGCAAGCGAAGTGGTGGTGATGCTGACGGTGGCGTTCTCTATCTCGTGCGTAACTTCGGAGTTGGTTCATTCCTATATCCTTCACATGACTATAAAGGAACTGGGTGGTGCCGAATTGGGTCAACTCATTATATGGCAGGGTATGGCTGCGCTCGTGGCGCTCGGAGTAAGCCTGCTTGTAATACTTGTTCCGATATGGAATCTGCGCCGAGTGGGCATGAAGGGAGCGATGATGCGTAAGCGTCAGGGAACGAAGGCGCGCACGGCGATGCTTGCCTTGCAGTTTGCTATCTCGGTATTGTTCTTCGGAGTCTTGGGCCTGGTTTTGAGAATTTCCGCATTGGAAGCTCCGCATGTGACAAAGAGAATGACGTATGACGAGATGGGACGCATCATACAGCTCGGTATGAACTATAAGGACTGGGACTATATCCGTCCGCAGATTGAGAAACTGCCTGAGGTGGAGACTTATGCCTATGTCTGTGACGAGAGTTTCTCGAAAAACAGGATTGCTCTGCGTGATTATATCGTGGGAAAGGACACGATGTGTGCCCAGGTGCTTGCCAATGGCGACCCGAAGTATTTCGAGGTGTTCAACATCCCGATGGAAGGAAAGGTCGTGAACCGCGATGAGGAGAACTATGTGTACGTGGACAAGGTGCTGCATGGGATTCTGCAACAGCAGGAGGACTTCGACGGTACCATCATGCTCGACTGGGGCAGAAAGTTCCAGATTGCGGGTGTGATAGACTGGGACATCACTGGAGAAGGGGACAAAGGAGTCCATTTGGCGGGAAGTGGCTATAG
>JAZRIA010000269.1:0-1086 GCA_045645045.1 Bacteroidaceae bacterium | reverse complement strand
CCCTTTGTGCTGAATAAGTCCGGCCGTCTGGAAACCATGGAAGAGCATATGATGCGTCTGAAGCTGTGGCAGAAGTTTGTGCCTTCTCCCGCCATCTCTTACGAGTACCATTTCTGGAGACATCAGTTCTATGCACCCGGCGTGTTGAGCTTTGCAAAGCGGCTCTATGAGGATGTGCTGTCTTATAAGGAGAACGGCCTGGATGGTATGATCGAGGATGGTTCTCAGCGTGCGTTCTTCCCCAACGGCATTTCCTACTATGTTTATGCCAATGCACTCTTTGATACTTCTTTAAGCTTCGAAGAATTGGTTAAGGACTACTTTGCACACGCCTACGGCGAGGTCGGTGACAAGGTCATCGAATTCTTGCAGAAGATCGAGGAGCGAATGCCTCAAACCTATATGGAAGCCCGTCACTCCAAGCGCCGTGACAAGAGCCAGCATTACCGTCCTGAAATGGAGGAGAAGCTGCTCTCTGTGGAGCCTTTGACCCGTGAGTTCGAGCAGGTTCTGGAAGCATATAAGAATATGCCTTACCGTGTGCAGACCGTGTCTGTGCGAATGATGATTTTGTATATGGAGTATCTCCGGGGCTATGCCAATGCTATGGCACTGAAGGCTGTGGGCAAGGACGATGAGGCCCAGGTGGCTGCCAAGGCTTTCTGGAACGACTTCGGCAAAAACGAGCTTGCCTGGGAGCGCTACTATGACCATGCTATGATGGTTATGGGCCAGGGCGCGATCTTCAACAGCAAGCCCGGTCTGGAACAGTAAATAAAAAATAATGGGACACTTCCGGGAAGTGTCCCATTACTTTATAACTTAAACCTTGACCTTGACAACGATCTTCTTTGCGGGAGCGGGATTGCCGAAGCACATACCCGGCTTGTGGACATCGTGGGGGAAGAAGATGGCATACTCGCCGGCTTCGATCACACAAGTGCCGGACTTGGGGCAATCGGTGTAGAACATAACATCCTTTTCAGCATTGTACTCGGTGTTGGGAGTGGCTTTGGTGATGTCACAGAAGTCCATCACTTCCACACCGGAGACGATAAACTGAATGTCAATGTAGTTTTTGTGTGC
>JAZRIA010000268.1:0-15535 GCA_045645045.1 Bacteroidaceae bacterium | reverse complement strand
TCCTGCCGGTACCGGTATGCGCGACTACGAGAAGATCGTGGTAGGTTCTCGTGAGGACTACGAGCGCACTCTGGCCAACCGCAAGGCTCGTCTTGACTTTGACGACTTTTAAATGATACATTAAAACAATAATGGAAAGAACGCTTTGCCGAGGCAAATCAGCCTTGACAAGGCGTTTTTTCTTTCTCTTGCCTTGGACATGTTGTTCTGAGGCCTATGTAGAACTTGTTTATAGAATAAGAATATGCCTATACAAGACCCCATGCACGAACTTCGCCTGAAGGTGCGCGACTATGAATGCGACCTTCAGGGTATTGTCAACAATGCCAACTATCAGCACTATCTGGAACATGCACGTCATGAGTTCCTTTTGGAGAAGGGTATCAGTTTCGCAGAAATGCATGCCCATGGCATTGATGCTGTTGTGGCACGCATCACTATGGAATTCAAGGTGCCTTTGCGTAGCCGCGATGAGTTCATCTGCCGTCTCACCGTCAAGAAGGAAAACGTACGATATGTGTTCCTTCAGGAAATCTATCGTGCCTCCGACGAGAAATTGTGCTTGAAGGCCAAGGTGGAATCTGTTTGCATCCAGGATGGCCGTTTGCTGACCTCATGCAACGAACTGGACGAAAAGCTCTTCGCCTGATGTCGTTTATTTCCTCTCTTGACCGCCGTATCTTTGGCATTGCCTTGCCAAGCATTGTCAGCAACATCACCGTTCCTCTATTAGGATTGGTTGATGTTGCGGTAACCGGTCATATGGGAGGTTCTGCCGCCCAATCCACAGATTTTTCCTTGCCAGCATCGTATTATGTTGGTGCCATTGCAGTGGGAGGTATGCTTTTCAATATTATTTATTGGATGTTCGGTTTCCTCAGGATGGGAACCGGAGGCGAAACCGCCCAGGCCTGGGGCCGCAAGGATTTAAACGGAGTGGTACTATTGCTCGTGCGTAGCCTCCTCCTTGCCCTTGTTCTTGCTTTGCTGCTAATGGCACTTTCTCCATTTGTGCGTGAAGGCGCTTTATGGTACATAGCGCCTGAGGCAGAGGTGGCAACCCTCGCGCGTACCTATTTTAATATATGTATATGGGGAGCCGTACCAGCCCTTGGCCTCTTTGCCATGAACGGATGGTACATCGGTATGCAGAACTCACGCTTCCCCATGATTGTTGCCATAGCGCAGAACCTGCTGAACATTGTCTGCAGCATAGTCTTTGTCTATATGCTGGGCATGCGCATAGAGGGTGTTGCATTGGGAACCTTGTTGGCGCAATGGGTTGCGTTCGCTTTTGCCCTTGTCCTTTGCTTGAAACATTATGGGAAGTTATGGAGGAGAGAGTCTTTCCGTATGCCTCCGTTCGGCCGTCTCTTGCGCCAGGCACTTGCTCCCCGTAGCACAAGCAACCGCCAGAACTTCTCCCTGTTCCTGCGCACCCTGTGCCTGATAGTTGTGCACTTCATGTTTATTGCCGCTGGAGCAGCGCAGGGCAGTGTGGAACTTGCGGTCAATACCCTGCTCATGCAGATGTTCACCATCTTCAGCTACTTTTTGGACGGTTTTGCCTATGCCGGCGAGGCGCTCGTAGGCAGGTCAATTGGTGCAGCCAACAGCGAACTATGCCGCACCGTGGTACGAAGACTCTTCCAATGGGGTGGGGTAGTGGCATTGTTCTTTGTGGTATTGTATGCTTTGGGAGGCGAGTGGTTCATGTCGTTTCTCACGGACGATATGCGAGTTCTGGAAGCTGTATCCCGTTACCGGCATTGGACTCTGCTTCTTCCTCTGTGTGGCGTGGCGTCCTTCCTGTGGGACGGAGTCTACATTGGTGCCACATCTCCGCGCCTCATGCTCCTGTCCATGTCCATCAGCATGGTTCTTTTCCTTACCGGCTATTTCCTCCTCATCCCCCTCTATGGCAACCATGGCCTGTGGGTAGCCTTTCTTTCCTATCTTGCCTGCCGAGGCATGGTGCAGACGCTGACATATAGGAAGATTTTGCCTTAATCGTTTGGTCGGTTCGCTCAAAAACGCTACTTTTGTGTGAGGAATAGAAATTTAATAAATCAAAACCACAATAACATTATGTTGTTTGAACAGATTAGCAAAGACATAGTCGTGGCCATGAAGGCCAAGGACAAGGTTCGCCTGATGGCATTGCGCAATGCCAAGAAGTATTTCCTGGAGGCTCTCACCGCCCCCGGTGCCGATGCCGAACTCTCCGACGAGCAGGCGCTGAAGATTCTTTCCAAGTTGGTGAAGCAGGGCAAGGACACGGCCCAGCTCTATGTGGAGCAAAACCGTCCCGACCTGGCAGAAGAGGAGATGGGACAGGTCCTCGCCCTCGAGGCATATCTGCCCAAGGCACTCACTCCCGAGGAACTGGAGGCAGAACTCCGCACCATCATTGCCGAGGTTGGTGCCACCAGCGCTAAGGAAATGGGCAAGGTTATGGGCGTTGCCAGCAAGCGTCTGGCAGGCCGTGCCGATGGCAAGGACATTTCCGCCAAGGTGAAGGAACTGCTGGGATAGGAATTCTGCCAAGGTAATATAAAATCGGGGTATGCACTGGTGAACAGGCACGCCCCGATTTGTCGTTTCTGTCTGGTATTGGTCTTGTGGGTCTGCTATTGTCCCAGTTTGGTTACAATCCAATCATTACACCCGCCGACAATCCGTTGAACTGTGGACCGTATTCGCAATGTATAACGTTGCAGGGACTGTATTTCACATACGCTCCCAGTGACTTCCAGTGAAGACCCATGCGCAGGTCTATGCTTACGGGGCGATGCTTTATCTGTTCGCTGCATTCCTCTATTTTCCTGTTGTCAAGTTCGTATTTCGTCTTCAGGCTTCCGTATGCATTCCAGTTCAGTATGGCAACCGCACTTATAGCAAAGTCCTTATGGAATTTATATTTGTATTCCAATGGGAATGTGATACTGAATATCTTCAGGCGCGAGAAGTCGATATTGGCATTGTCAGGATAGGGCGACAGGGAAATGCCAGCGCCATCCTTTACAAAACGGGTGTATCCTGTCATTCTGTAGTTCTTCCAGTTGAATCCCATGCCGATACCTAATTTGTGACGCCCATGGTTGTATTTGCGTCCACAAGAGAAGAGGTTGAAGAAGATCTCCATTGAAGAACCCATACTCACATTCATGTCTTGAGGTGTGTTCAGACCGTTTACAAAGCCAAACCCCAGACCACCGATATTCAGAAAGTTCTCGGACTTGGATTTGTGCTGTGTTTTTTTCAGTTGGATGTCGTCAGTGAGTACGGAGAAACTCCAGCTGTTTGCTCTGTCTTGGGCATACGTAGTCACGAAATTTACGGTGCAGAGAAGGCAAAGTAAGAGGTTTTTCAGTTTCATTGTCTATTCGTATTTGATATTTATATTATGTGTTGTCTAATGCTTGGTAAAAGTTTTGCGTAGCTGTTTTATGTCGGCCCTACCTTCCATGTAGATTAAGGTAATGTTGTTGTCATTTCCTTTTTTCAGTGCATTGTTACGGTAGAAAATATAGCGGTTGATGCCTTTCTTGGTAGAAGAAAGTTGGTAGAGTCCATAGTATAGACGACCATTTGTGTGGTTTGATTCGTGGCAGAATGCATCCTTGACATCTTTTTCTATACTTGCTTCAATCATTAGGCTTGTCTTGTCTGATGTTTGGACGGTAAGGCTTTTGAATAGGCTGAGATGGTAGGTTTCTATGCTTGCTCCGCTTAGATGTACTTTTGTAGCACCTTTTAGTTCCATGTCGAACAGTTCGTTTATTTTCAAATCAGTCTGTGCAAGCAGCATTGGCGATATCAGTAGCCACAATGCCAATAATATTACTCTTTGTGCCATATCTGTTATTCGGAAAGGGTGTTGAACATGTTGTGTAATTGCTCTTCCATGTGTTTTTCGTTTTCTTCGGTTACGGTGACGCTTTGCATTGACTTTTTCATCAGCGACAGTACTTCGTGTCGGTCTGTGATATGTTTGCCATCGGCATAGGCAATGCATACGTCCGGATATTCCGTCGGGCGTGATGATAGCAAAGTGTGCCCGATGAGAAAGTATGCCATCGTCGCGCATGCTGCCATTCCGGCTATTTTGGTGTAGAGGTATCTTTGCCGGCCAATGCCCTTTACTGTATCTTTGGTGCAGCAATGTTGTCTTTTGCCCGTTGCAATAAATCCCATGACAGCCTTTATCTCATCGTAACGGCTGTCGCTGCCTTCCTTTGAGGTAAGGAAGTGCTTCAGGCTTCTTTCCTCCTCCTCAGTTGTCTCTGCGTTGTAGTACCGTTCTATGAGTCTGTCCCAATATTCGGCCTTGTATGTGTGGTAGGTGTTATTCATGTTGAAGTTGTTTATAACATTCACGAATGGTCTTGCGTGCTCTTGATAGTTGCATCCTTACGGCTGGAGGTTGCATATCCAGCAACTTGGCTATTTCTTCGTAACTCTGCTCCTCATATTCTCTCATCCTCAGGATGTCTTGCTGCAATGGTGTTAGCTTCTGTTTTACTATTTCTTCAATACGACAGAAGGTTTCCTCTCTTTCCAGTTCTTCTTCATGGGATGGGGTGATGTTTTCTTGCGTTTGCCCTGTTTCCACATTCCTGTTGGTGTTCCGTTTCCTCAGGGAACTTATGCTGATGTTTCGGGTCGTCACGTAAAGCATGGCCGATGCATCTTCTTCATCTTTGATTCTCTCCGATCTTGACCATAGCCTTACGAATGCTTCTTGTAGGGCATCTTCGGCATCTTCGTGGCTATGCAGTATGCGACGTGCTGTGTCAAGGAGCATATTCTGCATTCTGCCAAAGGCCAAAAGCAGGGGATGCTCTTGGCTATCCTGCTTTTCTTCTCCGGTAGGTTTGGTATGCTGTGCCTGACTCATGTTTCTTTGTTGGACGTGATTGTATGTATGGCTGTTATTGCCCAGTCTCTACTGATATAACGCAAAGGTATTGCTTTTGTAACATGTAGAATCAGTTTTTTCCAATATTTTTATTCATTCTGAGGGAACTGCTTGGTCTGGAAACTCCGTGCACAATAAAGGGAATACCGGTTTATGGGAACAAGAAGAGGGCATTGCATGATTGCAATGCCCTCTTCTATGTGTATGTGTGTAATGCAGGGATTCTGCCTTACTTCAGCTGGTCGGCAACGAATGCTTTCATCTCCTCGCCGCGAAGGTTACGCTTCACGATGGTACCATCGGGGCCGAAGAGCATAATCTGGGGAATGCCCTGAATGCCGTAGAGTTCGGTGGCATTGACCTTGCCGTCGCGGGGAACGTAGATTTGAGGATATGTGATACCTTCTTCCTTCAGGGCTTCCTTGAACTTATCTTCCTGATCCCATACGTTCACGCCCAGTACCACGAACTTCTCACCGCCGAACTGCTTCTGCAACTCGATGAGGTTGGGGATCTCGCGCTTGCAGGGACCGCACCATGAAGCCCAGAAGTCGGCGAGCACATACTTGCCCTTGCCCACATAGTCAGAGAGCTTTGATTCGTTGCCTTCCAGGTCAAAGCCGCTGAAGTCAACAAACATCTTGCCTTCCTTGGTCTTCTCGGCAACCTCCAGGAATGTGCGCAGGTCGTTTACGGCCTTAATCTCGGTGGCATACTTCACCTCGGCAATAACAGAGTCCAGTTCTGCCAGGTCGTTATAGAACTCGCGTACTACCATACCCAGGATGCGTGCACCCACGAGGTTCTCCTTGTTCTCGCTGATACCCTTGCGGTAGATGTCGTACAAAGCCTCGATGTCGCCCTGGATAGAGTCGCGTACCTGGGGATAGGCGATACCCTCGGCCATAAGTTTCTCTGCTTTCTCGTTAAGAGCCTTGCTTGCCTCGGATACAGTCTGCATGATGGCGTTCAACTGGTCGTTCAAGCCGCCGTTGTCGCTCACCTCTGCGGGAGCCTGGGTCAGGTCTGCGGTGATGGTTGCACCGTTTTGTACCATTACGGGCACTTTTGTCTTCTCCACGCTGATCACGTATGCACTCTGGTCGGCTACCAAGCCAGCAAAAGCAAATGCGCTGTCTGCAACGACGCAGGAATCCACTGTTTCGCCCTCTTTGTTCTGCAACAGAGCCAACTTGCCTTCATACTCTCCTGTTGTCTTGCCCTGAATAGCGTACTCCTTGGGACCACAGCTGGCCAGCAGCAGGGCAGGAACGGCAAGATACATCAACTTCTTCATAATCCTTATTAATTTATATTTGGTTAGTAATATAGATTCAACGGCGCAAAGATACTACATTTTGATGTAAAAGGTCTAAGGTTCAATTAATTTTTAAGTTTATTTGTCCTTTTACGGACTTCTTCATGCCCCACTTGTCTAAATGTGCTCCAATAACTACGAATAAACGTTAAAATCGTTCCCTTCTCGCAAAAATTCGATATCTGTGTATTGCGATATTCGTTGTCTTTACCGTACTTTGCCCTTGCAAACACACTAAAACGCTATTACTGATATGAGACAGAAGGAGAACACGCTTACCAGATTGGAGTTCCAGGTTATGAAAATTCTTTGGGACCTTGACCGTCCAGCCTGTGCATGGGATTTGGTCAACGAGTGGCCAGAACCTAAACTTGCCTACACCACCGTGGCAACCTACTTGAAGGTACTCTACGAGAAGGGGTATTTGACATACTCCAAAAACAAGGGCGAGGGCAAGACCCACTTGTTTGAACCTCTGGTATCGCGCGCAGAGTATACTCGCCGAACTATGCAAGGTGTTAAGAAGGACTTCTTTGGAGGCAGTTTGAAGTCCATGTTCAGCTATTTTATACGCGAGGAGAACCTTACTCCAGAGGAAATCCAGGAACTTCTCGCCTCGGTGGAGAGGGAAGAGTAATGTTTGTCAATTAGTCAAATCTTACTACTCCGAATTCTCTGACTTCTCCGATTATACAAAAAACTCTGAAAACCTTATTTCATGATAGAAGCAATATTTCTTTATTCCATTCGTTCGGCCTTTGTGCTGACGTTGCTCTATGTGCCGTACATGCTTATTCTCAGGAAGGAGAGTTTCTTCCGCCTGAACAGGGCAGTGCTTCTGCTCATACTCCTTTTCTCCGTGATGCTTCCCATGCTGGATGTCCACTTCCTGTCTTTGGACAAGCAACCTGTGGTGCAGGCGGCCAAAGAGCAGATGGTGCAGGTGGGCATACCCGTGGAAGGATACCACCTTTTGCCCGAATTCAGCGTACAAGCCCAGCATGTTCCCGTTCAGGTTTCATGGTTCCATGTCGTCTCGGTACTCTTCTGTTTCGTGGCTATGGCCATGCTCCTGTGGCGTATTATGCAGATTCTGCGCATGAACTATATTGTCAGACGTGGTAATCTATGGCACGATGTAGAAGGTAGCATAGACATACATTGTCATGCCGGCGAGGTGTCCCCCTTCAGCTGGATGAACCATGTGGTGGTTTCCGAGCGCGACTTCCACGAGAACGGTCGTGAAATTCTCCTGCACGAAACAGGACACATCCGCTCTCTCCACTCATGGGACCTGCTCCTGCTCTCCGCCGTGCAGATACTCCAGTGGTGGAATCCCCTTGCCTATGTCTTCGCCTCCAGCCTGCGCGATGTGCACGAGTACGAAGCCGACGACTATGTCCTCCGCCATGGCATTTCGGCACGCGACTATCAGTTGTTGCTAATAAAAAAAGCTGTTGGCACCAGCTCCTACACTTTTGCCAACAACTTCGACCATAGTTTAACTCTAAAACGTATCACTATGATGCAGAAATCAAAATCCAGTGTATGGATGCGCAGCAAGGTGCTGTACATCATCCCTATGGCAACACTGGCACTCAGTGCCTTTGCCACCAGTGAACCAACGTCCCCTTCTGGCATTGCCGAAGACGAGGACAAAGTTATTAAAATTTCTTCAATGGTGCAAGCCGGAGGGGAAGAAGGTTCTGCCGCATTACTCCATGACGGTCCGGACACCGTATATTTCCAGGACGGCCGTCAGGCGGATGCCGAGAGTCTCAAGTCCCTTGTTGCGGAGAACATCGCTTCGCTCACCGTGGTTAAGAATGGCGAGGCTGCCAAGACCTTGGGCTATCCCGGCAAGACCGTTATCCTTATTCAAACCAAGACAAAGTTGGATACCCTGAAGGTCAACGTTGTGGAGAATCCAGGATGTAATGCCCAGTTCAAGGGAGGGGAGGCGGCTTTGATGCAATGGCTCGCCAGGAATGTCAAGTATCCGGCGGTGTGCCAATCCGCAGGCGTTCAGGGCAGGATAATAGTGCAGTTCTATATCTCTGAAACTGGCAAGATATTCAATGTCAGGGCTATATCTGTTGGCAAAAATGAATCTCAGGGCGGTCAGACCTTGGAGGAGATGATCGTCCAGGCCTATGCCAAGGATATGGCAAGACAGGGCAAGACTCTCTCTGCCGAGGAGGCCGAGGCCCACAAGGTTGCCATGATGGCTCTGGTTAAGGAAGCCGAAAGGGTGGTGCGTGCCATGCCCGAATGGGAACCCGCTTATCTGGACAAGGAGAAGACTAAGCCCTGCACCGTGAAGTTTGCCCTGCCCATTATGTTCAGGTTGAGTTAATGGAGAATAATTAGGTTGGATTACGGCATACTAAGTCGTGGGGAGAGGGTGTGAACATAGTAGCATCCTCTCCTGCTTGTCAGTATGGATTGCTATGAAGCTTTTGGCGTCATCGGATGTGATTCACATGGTCAGCCCCGTCCTCTTACTATAAGGACTCCAGTCCCCTTACTACGAGGACTCCAGTCCTCCTACTATGAGTACTCCAGTCCTCCTACTATGAGTACTCTAATCCTCCTACTATGAGGACTGTTCCTTTTATACTTTACCACTTGGGGTTTACTACGATTTGTCTGTAGTTCCTTGCTAGGAGAACTCGTGTTGCCTTGCAAGGAAACTTCTTTGCTGCTACTGTTGACAAACTTGTTTTTGTAGAATCGGCGGATGCCGTCTTATGGTGCAGTTTGCCTGCTTTTATGCCTGCCTGTTGCCGGACTTGCCTGTCTGGAAGATGATTTTGCTCTTCCCGAGGACCGAGGCTTGACGTCCCGAGGACCGAGGCGAAAGTACCGGGAACTCTCGGTTCGGTCCTCGGGAGGACCAAAATGCAGGTCAATGTAAGCCTGTTTTGTTTCTAATGTGATTTACGTTTCTATGTTTTTCTCCCATTTCTTGCTCATTTAGATAATTTAATATACTTTTGTGGCGGTAAGGAAAACTATAAAGGAGTTATGAGCTGGAATATACTAAGACAATACGGACGAATTCAGGTTCCTGCTTGTTGCGCAGGAGCTGCGCATAACTCTGTATATCAGTTCTTTATCCCCCCCCCCCCTCCCCCCAATTTGTAAACTTGGCAGAATGAACATTCTGCCTGTTGTGGCAGAATATCTTTATTTAGGTGTGTCAGCATTGCAGACACACCCCATGTTGTATGTGCCTGTGTGCCCTTCACCAAAGGATAGTAGTCAAATATTTACCCAGGTTAGGTATAGAGCCGCTACCCCAGACAATAGCAACAGAATGCAAAATCCCTAATAGTACAATAACCAGACAAAACAATATAGAGATGAAAAAGTTTTTTGCAAAAAGTTTACTGTTGATTCTGCTGGTATTCGGCGGAGTCCACGCAGCGTATGCTGACTACTGGGGTGCAAGTAGTTACAACGGTCATTTCAACTTTGGGAGCAGGAAGGAATTGACCTTGGACAACCCTTGGATTTCTTGGAATTATCCTTACCGCGATGAGGATGGAACTGATGACGTGATGAAGTACTCGCGTTTCTATGTGGGCGGAAGTGCAGCGAGTTTGACCAAGTATAACACCGAACCAACGAAGTACTTCGATAATCCATGGGAGCAAGGTAAAGAAATTCTCTTTATGGATAGAGAGATTAATGTCGTTCAGCATTCGAACGCCGACTATGGAGTGAGCTACCGCAATAACCTATTCAATAGCGGGGAACTTAAACTCGCTGAATTCATGTTCTACCCTGGCGAAAAGATGGGACCTGCACAGATGTGTGGTTTCTTCATCCGCTGGACGGGTTGGTGGGATATTGATGATGATGGCGGAGACGGTTATTGGATGGGGATGGGTAAAAGCAATTTGGGTAGTTCAAACTACGGTGCTGACTGGAATCGAGAGGAAGGGAAGGGTGTAGTGAGATATGGCCAAATGACCTATAACCTTCCAGCCACTAAGGCTGCCAAATTTACTCGTCAACCTGGAGGCAAGATTGCGGTGTCCGTAACAGGTAATATCCATGACAGTTGGAATGAATACTATGGTTTCGGTAGTAGCAATTCGGTCGACGATTATGGTTACTACGAGAATAACGACTATGGTACTGTGCAGTTGAACAACACTACGGGTGCGGCTTCGTACACGCTTAAGGGGCCGTTAACTAACGGCACATTTGACGAAACTCAGAACTACACGATTTATTACCATGAATACTATAAGCGTACGCAACATACTACGAACCAGCATTTCCAGGGGAGCAGACTCTCTACCACGGTAAAAGGATTTATGTATCCCAGTGATTTAAAAATCACACAGAATAAGTGGGACAAAAAAGTCCAGTTGAGTTGGACAATCAACAATAATAATTCCAGCTACGACACCGATGGTGGGTGGCTCGTGTTCCGAAGAAAAAAGGGAGAGACTAAATATACCCTCCTGACAAATACTAAGCTCAACAAAACTAACAAGACGTATACCGACGCTAATATTGATGCAGGTGCCGAGTACACGTATTGGGTGACCTTTGCTCCTACTATTTATGGTACAGTTTCTGAACCCATCAACTCAAAGCTTACCGTAACCACGTCCGTGAAGCACGAGAACAGTTTCACTTTCTCAGAGATTACTGCCAACAATAACGATGGCGAGAATGGTGGTATCAAGATTTCTTGGAGACCGGAGAAAACAGGTAATGATGTGACTTTCTTTATCCAACGTTTGAATGAGTCCACAGGTAAATGGCAGAACTTGAATGAGGTAGGTCAGACAGCTACCACCTACATCGATAACAATGTGACTTCGTGGAAGGAATACAAGTATCGCATCAAGACCAGTTACTGGGGATTAGACTTCTACTCTGAAGAGAAGGTCTTCACTTATGCTTTAATGACCCAGGTGAAGGAGTTTACCGCTTCGAAGGCTTCATACAGCAATATGGTGTATCTAAACTGGAATGTGACCGTGCTCAGTGAAGGCGACACTCGTTTTGTGGTATACCGCAAACCCCTGAACGACCCCAAGGCGGTATTTACCTCAATTTATGAGACAGTAGGTAAGGAGTCTGCATTCTATTACGAAGATATGTCAGCTCAATCAGGTCAGTTCTATGTCTATAAGGTGACCGCTTTTGCTTATGTCCCTGCTACAAATACGACACCGTCCAGATGGGCAGAAGGTAACTCCATGGAAGCCGATGGTTTCATTCTGTCTCGCGGTATTCTCTCGGGCCGTATCAAGTATGGCACAGGTGTTGCAGTACCCAATGCAAAGGTGACACTCACCAAGGGAAGCGACAATGATAATACTGCAAAGCAGTTCTATTCGCTCTACCTCGATGGTAACAACACGTCAGGTATGCAATGGGAACCCTCTGACGAGATGATTGAGAACTACTTCACAGGCAGCGATCGTCCTTGGACTATCCAGATGTATGTACGTCCGGAATCAAACATAACTGGTACACAGAGCATCTTTGATGTGAATGGTTATGCGGGGTTAGGCATTAGTCCAACAACTGGAGGATACGAATTGCAAGTGAAGAGTGCTACGGGTTCAAATGCTGCGTCTTATGGCGCAACAGGAATTGTTATCCCTGCAGATGAATATTCTCACCTCGTATTCTCGTACGACGGTGGAAGCACTTATACTGTGCGTGCCATCCGTTTGGCTGATGAAAACGAAAATGGCATTACCTTTGAGGAAGGCAAGACCCTCAAGACCTTCACCGGCAAGGCTAATGTGAAGTTTGAAGACACCAACCGTTCTCGCTCAGTAACCTTCGGTAAGAGTGAGTTCAAGGGTTATATTGACGAAATGCGCGTATGGACCAAGGAGCTCACCGACAAGGAAGTGAACTCCTATCACAACCGCATCCTTTCGTGCACCGAAAAGAACTTGCTCGCCTACTGGCCAGTGGACGAAGGTATCAACGGTTTGCACAACATTTACGACTACAGTAAGACGGATGGGATGGCTAACAGTAACCATGCCACCATTCAAGGCATTGTGTTATACTCAGAGGTTGTACCTACAGAAGATCAACTTTCTCTTTTCAGCTTCACCGATGAGAATGGTAACTACGTTATACGTGGCATCCCCTTCAACGGTGATGGCACTACTTATTTGGTACGTCCTACATTAGGTATTCACCAATTCAACCCCACCTACCACACTCGTTATGTAAGCAGTAATACATTGACTCACGACAATATCGAGTTTGAAGATGTGAGTAGCTTCCCCGTTACTGGTGTAGTGTACTACGAAAACACCACTTACCCCGTACAGGGTTGTAACCTCTATGTGGATGGCAATATTTGCTCAAAGGATGGTAAACTCATCGAAACAGACGAGCAGGGACGATTCGAAATCAGCGTGCCTATCGGCGACCACCATATCACTGTAGGTAAGAATGGTCACACATTCACTGGTGAAGGTCGTTATCCAACAGGTGTTGATACGAAGTTTACATTTGACCATAGTGTCTCCAATCTCACCTTCTACGACAATACACTTGTTAACCTTGCGGGTCGTATCGTTGGGGGTAATATCGAAGGCGACAAACCTGTGGGCTTTGCCGAAAGTGTGAACAACATAGGTGTATCACAAATCGTATTGACTCCTACGAATGACAACTACCTATTGAATGCTGTGAAGGTGGTAAACGGTACAACTTATTCCTACGAAAGCAATCCAGAAGTCCTTACATGCGCTTCTGGCGGAGACTTAATAGGTAGCAGTTCTTGGCGTGGTAGTGGTGAAAATGCAGGAAAGATTTTCATTCAGACAGATGCAAACACTGGTGAGTTCTCTGCCATGGTGCCCCCTATTACTTACAATATTTCGGAGGCTGTAGTGGTAAAAACCAGTCAATCTGTTGGCGAAGCTGGCTTCGTTGACCTGAGCAATGCTACACACACAACAAGCGACACACTTGTTGTAGCTGGCGAAGAGTCGGTGTTTGAATACCACACCCTCTACAAACGTATTTACCACTCCGAGCCCAACTTCACTGTAACTCAGGACGACTTTGAAAATGGAGCATTTGGTATCGCTCAACGTACTTTCAAGGACGAAGTAGGAGAATTTACAATCGACTTTGTTAATACAGAGAACGATCCTATATACAATTATGACTACCCCTTCTTCGTAGAAAACGATAACTACGTATTCACCATCAAGGGGTATGAACAATATACTAATTACGATGGCGACACAGCCGAAACTACCACTGTGCCGCTGGAGAATTGCATTGTCACCATTGCCAACGGCCTGTCCAACAACCAGCGTATCGCAGTAGAGGTGGAAGAAAACAATGAGGACGGTTTAAGTGTAGGTGACGTCATTGACGTACGCAGGAACCAAATCGCGCTCAACGAAAAGGGGGAAGCTAAGTACAGATGGCAAGCAGGTAATGCAAATATCACTGCACCTTACACACGTACACTTTCCATAACCTACGAAATTGACGGTAAGGTAAACACTTGGTACTACGATGGCGACCAACCCCAAATGGAAGCCATCATCCTCGGCACCTTGCCCACAGGTACGAACTTCGTGACGCAAGGTCCTGACCAGGTGCTGATGATTCTTCGCGACCCTCCGGGTAGTGGATCAAGCGCAGAATGGAGCTCGGGTACAGTAAGTGTCTATGAAAAAGTAGATACTCATACGCAAAGCAATGAAGGTAGTCTAAATGTAACAACTAGTCTTGGTGGTGACGTGACACTCGTTACTGGTGTTGGTGTGGCTTTTGAACAACAGACTTCAACATCAGACGACCTTAATGTGCAAAGTACATTAAACACAGAAATTACAAACTCCACGACAAAGTCGCATACATTGAGCATTAACGAAGCAATCTCAACTTCAGATGATCCAAGTCTTGTAGGTACACTTGGTGACGTATATATAGGACAGTCAACAAACTTGTTTTTTGGTAAGGCACGCGAGGTAGGATTCCACCGTACGAATGGTGAAATAAACTTAGGAGTGAAGGATGTTATGACTGTTGGTAGTAAGTTCAAAACGCAGTTTAACTATACACACTATTACATCGAAAGTTACCTCCTTCCTAATCTTGAGGCGATGCGTAACAACCTTTTGATTCCTGTAACACCTGAAGAGTATAACAGTTTCCAAAACACAACAGATGGACTTAAGTTCATTACTATGCTTTCGCCTGAAGATCCTAATTTTGGTACAAATAACAGCGACAAAGTTTGGGGCGATAGAGCAGTAAAAGATGATGTATTGGAAGGTCCAAGTTACAAGATAGTATTACCTCAACGACTTATTGATGAAAAGGTGTACGACAAATGGGAAACAGTTCGTGCAGACAATGACTCCATCTTCTTCTACAACTTGCAGATAAAAAACTGGAAGAAACATTTGGCTGCCAATGAGCAGGAAAAAGTAGAAGCATGGTTAGAGAATGAGCAGGGGGAAGTGGAAGCACGCCAAAACAGTAGCAAACGATTGTTGAAGAACTATTCTTTTGACGGGGGAGCGAGCATTACCTACTCTTATGAAACTGATACCACTTTTGTCTTTAATAGAGAAAACTCAGTCGGTACAGTAATGCTTGTGGGCAATGTTCTTGGATTTGATTTCTGCGGTTTAGGTTGGGAAATCGAGACCTCCTTGCAAGAAGACCATGTAGATGTTTGGTCTAACGACACAACAAAATCAAATATCGCAAGTCTCTCTTTTAACTTGGTAGAAAGTGGTGATGATGCCTTGACTGTTGATGTGTATAAGAGTCCGATGAGTTATATATTCCGCACACGTGGCGGACAGACCAGCGCACCATACGAAGACGAGGAATACACGCGATACTACGAACCAGGCAAGTTCAAACTACACGAAAAGACCATGCAGATTGAGGTGCCTGATATCGAAGTGGAAGTTGCTACAGTGACCAATCTGCCTTCAGGTTCAGCAGCAAACTACACTTTGTTGCTCTCCAACAAGTCAGAAATCGACTGCGACCTCTATTACAAGTTGCTTATGATGGACGAGACCAATCCCGATGGTGCTCAGTTGAGTATCGACGGTGTGGCGCTCTCTGACAACCGTGTGATTAAGGTGCCAGCAGGTGAGGTAGTCAAGAAGACGTTGCTCTTGAAGCAGAGTAACCTCGGTATTCTCGATTATGAAAGAATCGGTATTGTACTCGCTTCACAAGAGCAGGGTGACCCCACAGGTACATTCCCGCAGATTGCCGATACCGTATATATTTCTGCCTACTACGTGCCC